>CAZFAL010000050.1:0-17459 GCA_964516945.1 uncultured Ignavibacteriales bacterium
CTTTGCCGACATTGAATTCCGGCTTACCGAGTTTCAGGGTTGGCGTTTGCAGGAAGAAAATTGACGGGAAATTCTCAGCGACGACCGGCGAATGAAATACGATAGTCAGCAGGTAGTCGCTTCCCTGTGGTGTGAGGGACTCGCGCAGGTTTGCCTCCGGGACTTCCTGCGGGGATTTGGGCAAGAGGGACAACGCTTTGCGCAATTTGTCCGCATAGGGACTTTGGGAAGTCGCTGAGCCGTCGCGGTTGAGAACTAATTCCCCGTCAAATGATTCATCATGTGGAATACAGAGGTCTTTGCAGACCAGATAGAACATGCCGAGTTTCAATGGGATGCTCTTCTGTGCAAGCGCCTTGTCGGTAAGAGTAAGCTTCACCGGATAGACGACACCGTGGGCATAGCCGTTGGCGTCAAGTCCGCCTCCGAAGGGATAAAATTTGGGCGGTGGGAAATTAACCTCAACCTTACTGATATATGTGGTATCGAATTCGGGGAAGGCTGGCGGCAAGCCGGCATCGCCGGGATTCTTCCAATAGGAATGCCACCCCGGCTCCAGGTCCATATCCAGACCTATCCAGACAGTTTTGCCGTCATTCTCAAGTCCAAAAGGAGTCAGGAGCCGTGTTCTGGCTTCCTCATTGGTTTTCCAGCCGGTGGCGTTGACATCGGCATTGGCGGTTGTCGGCGCTAAGACGAACTGTGCAAGAGCCAGAAGTATACAGACGAACGTGTATTTGTGTGCTTGTCGCGATCTGAGTTGCTGTGGTATTCTCAGGTTGGTTATTGAGGGCATCTGTGGGATATCCGTTTTGAGAGGAATAAATGCTGTACCTGTTGTCTCTTTTGCGCTGATTTGGTACTGTCTTTGCTCATGAGTATTATACGGATGCAGGCCGTAACCGCCCCGTATATTACGCCATCATAATACAAAATTTTTTGCAGGTGTGTTCCGCGAAGTTGTGTTTTACCGAAGCGGGGCGGGTTAGCGCGGGGAGTCCGGACAAATGATTAGGCGGAAGGCAGAGGGCGTTGTTTGAATCCTTTGTTCTGTAGCGGAAGAAACCTATACTCTGAGGCGATTCATTTTCAAGCATTTATTGCAAATGATTGCAGACGAACAGTGGATGTCGTTACTTCTGCAAGAGTTGGGCGCAGTGCGAAGTAGAGAGGAACCATGAGTAGCCATTCAGCGACCATACATTTCTTGATTCCCGCTTACAACGAGGAAGATAATCTGGTGTTCCTTTTTGCGAATTTGCGGCGTATTTCGAGATACATCGAGAGTGATTACCGGATAATTGTAGTCGATGATTGTTCTACGGATGGCACCGCCGCCAAAGTTGAGGAGTTTTCCAGAGTCATGCCGGTGACACTTATTCGCTTCACAAGGAATCAGGGACCGGGGGCGGCGTTTGACGCCGCATTTCGCAAGGCGCTCGAGACAGCGCAAAACGATGATGTCTTTGTGACGCTTGAGGCGGATAACACCAGCGATTTGTGTGTGCTGGGTCGGATGCGGGAACAAATCAATCGCGGAAGCGATGTGTCGCTGGCCTCGGTCTATGGTGCAGGAAAAGTCGTGGGGGCGCCTTTACTTCGTCGTGTGCTTAGTATTGTCGCCAACCTGATGCTTAAATACGCGCTTGGGTTGAGCAAATTGAACACGTTCAGCTCATTCTTCCGTATGTATCGTCGTTCTGCGGTTGAGAGCTTGTATCAGGCATATGGGGACAGAGTAATCACCGAAGACGGCTTTGTCTGTATGGTTGAGCTCCTGATTAAGTTCAAAACACTGGGAGCCAAAATCACAGAAACGCCTATGCTTCTGGATTCGAACATCCGGGTAGGTGATTCAAAAATGAAAATCATTCGCACCGGATTAAGTTACGGCAGAGTCATCCGCAAGCATTTGTTTACTTCATTCTACAAGCCGGATAGCAATCATCCCGTAGCGCCTGCGAGCCAGACCTCACCATCCGCATCGTCGTCAGAACCGCGTGGCGAGCAGACAGATTGATTCGATAATGCGCGAACACAGTCAGACGCTGAACAGTAATAACGGCCGGGTATCCGAAAAGCGTGTGGCGATTATCGGCGGCGGTATGACCGGGCTCTCCTGCGCGCTGGAGCTTGCCAAACGTTCTGATTGCAAGATAACTATCTTTGAAAAGGATGACGCTCTCGGTGGTCTCAGCTCGGCCTATTGCTGGGAAGATGTCTGCTGGGACAGGTTTTATCATGTTGTTCTGTCAACTGACGGGCCTTTGCAGGAGTTTCTTGCCGATGTCGGTGTTGCGGACGAATTGTTCTGGCGTGAAACGAAAACCGGGTTTTTCGGTGACGGGAAGCTGGTTTCATTTTCTTCGACATGGGATTTTATCAAGTTCCCGTTCTTGAGTCCATGGAGCAAGTTCCGTTTGGGGCTGGGGATTCTACGCAGTTCCAAAATCAGTGAGCCGGAGAAGCTCGACAAGATTTTCGTTCGCCAATGGCTGACAACAATGTTTGGCAGACGTCTCTATGAGCGCCTCTGGGAGCCGTTGTTGCGCAGTAAGCTCGGAGCCGCCCGTGAGCGGACATCGGCGGCCTTTATCTGGGCGACTATCAACCGGCTCTTCGGCGCGAGGGAGAGCGGGGCGCAAAAGGAAAAGATGGGACATGTTCATGGCGGGTATCGTACGATTCTTGCCGCTGCGGAGAAGACGCTGAAAGCTCAAGGTGTGGAAATCTGTGCCGGGGCTCAGGTGGTTGAAGTCGGAGAATCAGACGCAGGGAAGGTCACTGTTGCGTATCAACAATCCGGAGCAATGCTTGAAGCTGAATACGATGAGGTTGTGTTCACTACCCCGTGTCCGACGATTCTCAAAATACTACGCAAAAACATTGAACAGGCGCCGGACCAATACTGGGACAATCTCTCCGCTGTGGAATACCTCTCTATCGCCTGCGTATTTCTTGTCTTGAAGAAGCCGTTGTCGCCATACTATGTGACAAACCTGCTCGACAAACGTCTGCCATTTACCGGAGTGATTGAGGCCACAAATATCGTGCGTCCTGAGGATGTGGGCGGCAAACATATTGTCTACCTGCCGAAATATATGCCTGCCGAAGATCCGGCGCAGGGATGGAGCGATGAAAAGATTCTTGAGGAGTTTGTCGGCAGTCTCAAGTATATGTTTCCGGACTTGTCTGAAGACGATATCCTGCATCGTCGAGTGTTCCGTGAGCGCCACGTTCAACCTCTGCAGGAGGTCAATTATCTGCAACGTCTCGGCGGATTCCAATCTCCGATTCCGCATGTCTATGTTGTCAATACTTCTATGATATACAATTCGACATTGAACAATAATGCGGCTGTGAAGCTCGGCAGAGAATGCGCGAGCGAAATTGCCGATGCACTACAACCGGCCGGAGAAACATCTTCGACAGCGCTGAAGTAGCTTATTCTCGCGTCGTTACTCATATTAGCCCCACCCGTTTGAATCTCGAATGAATTGAATGAATTGAATAGTTGGCGCTACGGTTTGTTTTGCTTAAGATTGTGGTTCTATGAATCGGAAACATGGCAATTCATCCGGTGGTAATCAGAGGCCGCCATCCGGCGCTTTCTTTGGACTTATCGGCGCAGGGTGTATTGTCATTGCTCTGGCCTATTTTCTGCATCGTTATCCGCTGACTATTTCCCCGCAGGCCGATAGTGAGGTCCCTGCAGAATTTATTCTCAGCTCCGAAGGCGCGCAGGTCACGCTCTGGGTTGACACTGCGGTTATTCGACGACACTGGTCTGAGGGCTCACTGGCCGCGGCTGATTTCAGCTATGGTTGGGCAAATACCCTGGAGCAGGAATTCGGCTACTACGATATTCAGGATATCTCAGGATTTGACAGCGCAATACTTGCCGGGAGGCAGGTAGCCGTTTTCAGCGTTTCGGCGTTGGAGACATTGGCGAAGAAGCAGGCGGGGTATGGGCTGATTCGCTCGTTTGTTTCGTCGGGTGGGCTTGCAGTTCTGGACTATCCGGATAGCGAAGCGCTGGCAGGAGTTGCCGGGATTGAGTTCTCTTCGATGTCGCGCAGCAAATTAGCGCGCGGAGAACTACAGGCGCTTTTGGCTGAGGCCGGGATTCATCCGGCGGATTCAGCGGTTCCCGATTCGTTACCACTGTTTTCAACATTGCGAACCTACTCATTTAACTCTCCTGACTTTTCTGACTCTCCTGATTCTTCGGCTCATTCCTCAGCAAAGGGTCTTGAGTTGTTCACGACAGTTCCGATCGGGCGGGGGCAAGTGTTGCTGACGGGATGGGACTTTGGGCGTTGGGTGACACTCACACAACAGGGAGCGCCCGATGAACAATTGCGCGTCGGCAATCGGTATTCTGAATTCGGACATTCGCGATATTTGGAAGCCAACGACTTAGTTGCTGATTCAGTGTATTTGAATTCGTCATACCCCTGGGTGGATATTATCGAAAAACAGTTGGGTAATACTATCGCGAGTATCAATATGACACCGCGTTGGTCCACCGCTCCGGGAGCCAGTTCCGGAATTTTCATGATGACGCATGATGATGAGGGCCTCGGTGACGCCGGTGTCTGGATGAATGAGTATGAAGCGCAACACGGCTATGTTTCCACATCGTTTGTTATGCCTTCCGGTAAACTCAGCGCCAAAGGAGTAACGGGAACATTGTCACACGCCGGTGACATCGGCTTCCATTGGAACAGGTTTGACAGACCGGACAAAGCCGCGCTGGAGACATTAGGAATCGGTCGCTGGCGGCCGCTACGTCGCAAGAGAAACCTGAAATCACAAATCGCGTGGCTTGATTCTCTCGGTGTTCACAGCGCATATAATCGAAATCACTACTTCCTCTGGGACGAAGACCCGTACAGGATTTTCCGCATCCTCAACGCATATCATTTCACAATGGATTATAGCTATGGCCCGGATTTGCATGACAAGGGATATTTGTTTGGTAGCGCATTTCCGTTTCACCCGCTCGATGACAAGGGCGCATCTTTCGGCTTGGTAGAAACGCCGGTCATCTGGACTGAGGACTTTGCCGGCGCCGATAGCGCCTGGGGCGCCAAGATGTTGTCAGACAATGCCAAACACTTTCATGGAGTTATCAGCGCTCTCTATCATAACAACACTTTCAGCTGGGCTCCGGACTATGCAGTCTACACAAGTTGGCGGCGCGCCTATAGTTTGGCCTTGAGTAGTGGGCATCGTCTGTTTACGGCCACGGATTTAGAACGCTTCCTGAATGCGCGAACCGGTAGCGCCATCAACTGGGAAGTGGATTCGGAATCTCTTGAAGTGTTCTGTGACACAAGAGATTCCAATCTGGCTTTGGTAGTACCGTATCAGACGCTTGCGAGGCCGAACATAGAGCTTCACGGTTATCGCCCTGACGACACGAGTAAGGTTGCCCAGATTGATACAGTTGAGATTTTGAATGTGCGGTATTGGCGGGTGGCGCTTCCGATGGGCAGATTTCTACTTAGTTTTGATCGTCGGGCAGATTCGCACAGGAGGGACCGATGAGAGTCAGATGGAAAATTATTTTTCTTTCCGGTCTGGCACTGATAGTTTTGGCTGTCGGTAATTATTTCAGTTTCTATCCGGTGTATGTGACAGCCGATGAGCCGGAAGTGTTCGGCGCTCCGTTCCTGGTGAGTTCCGGGCAGCGAGTGGCGCTGGTTGTTGACACTGCCGTAATTCGAAAAGCGGGCTCCTCGGGAAGATTCTCACAAACAGACTGGAGCTTTGGCTGGATGAATCTTCTCCTACAGGAATCGCGTACGTATGACATTGTAGATATGTCCGAACTACAGGCGCAAGAGAAACTCGCAGAGCATCGCATCTGGATATTCACCCGTTCTGCGATGCGTGGCCACTTCGCCGATAATCTGAACGCGACACTCGACAGAATCTCACAAACAGGCGGCGGCGAAGCGAGTGGGTCCGATGAAGATGAAACTGTCATTTATCTTGAAGCGCCGGACACACTCAGCGCCGCCAACGAGACTGTGTCTGCTCTCTTAGGAGCCAAAGTCACGCCGCGAACATTTACGCGCCTGACGGGAATGCAGAGTGCGAATCATGCGAGTATGTCGGCTGTAGCGGAATTCAAATTGTCCTGTGACGGAATTGTGTCCACACTGGCGCCGCCTCAATCAAAGATACTGCTGGAATTTGATTCGTCAGCCGTACTCTACGAAACGCACAGAAATAGTCTGCGGGTGTTGCTGGCGACATTCGATTTTGGCCAACTGGCAGTGACAATCCAGCAGGGAAGGCCGAATGAAGACTTCAGTGTTAGCCCGCATATCACCAAACGCACCGGACTGCTGCCGTTGGTCAGTTCTGATTTGTGTGCAGACAGTTCATATTACAAGACATTTATCCCGTTTTTTGATCTATTCGAACATGCGTTGTTTTCACTGATTAGCGGTCAGGATTCTGTCCGGCCGCTATTTTCGCAATCTTCGCACGGCGCCTTTGTGATGTCACATGACGAAGAGGGAATGGGTGACAAGGCCTCCTGGATGGCGGAGCAGGAACAACGATGGGGAGTGACTTCGGCAACGCTTGTGACACCGGCGGCGATAACGTCACGCGGGCTACAAGCAATTGTTTCATCCGGCGGAGAGGTGGGGATGCACGTTGACCAGTATTCATTCTTTAAGCGTCCGGGGCTTCCGGGATTGCGACCGTTCAGGGTAGAATACGCAATTGCCGAGCAGAAGCGAATCTTAGAGGGGCGGCTGGGGGACTCGTCGGCCACTTCCGCAGACATTACCATCAACAGAAACCATTGGTTGCTCTGGTCGCAGAATTACACGGGTATGTTTCGCAAGCTGGCCGCAGCCGGTATTCGGCTGGATTTGACCTATGGCCCGATAGGCAAAGATGTCGCCGGGTATCTGTTCGGGACCTGTTTCCCGTTCGTTCCGCTCGACACAAACGGATTTCCGTTGCCGATTCTGGAGTTGCCGTTTTTGTTCCAGGATGACGAGGATTTTGCCTCCGGGTACCTTGACTCGATTTTCGATACGGGCGCCTTTGATCAGGAGATTGTCAATGTAGTGTTTCATACTAATACAATGGGACATTCTCCGGACACGTTGTTGATCTGGGGCTGGCGAGAATCGTTCAGACGGGCGAAACGCGCCAAACTGCCGATAGTACAATATAGTGATATTCTGGAAGCCCTACGAACGCAGGGAGTTACTTTACCGCCGGGGACACTCAGAGCGGATTAGCCCATGACCGACATCGCGCAAAAACATTCTCAGCAAGTCAGGGCGGGTTCAATGCCGCAACAGGACGTTTCCGAGGGGGCGGAGAGACCACGACTGTTTCCGGCTTTGCGCCTGCCTGCGGTCATGTGGCTGGGCGGCTCATGGTTGTTGCTTGGTCTTCCGACCCTGATTTATCCTTTCGGACGGGATCAGGGTGTTTTCGCCTACATTGGAGAGCGTTTATTGACAGGCGCCCGGCTCTATGTAGACCTCTGGGATGTTAAGTCTCCGCTCGTGTACTGGATGTACGGTCTGGCGCTCAAGTTGGCGAATTCGCAGACGATTGGTGTGCGGCTGATGGATATGATTTTGGCGGCGTTCACCGCCTATCTGGTCTATTCGCTGGCCATAAGTATGCGACGCTCCCGGAACCCGCAAAGGTCCCGACGCTCACAAAGCGAGTATGTCGGTGTTGTCGCCGGCATATTGTACCTGCTCTGGTATTACCTGCCGAATGACTATCGGGTGCTGGCGAATTGTGAGTCTTTCATCACTCCGTTTCTGGTATTAGGAATGCTCTACATAGTGCGCGCGGCGCAGGAACCGGCGAAATCTATGCCTCTCTGGTTCTGGGGCGGGATGGCGCTTGGCGCGACGACACTATTCAAGACCACCGGTCTGGTGTTTGTCCTGCCCGCGCTTGGAGCGGCGTTGGCGCTTTCGGCGGAGAATAGCTGGCGGCGGCGATTGTTTGCAGCCAGCGCTCTTGTCACGGGATTTGTCGCACCTCTACTTTTGGGATGGTTGTATCTGATTCGGACAGGCGCCTTGGAAGACTGGTTGTATCTGAATTTCACTTACCTGCCGTCATACACGGCAGTTTCGTATGCAGGAAGCATTTGGGCAGATATTATTCGCCCGGTTTACATACTTGGCGCTGTCGCCACAATCTACCCGGCGCTGATTACCGGGATCGCGGTATTTGGTATCGGAGTTGTGGTCCGCTTGCGGATGATGAAGCGCCGTGGAGATCTTCATTCAGGGCAAGCAATGCGTGTCAAGTATATTGTTCTGGCATTCGGTTTGGTGTATGCGGGTGTTGTCGCTGTGCAGGGGAAATATCTGCATTATCATTTTCTGCCACTTCTTGGTCCATTCAGCGCTCTTGTCGCAGTGGCGGTTTTGGATAGTCTGGAGGATTTCCGCGCCAGCTTGTGGACTAAGAGTCTTGCGCTTTTGACATTGGCGCTCGGTCTGGCGCACGTTTGGAAACTGCCGGAGCGATGTCTCTCTTTGGGGAAAATGATAGCGGATGAGGGTTACGCTGAACAGTACTGTGAAGAGTTGTCGACGGGGAACTATTCCTGTGCTACGAGTCGGCAGATAGGTGAGTACCTTCGCAAGGACGCTGAAGCCGGGGACAGGTTGCTGGTCTGGAGTTTTGAGCCGGAGATTTATTTCCTTTCGGGACTTGAGCCCTCATCAAGATTTCTGTTTAATACACCGTTCTTTGCCGGGTCAATCTCAGCGGCATGGAAAGCCGAGTTTATGATGGATTTGATGTCCCGGCCACCAGACTATGTTGTCATAGGTGAGGGCGACGGGTTGCCGTTAATCACCGGTGACAGCTATAGCTCCAGAGACAGATTGAAAGAAGTTGAGGGACTCTCAGAGTTCATTCAAGTCAACTATGAACCGGTCAAGACAATTGATAAGTTCACAATTCTGAAGCGCCGGATTTTTGGAGCAATCCCGCATCAGGAGCCAACATCGAGACTGTAGAGAGTAATGAAGATCCTTATCACAGGAGCCGCGGGATTCATCGGCTCACACCTCACTGATTCACTGCTTGAGCAGGGCCATGAAGTTATTGGCGTCGACAACCTTTCGATGGGAAGATTGGAGAATTTATCCGTTGCGCAGGAGAATGAGCGCTTCTCGTTTGCCGAGCTTGATGTGCTGGACTATGAGGCGCTTGCGGCGCACGCAGACGGAGTAGAGCGGATTGTGCACTTAGCGGCCTTCAAGATTCCCCGCTATGGCAAGGCGATTGATACATTGGTCATAAATAATCTCGGGACAGTCAACATCCTTAAACTCGCGCGCAAACTGGATTGCAAGACGGTTATCGCATCGACATCAGATGTGTACGGCAAGAGTTCGGCGTTGCCATTCAACGAGGAAGGCGATTCTCTGATAGGCGCTCCCTCAAAACCGCGCTGGAGTTATGCGGTCTCAAAGATGTATGATGAACATCTGGCGCTGGCGAGTATGGACGCCTATGGGTTCCCGGTAGTCTTGTTGCGCTTCTTTGGCTCCTACGGTCCCCGTCACCACCTGAGCTGGTGGGGAGGTCCGCAGTCGGTTTTTATTGAAAAGATACTGCGGGGTGAAGTGACGCCTATCCACGGTGACGGTCAGCAGACACGCAGTTTTACGTATATCGCGGACACTGTGAGGGGAATTGTTGCGGCTACGCTCAAAGACAGCGCCAATGGCCAGGTTTTGAATATCGGTTCAACACGTGAAATCACCATTGAAGGCCTGGCGCGCATGATTCATTCGTTAATCCCGTCGGCTCCCGAACTAAAATTAGAGTTCATTCCGTATGAGGAAGTTTCGAAGAAATATGAGGATGTGTTGCGGCGCATTCCTGATGATACGAAGTGTTTCGAATTGCTGGGTGTGCGTTCGAAAGTCTCACTTGAAGAAGGACTGACGACGACTATAGACTGGCAACGCAAAGAACTTAATCTTTGAGCGTATCAAAGGCGGATTTGCTTTTTCGGACTGTGTGTTGGATTACGGATTGTGTGGATTGTTGAACAGGGATGTTGTTTCGCGTAAAGAGGCGTAAAAAAACGCTATGTCAGTTGCCAGAACAGCCAGAGAGTTACTGACACCCCCCAATTTATTGTCGTTGTCCCGCATTCCAATTGCTATTTGGATAGTGTTCCTCCTGCCGTCGAGGACACCGTCGTCTTCGTTGCTGGCGTTTCTTGCCTTGTGTCTCGCCGGGCTGACAGACTTTTTTGACGGCCTCTTGGCGCGCCGCGCCGAACAAAGGTCAGGCAGGGCGAATCACTTTGGTGTTATCCTCGATCCCGTAGCGGACAAGATTCTGGCAGTTATCCTGATTGGCGCTCTTGTTGTATATCGAGAGTTTCCGCTCTGGCTGGCCGCCATTGTACTATTGCGAGACCTCGTCATTCTCGCCGCCGGGGCTCTGATATTGCACAGAAGAAAAGTAGTTTTACCGTCGAATCTGCCCGGCAAGTATTACTTCGCATCTTTGGCGTTTCTGCTGGCCGCCTATGTAGCCGGATTCAGAGCCGGAGTTACGCTCCTGCAGCCGCTGACAGTGGCGCTCTGGCTGCTATCAAGCTCCTACTATGCCCGCATACTGGTGAGAGTGTTGCGCGGAGAAGACTATCAATCGCAGGCAGGGTCACCCGGTGGGCAACGCCTGCGTGTCATCGCCACCGTCGTCGTTTGCCTGACACTGGCAGGGTTCTTTGTGTATGAAAGCCCGTTTCAGCTATGGTGACCGGCGGAGATAGTTATTTGCTTGCGGTGTGTTGCGCCTGATACAGCAACAATCGCTGATGAACGTCCTGATATTCGGTACTGTTTTTTGGCATGTACGCATATCCGACGTCACGCCAGAGTTTCAGTTGCGCGGCAAAGAATTCGTAGCGCGCGTTGATTGCGTCCGTTTGGGCGGTCAGGAGTGTTTCCAGCCCCCGGACAAGCTCATCACCGTTCTTGGGGTCATCCTCATACGCGCTAAAATTAGCTTCAAGGGCCTCTTCAGCAAACTTTTTTGACCGCTCGGAAAACAACGCTTTGTCCAACCCCCCAACCATTTCTTCGTAGTCGCGCCTGACAGCGCCGGCGACTTTTAGTGTCGCCTCATCCAGCCGGTAGCCCAGCTCATTGATACGCGCTTTGATTCGTGCGCGCTCTTTGAAGCGTTTGCCGCCATTGAAAATCGGGGCGGAAATGCGCGCGGTGACTATCAAACCGTTGTCATCGACACCAAGAGGCGGGTTGATAGTGAAATAATCATCCTGGAAGTATCCGACACTGGCGGAGATTTTTGGCAGAGCCAGCCCGGTGTTGACACTCAGGGCTGTGGCTGAGCGGTCGAGCGCTCTTTGGGCGGCTTTCAGTAGCGGGGAATGGGAAACGGCCTCAATGACCCAGAAGTCCTCTGCAGTATTGCGGAGCGCCTGGTTGTCGGCGGAACTGTCGGACCGGCGGAAGTAGTTAAATTCCTCCTCGGAAAATTCTCCTTTGTCAATTACAAATTCTTCACGTGTTGGCCGACCGAGCTCGCGCAGGAAATTTGTTTTTGCGAGTTCGAGGTCTTTGCGTTTGGCGAGCAATTCGACTGTGGCGCTCTCCTTACGCCCTTCCCAGCGTACGAGCTCCGGTCGCTCAGCGGTTTTCAATTCGAAATGTGTGAGGGCTATCTGAAGCGCCCGGTGTATTTGTTCACGATAATGTTCATAGGTGTCGCGCAATTCATTTGTCTGCGCGAGGCGGATGTAGGCCGCGGCCACTTCATGGTTAAAATCCGCCTGTTGAATTTCTCTGAGCGCCGTAGCGACCTTGAAGTCTTCCTTTGCCAGCGATATTTGTTTGAAGGCGCTGAGGTCGAAGAGTGTTTGTTGGAGTGTCACTTCATAGCCGCGTTTACCGATTGCATCGCGCGGAAAGGCATTGGCCGGAGGATCATCACCATAACCCCGGGCATAGGCGCTGACGCCCACGTGGGGGAGGATGTCAGCGCGTTTCTCACCGATGCGGGCGCTTTCCACCGCCAGCGCCTCATCGTTTGCGAGATACTGCGGATTGACCAGCGAAGCTTCCGTAAGGGCGTCTTTAACAGAGTACAATCTGGCAGAGGGAGACGGCGGGGCGTCGAGGAGTCGGGCTTCAGCGATTAACGCCGAAGGCGGCGAGATGCCGAGTTCTTTACAGGCGGCAAGGTTGATTGTTAGTCTGCGTCCGTCACGAAACACCGTTGGCAAAGATTGCGGCGTGGCGCCCTGGAGAATCTTGAACGTTTTTTCGGCCTGATAGCGCGCGACACCATAGACGTTGTAGGCAGTGTTTGAGGCAAAGGCGCCGCGCTCGACCTGCGCCAATCCTTCGGAACTGAACGCCGGCAGGCGGTTATTCTTGAATTCCTTGAAAAACGCATTGATTTGGTCGAGCGGCATGCCATAGAGCGGTGTCAAATATAGCGCATCAACCCTGTGAACAATTTCATCAAGTTTCTTAAAAAACAAATACTTGTCTTCACCCGGTTTGAGGGGGGCAGAGAATAGCGCCGCGCCATATTTTTCGGCGGCCCGTCGGATATAGTCTTCCACTATCGCAGATTCTTTTCCCGACGGGAAATACAGCAGGCCGATACGTTTCGCCGGTAGTATCGCTGTCAGCGCCGCCAGGTCAGACTGGATTTTGCCGGGGCGGATGCGGACGGTGAGGTTTTTCTTCAGCGGACGGCCGTCACTTCCGGCGAGTCCTTCAAGGATGGGGTCGAAGCGCCCCATTGCGACAATCGGTTTCTTGCAATTGACAGCGAGCAGGTCCTCCACGACCCATGGTCCCATTGTCACAATCAGGTCGATATTGCGATTTCGCGACAGTTCGCGCGCCATGCGCTTGCATTTGTTCCTGTCCCATTCGGCGGTCTTATAGCCGTCCGGCGGAAAGATTATCTGAATATCCTTGGGAGACTGGTCCAGCAGGCGCGACCGGAAGGCGGCCTGCAATGTGCGGTAGAATGGATAATCACCGGCCTCAAAGTAGGCGATACGATAGGAGCGCGCCTGCGCCGGAGAAGCGATGAACGTTGTGGACAGGACGCCAAGTAGCAGGCCGAGGACCAGCGAAATTGATGTCACGTTTGCATTTTGTGGTTTGAGATTCATTGATGTCCGTTTCATGCTCTTTTCCGCTATGTGTTTGCTGTCATTGGAAATTACGGGATTCCCCGGCCACCACTTGAAACGGGCAGCCACTCTTCCAGTGGCCGACAATAAATACAAAAACGCCGGAGATGTCAGCATGTTCTGCCCTATTTAATTATGAAGCTCAATGTCTATGAAGCACAATGTCTGTGGAGTACAACCGGAGGATCGCGTTCAATTGGGAGACGCTTTTTCAGGATAGCAGTTCGGGGGTCAAACGGAGTAGGACGAATCCGGAGGAATGTCCGGGGTCTAAAACATATTCATGGAAATATGCTTGGCGAACTCAGAAGGGAAGGTCTCGATTCCGGCAAGTGTGTATTCGAGAAACTCCTGCACATCCGGCTCCATAAAATCAGGGTGCGTCCAAGGAAACGGCATAAATTTCCGTCCGACCAGAGCCAGCGCTTTCTCGGCGTAGATTTCTTTGCCGATACAGATTCTATAGGTAGCGTCCTTCTTAGTGGCCAGAGTCAGCCCGGTTGAACCGAGGGCAATCGGGTCAAGATTGACTTTTCTGAATGCCAGATTCGAGACCCGGTCCGCTAATTTTGTTTCGATTTTCAGGGTGCGCTCTTTGGCATCGGCAAGATTGGCGGGATTCATCGGCTTTACGAAAGAAAAAAACCGGCGTTTGAGTCCTTCGCCCATTTCCTCAACATAGGCCCGCGCATTCAGGTATTCCATTTCCTCGGTTTCAGCGTCAATGCGGCCGAATTGCTTCTCAAGGGCTTCAAGCGCACTCTCAAGTATACTACGGTCGTTGTAGATTGCCGAAACGAGGAGTCGCGCTGTGGAGCTTTTGGCCAGTAACTTCATACCGCAGGCGATATGCAATGTTGAAGGAGTTTGCGCCAGATTTTTTTGCTAATTCTTTGCTATTTTTTGGGATTTGTGAACTAAAGAGTGTCAGTCGGGGGCGCATTCAGAATCCACCGTCGTGGTCATGATCGTCGGCGCCGGACTGCGGGCGAAACTGCTCCATTTGCTCGTCAACGTATTCTCTGAATTCCTTTTTTTGCGCTTTCGACAGGAGCTTTTCTATCGCCTGATGCGCCTTTTGCATCTTTGCTCGTCTGCGCATCATGTTCCCGCGATAACTTCCACCGCGAAAGCCACGACCGAAGGCGCCTCCGCTGTTTGCTGATTCGCGACGGATTTTCTCTATGTCCTGTTCAGCGTATGTGAGAATCATGTCTACTGTGCGGCTTTGTGCGCTGTCAAGGAGCAAGCGTCTTGATAGCGCGGCGCCGTCATGGGAAGAAAAATGTTGTTGAGACGAGTTTCTAAGTTTTCGATAGGCGGCCCGTTGTGGCTCAGTGAGGATTCTGTCTACCTGTATGCGCACACTGTCCATAGTCGCCAAATTCGCAATCGCGAGAGCGTAATAATCATCACCGAACTGGTTTTGGTTGGCTTCACCAAGTTCACGCGCGTTCAAGAGGATTGTCTCAATTGAGTTGGTTTGCTCAGCGCTCATGTCGAGCAGTTTCCGGAGCGCCAGCGCGCGTTTGTGAAGTCCGTCTTTGTCCGCCTGTCCGAGAGCCGATACATTCGAACTTGCCGAGAGAATCGCGAGCGCCGTGAGTAACATCGCGAGGAGCGTCGTGAAGAGTGTTTGATGTCTATCTGTCATGCGCTCATCCTTCCTCTGTGGTGTTTCTCGGCCATGATAACCGTAACGCTGATTGAAACCAATGGTTCATCGCTGATTTCATGTCTTAGCGGGTGAGATGCGGTGTCAATTGCGCGCCGGACGGAACAGCGCTATATTCGACTTACCACGTCGGGCTTCGCACAATATTTATCCCGCGTTATAAGACCCGCGTTGTCATAGTTTCTTTTTGTGGTTGTTTGTATTCGTCGTTGTTTGTTTTCAGCGCTGTTCGTTTTCATCGTTTGTAAAGGAATACAGGAAGTGATATGAGCGCAACTCAATTTACATATAAACCCGTTAAGCCGCGTCACGGCTCCAAACTGTCCTGTCAGGGATGGGCGCAGGAGGCGGCTCTGCGGATGTTGCAAAACAATCTCAGCGAGGAGGTCGCAGAGAAGCCGGAGGAGTTGATAATTTATGGTGGTTCCGGCAAGGCCGCGCGCAACTGGCAGGCCTATGCGGATATTGTTAAGACACTCAAGACACTCAAGAACGACGAGACGTTGCTGGTGCAATCCGGTAAACCTGTCGGTGTTTTTCAGACTCATCCGTATTCACCACGGGTGCTGATTGCGAATTCGCATCTCGTTCCCGCTTATGCAAATTGGGAAAAGTTTCGCGAGTTAGAAAAGCTGGGGCTGACGATGTACGGCCAGATGACAGCCGGGAGCTGGATTTATATCGGCGCGCAGGGGATTTTGCAGGGGACCTATGAGACCTTTGCCGCCGCGGCCGAACAGCATTTTGGCGGTGACTTGTCCGGCAAATGGATTCTAACCGGCGGCATGGGAGGCATGGGTGGCGCACAGCCGCTGGCCGGGACACTAAACAACGCGACGGTGTTGTGTGTTGAAGTTGATGAGGCGCGTATTAATCGGCGGGTGAAGACCGGTTATTGCGATGTCAAAGTCAAAGAACTGGACAGGGCAATTAAGCTGGTCAAGGATTCGGTCAAAAAGAAAGAGCCGCTTTCAATTGGGTTGGTTGGTAATTGCGGTGAGGTTTTTCCGGAGATTTTCCGGCGGGGCTTGTTGCCGAGTATTGTGACAGACCAGACCAGCGCGCATGACGAGCTCAACGGCTACATTCCGATGGAAATGACGCTCAAAGAGGCGGCATTGATGCGCGAAAAGTCTCCAAAGGAATATATTCGCAGGTCGTATGAGACAATGGTGCGTCATTGCGAGGCGATGGTGCGTTTCAAACGGGCTGGCTGTGTGGTCTTTGATTATGGCAACAATCTGCGTGGGCAGGCGCAGACCGGTGGTTACAATGAGGCGTTCGCGTTTGCCGGATTTGTGCCGGAGTATATCCGGCCATTGTTCTGCACCGGGCGCGGGCCATTTCGCTGGGCGGCGCTTTCCGGCGACCCGAAAGATATTCACTACACCGATGATTTAATTCTCTCTGAGTTTAAGGAAAATAAATCGCTCTGCCGCTGGATTTCGATGGCGCGTGAGAAGATTCCGTTTCAGGGGCTTCCGGCGCGGATCTGCTGGCTGGGATATGGCGACCGGGCGAAGTTCGGTGATTTGATTAACCGGGCTGTAGCGAAGGGGGATATTTCCGCGCCGATTGTGATTGGCCGGGACCATCTCGATTGCGGTTCGGTTGCCAGTCCGAATCGCGAGACCGAAAGTATGAAAGACGGCTCGGATGCGATTGCCGACTGGCCGTTGCTCAATGCAATGCTCAACACCGCCTCCGGAGCAAGCTGGGTCTCGATTCATCATGGCGGTGGGGTTGGCATTGGCAATTCAATACACGCCGGGATGGTGATTGTCGCCGACGGGACAGAGGAGATGGGTGTGCGTCTGCAACGCACATTGACCAATGACCCCGGAACAGGCGTGATGCGCCATGCCGACGCCGGTTATGAAACAGCGATTGATTTCGCCAAAAAGAAAAAGATTCACTTGCCGTCGGTTTGAAGGTTTATTGGTTGTAGTGGCGGGGCTTGCCCCGCCTTGTCGGCAGAGATGAACAGCTTGACGTTGCAACCAAGGCGCCCCAAGGGACGCCACGACCCTTGAGCCGATTGTGTGCTTGATTGCGAAACAGTTTCCGGGAAGAAATATGACACCAGACACTTCAGACGGGTTCCTGCCGGAATCCGAAGTAAAGTTTATTCACGGCAAACCGGTCGGGCCACCGTCGCGGGCGACACTGATGGTCAAGCATATCGGGCAATTGGTGACGATGCGCGGTCCGGCGCCACGAGTCGGTCCGGCGTTGAATGATCTTGGCATTATTGAGGATGCGGGTATCGCAGTCGCCGGGAGTCGCATTCTGGCGATTGGTCCGAGTGACGAAGTTGAAGGGCGTGTGCCGGTTTCGCCACAATGTGAATTGATTGACGCTAACGGGGCGCTTGTGACCCCCGGCTTTGTGGATAGTCATACGCATCCGGTGTTCAATATGACGCGCGAAAAAGAATTCGCTCTGCGTTTGCAGGGGAAATCCTATATGGAAATCGCCGGGGCTGAAGGCGGTATTCGCGCTTCTGTGAGGGACTTACGCGCGACAAGTGAAGAAGCGCTCAAAGCCGAGTTGCGTAAGCGTCTC
>CAZFAL010000051.1:0-17343 GCA_964516945.1 uncultured Ignavibacteriales bacterium
CCAAGGCGCCGCAAGCGACGCCACTACACTTGAATCAAACATTTCCGTTTGAATCGTTGTCACTCAGTTCATCCGGCATGTCACATTCCTGAACCGGGGACTTGATCTACAACAACTGCAGGCGCTTGCGAATGAACCATTCCACTGACAACGCGAGAATGAACACCGCCAGAAAACGCCAGTCACCACGCAGCGGGATTTCCACTTCCTCGGAAACTTTCACCGGAGCGCCGGTTAATGTCTGCTCGAGTTCATTAACATTGGATAGATGCGCATACTTCCCGCCGGTTTTCTGGGCGATTGTCTGCAGGACACCAAAGTCCGGGGTTGTTTGTCGTTGTTCGAGTGAATACTGAGTAATTTGAATTCGACCGGTGTCAGTCTTGATAAGCTCACCGTCGACCGAGGAGCGTCCTTCGAAGCGATAGGTCCCCGGAGTCAGGCCGTTGAACTCTGCGCGATACATTCCTTCTCCGGCGCTTTGCAGTGTCGCCACCAGCGTGTCAGCCCCGTCAGCGCTATAGAGGAACACATCACCGCTGTAGCCATCCAGCGCCCGATAACTTTGATCGAATGCCGAACCGGAGAAGACAGCAACTTCGCCACGGGCATAAATCGGCCGCTCCGGCTCAATCTTCACCGGCGAAATGTCCTCAGTGACTGCCAGCCAGTTGATTGCGCCATTGATAAATTCGCTGAAATGTTGCGCAGTCTGTTCGGTTTCCACTGACTGAAACGCCATCCGCCAGACAGGAGAGCCATTGAGCTCAAGAACTTTACCGGCGCCACGCTTCTGCGCGACAAGCAGCGCAACCGGCTTTGATTCAGAGGAGTTAGTGTCGGTGACAGCGCCGTTTGCAACTTCTGCGCCAGGAGTCTGAATTTGATAATCGCTCTCAGCGAGAACCAGGGCCTCGCCGGAATCAGAAACAAGTTCGGTCAGCGGCGCCACCGAAACAAACGGCGGAAAACTACGCCAGACATCACGCACATTCTCATCTTTACCGGCTATCCGTAACGCCGGATGCAAAATATGCTCTCCACGCAATGTGATAGCTGTCGTCCGGTTCAACATCCGACGATACCCTCGCATCGGCGCCAGCGGCAACAACGAACTCAACGAAACAGGCGCAACGCCGCCGCTCAACTTAGGTCTGCCGCTGAACAACCGCTCACCGGCTAATACAAACAACCCGCCACCATGTGAACTGACATAGGACTGCAAGGCCTTATACCTGTTGTCACGTCGCATCCCGGACGGATTCAACAGCACAACTACATCGAATTCATTCAGCGACCCCGGTGAGGACGGAAATTTATCAGACAGGTATTCACCCGGACTTTTTTCAACAATACTGGTGACTTCGACCCGCTCATTGTCCTTGAGCGCTTCTTTAAGAAACTTATAGTCCCAGTCAAGCGTCTCGCTGACAAGCGCCACTTTCAGACGGCTCTTGAGAACTTTGATAGCGAAGGCGCGGGAATTGTTTGCGGTGCGTTGTTCTTTCTGGGCGGTTGTGACAGTCGCCGAAAGGAAAGCCGCGCCGGGGGCGGTGGGAGTGAATTTCAATTCGACTTCAGCGGACAGCTCACCCTGTCCGAGTTTGATACGTTGTGAAGTCGCCTGAGTCAAGGAAGTAGCGCTACCATCCTTGGCGCCTGCAATCTGTAGTGATACCAGAGCCTCGGGCGCTGTCTCACCCACACCACGCCAGCGCAAAGACACTTTCACAGGAGTTTCGGCTCCGACATACGCGACCGGATTGTAATCCACATCGGCGATTTCAATATCAAACTCCTGCGACTGTTCTCCGACTCCGATAGTGTAGGTCGGTGTCTGTGTTTCCTCAGCGACCTGCGCCGGCTCACGACCGGTGTTGTTGATCCCATCAGAGATAAGCAGCCAGACATCAGCCGGTTTATTGACATCCGTTTGCGCCAACTCCACCAGCGCCTCACCAATCGCAGTGCCGCCGGTTGATCCCGACGATTCAGTATTGACCGCCTCCCGTGTGGCTGTCAAACTGTCTGCGAAATAGCGCCAGGTAATGTCGTACTCCTCTGCAAGACGTCCCAGCAGGTTATCACTTGCGGCAAAAACGCTATCGACGCTCGCCAAACGGGATGAACCATCATTTTCCTGACGCATAGAACCTGAGACGTCCAGCGCAATCGTCATGCGCTGACGGCGCTCACCGCTGAGACCATAGGAAATCACCGGCTCCAGCAAAGTCAGAATCAGAGCTATTATCGCGACGGCGCGGAGCGCCAGCAACGGATATTTGATTCTCGCCGGTAGAGGCGGATTTGTGCGCCGATAATGATAGACTGACAGAGCCAGCAGGATAACCAACGCGCTCCAGCCGAAAAACGGAGATTTACTCAGGAAGTCTAATGAGAAATGGGAGATGTCGCTCATGGTTTCTTATACGGCGCCTTTAGTGAGTTAGCGCCAGAAAATATGCCCCGAAAAGCGGGCAAAGCGCATCAAAAAGTAGCAAAGACAGAGAAAACTTCCACAGTGACTCGAATACAGTGATTCGAACAGAATAATTCGAATGATGCGACAGAGCGCTCAACCTGCGCGACGAGTGGCGAAATCCGCAATCTGGGTCAGTGATTGGAAATACTCGCTGCCGTCAAGGAAATTGACCGCCTCGAATCCCTCTTTGCAGATCTGCTCGGCGCGATTATACGCATAGTCAATTCCGCCGGTTTCCCGCACAAAGTCCAACACACGGGGGAAATCCTCCTGACTGACTCCATTGGACAACATTTTCTTAATTTGCTCGGCGCTGGCGCTATCACTGTGTTGCAACGAGTAGATCAACGGCAAGGTCACTTTGCCGGTGATAACATCATTACCCGGCTCTTTGCCTGTCACCCGCGCATCACCGACAAAATCAAGCAGGTCATCAGCAATCTGGAACGACGTGCCGAGAGCGGAGCCGAATTGCGAACATTTACGTCGTTTTTCTTCATCCAGCCCGCCAAGAATCGGCCCAACCTGACAGGCGACATCGAACAATGAAGCGGTCTTATCAGCAATAATACGCAGGTATTCTTTTTCAGAGACATCATAATTACGCGTCTCCTCAATCTGGCGCAATTCGCCAACTGAGACCTGCTCGGTGGCCTGCGAAATCGCCTGCATCAAGGGCAATGAACCGACGGCGCTCATAATCTTGAAGGCCTTGGCAAACAAATAGTCGCCCATCAGCACGGCAATCAGATTTGTCCACTTGGAGTTCACCGTCTCCTGATTGCGCCGCATATGCGACTCATCGACCACATCGTCATGCAGTAATGTCGCGGCATGGATCAATTCAATCGCCAGCGAGGCGTCCACGGTGCGCTCATCAAAAGTCCCCGAGGCGCGGGTCAGCAGAAACAACAGCGCCGGGCGGATGCGTTTGCCCTTGCTCTTGAGTAAATGCTGGGCAATCGAGGAAATCAGCGGACTGTCGCCCTTGAGGAATTCCGCCATCTTATCATCAAAGACGGCAAAATCATCTTTAACCGGCTCAATCAGACGTTGCAATTCAGTAGCGTCGAGGCGCTTCGCTGATTGGAAGTCTTCGCGCAGGTTCAATTCGGCTGTTTTGAAGGTCATAACGTGTTGAAAGACAATCCTTTTCTATCGGCGTGCGCATCCGGAGCAATCCGGCGTTCAACGTCAGCCTGCAATTAGCTTCCGCGTAGCGCCCACCGGCAGGTGAATTTACTGTGCGGAAATGTGACTGTCAAATCCTCGGCTCGAATCCTCAGATTAAATCCCCAGATTAGATTCTCAATGCAAATCTTTCACTTGCGCCTGTGAAGAATCAACTCACTGCTTCCAGTACTCCCATTACTCCCATTACTCCCATTCAATTGTCGCCGGGGGTTTTGAGGAAATATCATAGGTCACGCGATTAACCCCGGCCACCTCGTTGATAATCCGGTTAGAGATTCTTGCCAGAATATCATTCGGGATCCTTGCCCAATCAGCGGTCATACCGTCAAGCGAGGTCACTGCGCGTAGCGCAACAACATTCTCATAGGTGCGCTCATCGCCCATGACACCCACGGTGCGAATCGGCAGCAAGACCGCAAACGCCTGCCAGATGAGATCATACTGACCGGAGGCGTATAACTCCTCAATGTAGATTGCATCGGCCTCGCGGAGGACTTGCAAACGGTCAACGGTGATATCGCCAAGGATTCTCACCGCCAGCCCCGGACCGGGGAAAGGATGCCGTCCGAGAAACCGCTGTGGAAGCCCCAATGCGGCGCCGACAGCGCGGACTTCATCTTTGAATAATTCCCGCAATGGCTCGACCAGCTTTAGTTTCATCCGCTCTTTAAGCCCGCCGACGTTGTGGTGCGACTTAATTGTCACCGACGGGCCTTTGAATGAAACAGATTCGATGACATCGGGGTAGAGTGTTCCCTGCGCCAGAAAATCCACGCCGCCGATTTTCTCGGATTCTTCCTCAAAAATATCTATGAATGTTGCGCCGATTATCTTGCGTTTCTTTTCCGGGTCTTCAATGCCACGCAGCCGCTCCAGAAACATCCCGCTGGCGTCTATCCCCTTCACCTCAATGTCCATCTCACTGAACATCTCCATCACAGATTCAAACTCATCCTTGCGTAACAAACCGTTATCGACAAAAATCGGAAACAAGCGGTCACCGATGGCGCGATGCAACAACATCGCCGCCACTGACGAATCCACACCGCCGGAAATCCCCAGCGCGACTTTGCCGTCACCGACTGTCTCACGAATCCGCGCGATTGCCGAGTCAATGAACTTCTCTTCGGTCCAGTCGCCGGCGCACTTGCAAATGCCTGTCAGGAAGTTGGTCAGGATGACACTGCCTTCATCGGTATGCGAGACTTCCGGGTGAAACTGCACGCCGAAAATCCTGCGCTCCAGATTCTCAATCGCCGCGAAAGGTAATGATCCGGTGCGTGCGGTGACAACGAATCCTTCGGGTAAAGACACAATCGAATCACCATGACTCATCCAGGCCTGACTGCTGGCCTTGATCCCGGTCAGCAGTGGGTTGTCTTTCGTTTCAGAAGCGACAGCAAGTTGCGCTTTGCCATACTCACGGGTTTGCGCCTTCTCCAGTTTGGCTCCGAATTCATCGGCGATAAGCTGCATGCCGTAACAAATCCCCAATATCGGTTTGTCAGTCTCAAATAAACCCTGTGGGGCGCGGGGCGCGTCAGGGTCGGTTAATGAACTCGGACCGCCGGAGAGAATGTACCCCTTCACATTGGCGTTTGCGTAGTCGGCCAAATCATGTGTGCAGGGCATGATTTCACAATAGACCTGCGCTTCCCTCACCCTGCGAGCAATAAGCTGTGTGTATTGTGAACCAAAATCGATGATGAGAATCATTTCTGTCGGGTTCAGTGTGGCAATCGGGGCAGTCGGGGTAGTCGGAGCATTCATAGTCTCAGATATAGTTTGTGTTTCGCTCATGTCAACCTCATGTCAACCTTTTGGACGTGTATGCTATATGTGCGGTATATGCCATATATGTTGTAATCAAACGTAAATCGGGTTCCGCAGTTCCATCTATTCGGCAGAGAAATCTACCCCTCTGCTCAGGGGCCTGTTGAAAAAGTTCGGATTGTTGTGTCGGGTCTTGAGTTTCGCAAAGCAACAGTTTCATAGACAAAGAGTTGTGCCCCGACACGCTACCCCGGTACAAGCGTCAGGTCACACGACAGCAAAAAGCGCTGTCGCAAGACCTGACGCAACCTGTGATGGCTCTTTCAACAAGCCCACAGGCGCCGGTTTCAACCATGATTCCGGCTCAGCCGTGATAGCCGATTATCTCGCCCATTTCCCGCAAAAGGCCGGAAAGGGCGGCAGATTTCGGATCTATGACACTATCATGTTTCCAACGCTCATCATTGGTAGCCGGATAGTCGGTCAAATAGTGCAAGCCCCGTGACTCATGACGTCCAAGCGCCATCTCGGTCATCAATAACGCGACCAGCGCCAGATTGCGCAACTCCAGAGCCGCATAGACATCCGGCAAATGCGCGAATTCCCGGCCGATGACCGTATTGATGTCCACTAACCTGTCGCGGGCCAGTGACAGGCGCTCCAGCGAGCGAACAATACCCAAATAGTCAGACATCAATAGCTTCAAGCTCTTTCTTTCATGCGCGAGGAGAACGCTTTCGGTGTCTCGATTCACCGTCCGGGTATATTCCGGAGCGGCTACTCCGGGTGTTGCGCCGAATCGTTCAATATTTTTTGTGGTCCAAGCGGCGGCGAATTCGGCCATCACGACCGCTTCGAGTAATGAATTGCTCGCCAGCCGGTTGGCGCCGTGCATACCGGTCTGGGCGCTTTCGCCGCAGACGAGCAAGCCCTTAACCCCGGTCACTCCCTCCAGAGTTGCCCGCACGCCGCCGCAGAGATAGTGAGCTGAGGGCACAACCGGAATCGGCTCGGAGGTGATATCCACTCCCCTGTCGAGACACCCCTGATAGATATTCGGGAAACGCCCGGTTATATCCTCTTTGGAAATCGAAGACAAGTCCAGCAGGACATGCGATTCTCCTGATTGCTTCAATTCGCTGTCTATTGCCCGGGCGACAATGTCACGCGGCGCAAGATCCCCGCGTTCATCATAGTCCTGCATGAACGCCCGACCGTCAATCGTTTTTAATCTGCCGCCATGCCCGCGCACCGCCTCGGAAATCAATAACGAGCGCTCGGCTTCTTCATAGAAGGCCGTTGGGTGGAATTGCACAAATTCCAGATTTGCCACAGCGGCTCCGGCGCGATAGGCCATAGCGATACCGTCACCGGTGGCGATTAGCGGGTTGGTCGTGTACTGGTAAATCTGCCCGACACCGCCGGTTGCCAGCATGATAATGCGGGAGTCAAGAATAACGAACCGTTGTGCGTTTGCGTCGTACGTCACCACACCGGTGGCGCAGGTGTCGGCGCCGTCACGAACAGTCAGCACATCCGAAGCAATGTGATTCTCATAGAGCTGGATATTTTTCGCATCCCGGCAGGCAGCAAGGAGCGCGCGTTCAATTTCGCGACCGGTCAAGTCATCGGCATGGACAACCCGCTTGGCGCTGTGGCCGCCTTCAAGCGCAAGGTCAAGCGTTGTCCCTGAATTACTTTCTTTTTCGGCGGCCACATGAGTGAAACGCACACCGATTTCAGTTAGTCGCTTGATTGCCTGAGGTCCGTGACGGACAATTTCTTCGACTACTCTCGCATTGCACAACCCGGCCCCGGTTTTCAGCGTATCTGCAAGATGACTGTCAAAACTGTCGAGTGGAGACATGACAGTCGCAATTCCGCCCTGCGCGTAATTGGTGTTTGATTCGCGGCGATCTTTCTTTGTGATGATTCTCACAGAAAGCGACTGATTGCTCTCGGCAACTGCGAGGGCATAAGAAAGCCCTCCGATGCCGGAGCCAATGACAACAACATCACATTCATTTCTCACCGGTTTTGACGATTGTGAACCAGACAATTTTTCATCTTCTTTCGTAATTAGTTTTTTCAACCGTCAGCTCCGGGATGTTGCGCCAGTTTTTCCACAAGGGCTTTCATGAACTGACTTTTTTCCCGGAGTTCGGCTCGCACGTTGAGTGTCCAGACCGGGATATCCCATGTAAACTCGCTGAGTTTCGCCCAGTCTTTGGCGGTTGTCAGAAGCGATTCGGCTCCGACCTCTTTGGCATATGCGGTGATTGCCGCTACGTCGACTGAAGCATAGCGAAAGTGGTCTGGAAATTCAATCGCGCCGACTATTTTAGCGCCCGTGACTCCAGCGCAGACCCTCTTAGCGCTTCGTCGGAATCCTTCGTTGTCCGCGAGAGCCGAAACGAGCAGTGTTGGAGAATTGAGATATTCGGCATCCGGACGCCTGCCTGACATGCAATGGAGTTCACACGTGAATGCTGAATGGTACACCGGGCCGGAGAATGCTGTTTCAACTTTACTCCGTATCAATTCCGTCGGCTCGCTCGTTGCCGAATCCAGCTTGCTGATGACAACCATATCAGCGCGCTCTAACGCCTTGGTAGCTTCACGCAATCTGCCTGCAGGAAGCATTCTGAAATCCGGAGCGCTTGCGCGGGCGCTGATGAGCGCTATCGCCACATCCGGACTTACCCCCCTGGTCTGGAAGCCGTCATCAACAATTATCACATCGACGCTCTCAGACAGACTGTCGAGCGCCCGCACAGCCGCGCGCTTGGACTCACTAATCGCAAACCACATATCCGGAAACTGCGCGGCCAATTCGCGCGGCTCATCGCCGGTTTCACCCACAGATTTGTGTAACACCTCAGACCCTGTCGCGACAATATCACTCGTATCAGCGCGTCCATATCCTGCAAGCGCCACAGCAACAGTCCTGCCGGTCGCCAGTAACTCACGTACAAGTAGCGCCACAAACGGCGTCTTGCCGGCGCCGCCGACTGTCAGGCCGCCGACAACAATCAATGGTGTCTCTGTCTGCAATGGCTTTGGCGCAAATAACTTGCTGATGGCAAACCCGAGACGATACAAAAGTGACAACGGCCAGAGGAGAAACACACGTACCGCGCCAAACCATGACAACACAGGCGCATCTATCGCCTTTTGCCAAAGCTGTTCCAGGCCGATTCTCTGTTTGGCAGGGTTCATAGCTCTATCTTCCATCCCACTATATGGAACGCCGGGATTCGTACGCGCTTGATGTTTTCTTCGACAGCAACTCATCAACTGTATCAACAGTTACCCGCACGGGACTCATAGTGTGCGAATCTGACTCTGTCCACTTGTCAAATGTCAATTCCCCTGTCAACGCCTTCTGGACATGTGTCTCAAAATCCCGCCAGTCAGAAACCTGCGCCGCACAGTTTTGCGCCAGCGCCAGCTTCGCGGCTTCGCTGACATTGTCTGTATGCGGCCCGAAGAGGGTCGGGGTTCCAACTTGTGGTGGCTCAAGAATGTTGTGACCGCCGATAGGGACCATCGTGCCACCGACAAACGCCAGGTCTGCCGCGCCGTATAATCCCCGCAATATCCCGAATTTGTCTATAACTGTTACTGCCTCTGACTCTGCCCCTGTCCCTTCGGCGCTGAACATCTGTGTCGCTACTCCCAACCGTTGCGCCTCTGCGACAATATCGGCGCAGCGCTCAAGATGACGCGGCGCCAGCGCAAGGCGGAATTGTGGACAACGCCTTATCAATCGCTGATACACCTCAAGCGCCCCGCTGAATTCACCACTGCGAATCGATCCGCAAACAAGCAGGAAGTCTTTCTCAGTTGCGCCAAGTTTCTTGCGCAATTCCGTTTTGCGCTCTGCTGACAGCGTCATTGGTGGCGCATCAATCTTGACATTGCCCGAAACAGTAATCCGCTCGCTTGGAACACCGAGCGCCGCAAAGCGCGCAACATGTTCGGCGCTTTGACAACTGACAAAACGATAATTGGCAGTGACATGACCGATGAGCGATTTCGCCTGCGAGTACTTGGCAAGCGATCGTTCTGTCAGACGCGCATTCAGCAAGGCATACGGAATGCGTCTCGCTATCAGCGCCGCACACCAGTTGGGCCAGATTTCCGTTTCCGTAAACAGGAAGACCTCCGGCTGACAATGATTCAGCGCTTTGCGAATCGACTGCGGGCAGTCCAGAGGCAGGAAGCGAACAATCACGACTCCTACTTCAACCAGTTCAGCCAGCGCTTCGCAGGCAGTGGCATAGCCGCTGTCTGTCATCACCGAGACAACAAACACCACCTCGGCATGTTGCTTGCAATACTCCCGTACAATGAGCGCCAGCGCACGCGCCTCGCCCGCCGACGCCGCATGCGTCCAGAGGAGACATCGGCCATCTTTCACCGTTTCCGTGAATCCCCGCCCAAGACGGTTGCGCCATTTACCGGAACCTGACAGCGCCAGCGCCCCCAGAACCGGAAACGCCAGCGCATACATGACGAACGTAATTATTCTGTAGAACAGAAATAGCATGCGATAGTTGTTTCTCTATGTTTTGTTTACTGACTTGTTTGCTGTTTTGTTCGCAGTGTCGTCATGACGTAGTTCCCGAAAGACTTCAGGACGGGTAATAGTCTGCAATTGTTTGGGCAACCGTTTCTGAGGGAGACACGCCGTCGGCGAGCCTCATTTTCCTACGGACACTCAGAAAGCGATCAACTATCATCAGGCGCTTGTTTTCACTGTTCAGTAATTCATGCGCCTGCGTAACAATGTTCTTTGTCGTGGCTTCATGCTGAATGAATTCCGGCGCCACTGTTTCTCCGGCGACAATATTTGCCAGCGCGATATTTTTCAGCTTCACCAGCCGACGGGCAATCTGATACGTCAGAGCGCCGGTTTTGTAAAGCACAATCAACGGCCTGCCAATCAGGGCTGTTTCAAGTGTAGCTGTGCCGGAGGAACTGACAACCAGCGCCGCTGAGGCGACTGTCTCGCGTGTTTTGTCAATGACCAGCTTGTCACGCATATCTGCGAATTCGCTCAAAACATTAGTATAGTCCAATCCCGCTGAACGTCCGCAGATTCGAATGTCCCAACCGTCAGTTTCAAGTTTGCGCGCAACATGTAGCATCGTCGGTAGCATCCTGTCAACCTCCTGCTGACGAGACCCCGGCAGGAGCGCAATTGTGCGCGACTGCGGGTTATAGGGAGCGTTCAGAATATCGGGAGCGATATCATCAAGCAAATAATGTCCGACGTATTCGGCTGAGATGTTATGAGCCGCAAAGAACTCAACCTCAAACGGCAGAATCACTAATAACCGGTCGATTAACTCTCTCATATGCGGTATACGTCTGGCGCCCCAGGCCCAGACTTGCGGAGAAATATAATAGACAACTGGAATGCCGCGCTCTTTGAGCTTGTGCGCCAGACGAAGATTGAATCCCGGGTAGTCGATCAAAAGCGCAACTGACGGTTGACGGCGGTCAATTTCGGCGAGCGCTTTGTCAAAAAGCTTGCGAAAGAAACGATATTTCTTTGCGACTTCCCAAAAACCCAGCGCGGCGAGTTTGTCACCGCTGACAAATTGCTCCTGTCCCGCCTGCGACATCCGCTCTCCACCGAGACCAAATACCTCAACCTCCGGGTTCTCAGCTACAAAGCAGCGCAAAAAATGAAAACCGGCGATATCCCCTGAAGGGTCGCCGGCTGAAATAAACAGAGACTTGTTTTCCGGTTTGTTCACTGAATTTGTCCGAATTGAGCTTAGATTCATCGGCTCCACCATCAAAGGCCATAATCGTCAACAACGGCGAAACAGTCAATCGCGTCAAATACTCAAGTTAATCAACGAGATGCCCGGCTTTCGCCACACGCTCAACTTCCAGCGCCACTTCCAGCGCCGCCAACGCCTCAGCTCCGCTGACAGCCACCGGCGCCTTCCCGGCCACCGCATTCAGAAACGCATCAAGTTCCATTCGGAGCATATCATCATCTGCGCTGATACTTTTCTGACGATACATCAACTGACGCCCGGATTCACCGAGCGGATACATGGTCGCAGAATCATTTTCATCAGCAGGCGCTACACCACGACCAACCAGATTGTACATGTCCGCCGTTTTCGATGCAAAATCCAGCGCATAGTAACTGTCCCGTTCAAAGATGCGCATTTTGCGCATTGGTTGCAACGAAATCCGACTGGCGGTCAGATTCGCAACTGCGCCATTGGCAAATTCAATGCGCACATTCGCAATATCCGCCAGATCAGAAATCACCGGCACCGCTGAGGCGTGAATTCCCGCTACTTCGGAGCCGACAAAGTGCAATGCCAGATCAATATCATGCACCATCAAGTCCAGTATTACCGCCACATCGGTCGCGCGCGGATTAAACGCCGCCAGACGATGCGCCTCAATGAAACGGGGCGCGAGCGCAACATCTTTCAGAGCCAGTGTCGCGGGATTGAAGCGCTCAATATGTCCAACTGTCAGGGCGCAACCATTCTTTTCGGCCAGCGCTATCAACTCACGCGCTTCCCCGGCGCTGGCTGTAATCGGTTTCTCAATTAACACATGTTTGCCACGCTGAAGCGCCTGCAACGCGACCTCATGATGCGCCGAGGTTGGCGTGACAATTGAAAACGCATCAGCCGAGTCAAGCGCCTCATCTAAGGTAGCAAACGCCGTTACATGCAATTCCGTGGCGAGCGCTTCAGCGCGCTCGGATGCAACATCGTAAACACCGGTCAGTTCGCATTGAGCGAGCTTGTTGTACCAGCGCGCATGATGTCCGCCGAGACGACCGGCGCCGATTACCGCAACTCGTATGTTATTCATGGGGATAACTCTGTTAAGACAGGTGATTCACCTGAAACACTGCAATTACGCGAACCTATTTGACCAGTCCGCGTGTGGAGTCTTCAATAAACTTCAACACAATCTGCGTTTCAGTGGTCTGCGTGACTTCGGCTTTGATTTTTTCAACCGCCTGCGAAGTATTCAGCCCAGAGAAAAACAGAATCTTGTATACTTTCTGCAAGGTCTTGATTGCCTCACGCGAAAAACCGCGACGACGCAATCCAATCAGATTTAATCCGGCGATTCGCAGCGGATAGCCACCGGCTAACGCATACGGGCAAACATCCTGCACCGTGCGAAACCCGCCGCCTATCATCGCATGCTGACCGATATGCACAAATTGATGCACCGGCACACTGCCGCCGATTATCACATGATCTTCAATATGCACATGCCCGCCGAGTTGCACCGCATTGGCCATAATAACTTCATCACCGAGCCGACAATCATGCGCCACATGCGCATAAGCCATCAGCAGACAGTTCTTTCCAATGCGTGTTTCGCCGCTTTCTTTGGTGCCTCGATTGAGTGTCACATACTCACGCACCACTGTTCCGGAGCCGACAAATAATTGCGTTTCTTCGCCGCCGAATTTCAAATCCTGCGGCGCTGTGCCGACAACCGCTCCATGATGAATCGTTACATTCTCCGCCAAATTAGCGCCGCCGGCAATCAGGGCATTGCTACCGATACTGCACCCGGAGCCAATCACTGTTCGGGCTTCAACAATCGCGCCGGGACCAATGACGACATCGTCAGCTATTTGCGCCGACGGTGACACAACCGCCGTTGGGTGGATGGCGCTGTCTGTGACGTTGCTCATCTATCCATCACCATTGCCATAAAGTCCGCCGAGGCCACAACCTTGTCATCGACATACGCCTCACCGGACATCTTGCAGGTTGAGCGCCTGAATGAATGCATCTCCAGTTCAAGACGTAACTGATCACCCGGTAATACCGGTTTACGGAACTTAACATTATTCAACGACATGAAATACACAACTTTGTCCTGCGGTTTATCAACAGCATTCAGCAATAACACACCACCGGCTTGCGCCAGTGACTCCAAAATCAAGACCCCCGGCATAATCGGATGTCCCGGAAAATGCCCCTGAAAAAACGGCTCATTGATTGTGACATTCTTCAAGGCCGTCACATGTTTATCAGGAATGACATCAATAATTCTATCTATCAGTAAAAACGGATAGCGATGTGGCATAATATCGAGCAAACCGTTGATATCCACAAACGCATTACCACTGCGATTCTTGGATTTCTCGCGCATCTGTTGTTTCTTCTGCAACTCGCGAATCTGTCTCGCAAGCGCTACATTGGCTTTGTGGCCGCTTCGCGCCGCGAGAATGTGTCCTTTTATCGGAGCGCCGACCAAATACAGGTCTCCAAGTAAATCCAGCGCCTTATGACGCACCGGCTCATTCGGAAAACGCAATGGAACATCATTGATAATTCCGGTCTTGCCGACCAGTATCTCATCTTCAATTCCCAATGCGGCGCGAATCCGCTCGACCTCATCCTGACCGTCTTTGGCGTCACTAATCACAACTGCGTTGTCCAGTGAGCCGCCCTTGATTAGCCCCTCGCCGCGCAAATACTCTACTTCCGAAAGGAAACAAAATGTCCGCGCCGGAGCGAACTCCTCAACAAATTCGTCTTCCAGACTCACCAACGTGGTGTACTGTGTGCCCAACGCCGGGTTGTTATAGTCAACAAGGAACGTGATACGCATATCGGTTGAGGGTGTCACCACCAAATCCACCGCGCGCTCCGGCTCCGAATAGGAAAGCGGCTCTACGATTTCGACAAAGCGCTTGTCGGCGTCCTGATCTTCAACACCGGCTTTCAGCAGAATCTCAACAAACGGCGCCGAGGAGCCATCCATCACCGGTGGCTCATTGTCCGAAAGTTCAACATCGATGTTGTCAATCTCCAGTCCCGCCAGCGCCGCGAGGACATGCTCAACAGTGAAGACCTTGGCGTCGCCTTCGGCGAGCGTTGTGCCACGCGCAATATCGACCACGTTGTCGATATCGGCCTTGATGCGCGGTGAGTCCGGCAGGTCGGTGCGGATGAAATGCACCCCATTATCCGCCGGGGCCGGCCGAAAGGTCAATGTGCAGGGATGGCCTGTATGTAACCCGATACCACTTATCGTGGCCGGCTGAGAAATTGTTCGTTGTTTTGTATGCATAGGACTTTCAATTATTGTTCTTGCAATTCACGAAAACGAGTATACGCCGTGAAACCGGACAAGACAAGCTCCACCGACCCACCCTGCGCAGGTAGCTCATATCTCCTTGATGGCCTTAATCTTACGCGCCTTGCGGAATAATTCCACATATTCGCGCACCATCGCCTGCTCGGCTTCGGAAATCCCCCGCATCACCGGAATCCCGACTTTCAACAATGCGCGCACCATATCCGCCACAGTTCGGTCATAGGTGGCGGCCAATTCCTTCAATTCACATTTCAATTCATAGGAAATGAAGACATTCAAACAGTGTTCACCGCGTAGCTTTTTCATTTGGTTTTCCTTTCTTGTAGATTCCGATTATTTATAAGCAGTAGGGGAGTGTTGAAAAAGTCAGAATTGCAGTCTTTGCGAGCGCAGCGCGGCAATCCCGTCGAATCATAGCCGGGAGATTGCCACGTCGTCCGGCTGCCGCCGGACTCCTCGCAATGACGTGTCGGTATTTTCAACAAGCCCTACTGGCAGAGTTTCCCTGCCCTTGCCCAATTCAATTGTCCTGCCTGACCAACCTACGGCGCCGAAACGACGCTTCTACAATACGCAACATTTGTCACGCATTGGGAGAGCGTAGCGCGCTATGCCCCTACATCTCAAGCATCCTGCCAACGACTGAAGTCGATTCCGTCCCTGAGATCATTTCCGCAGATGATATTTCACATGCCCAATCAACACCTGTGGTGAGCTGACACGCACACCGACCTCCTTCTCCAACTCGGCCATGATTCGCCGCCAGGTTTCCTTCTTTTTCTTGGTAGCGATTATTTCCTCAATCAGCGTCGTGTCGCCGAACTCACAGAGAGGGCAGTGACGTTCTGACTTCGGATTGATGTTGAACCGCTCCCGGACAAACGGTCCCAACAAACGCCTCAATTTAATTATCACCTCACGCAGTCGGCGCTCTACTTCGTGTTGAGAAAGATCCAAATCACCGCGAATCACTTCCAGCGATTGTCCCATCAGAAAGCGCCGTTCGGCAATCTCCCGTTCGCATTCACCAAGCGCCGCAAGCGCCTCCCGCACCGTCTTGTCCAGCGCCTTTTTGTCCAGTTCCGCATCAATCTCAACGTTTTCAACTCGCGAATCAATCAGCGCATCCATCCATTCTTTGTAGCGAACTATTCCTTTTCCCAAATACGTTTCTCCGTTCCGCGCATACTGCGCAGTTTCTGTGGTTACCTCTACCGACACCACAGGCGCAAAAACCTGCGTCGGCTATCACAGTGAGAAAAAGACAAAACGCTACCCTGCCGTCTACAACATGAATGACACATCAAAACATGTACATCACGGCCAAGCCATTTCACATACATCACATCAATCAACAGCAATGAGTTAGGAAGAAGTGGACATGGCGTTCAACCAGTGATAAGCCCTGCGACCAGGGCCTGTATCGCTCGAATCACACGTATCACATGCGACAGACAACGAATCTGCGGGAACAGAGAGATTTCGTTTTGAAACATGTGCGGGAGAAACAAACGGGTGAAAGGAAACCTTGTTGAACGCCGATAAGACTATATATTGAACATCCCGCCTGTAAGCCGGTTAAAAGCTACAGAGACGGTGAAAGCTATCCAATGACAGACAATTTCGACCAACACCCGACACAGCATCCCCAACAATGGGAGGCGCCACCTGTAGCCGGAGAGTTCATCCCGCCAACCGGGCGCCCGGGAGACATCTTTGACACCTCCGGTTTCAAGCGCTCATGGATGACCTATGTGGCGCTTTTTGTTCTGGTCGCGTTCCCGATTACTAATCTGCTGACCACCGGCGATCCGGCTGAAGCCATCAAATTGATGGGGCAATATCCGCTGGTCTTCTATATCTCGACCATGATTTTCCTGTGGGTTCTGTTTGCGATGGTCTATGTCGCAGTCTGGAAGGAAGGGCAATCACTGCGCGCGTTGGGATTCGGGCGCCTGCGGGGTCTGCATCTGATGCAGGGATTCACGTTCTTTCTAATAACAGCGCTGATTCTCAAGGGCATGGAAATGATCCTGACCGAACTCGGCTATCCGTCTGTCGGTGAGCTGTCATTACTCTTGCCGGACACAGCGCTGGAGCGCACAATGTGGGTCGCGTTGTCACTGACTGCCGGGATTTGCGAAGAAACCGCGTTTCGGGGTTACCTCATCACCCGCATCCACAACCTGACCCCGCAATCCTGGTCATCCAAACTCCGCTGGGCGCTGCCGGTGGCCTTCTCGGCGCTGATTTTTGGACTGGGACACACCTACGAAGGTGTCGCCGGCTTTGTGATGATTACCGCCTACGGTGTGATGATTGCTCTGCTGTTCCTCTACACCCGCTCTATCTGGCCCTGTGTGTTCGCGCATTTCCTGCTGGACTTCATCAATCTCTTCGTCCCCCTGCTCGAATCAAATTCGAACTAACGCTTTTGCAACACAACCGTAGTGGCCGGGCTTGCCCGGCCTTGCTCGCCAATGCAGGCTGTTTTCCGTTAGCCACCAAGTCACCCCAAGGGACGCCATGACAAGCGCTCCCAAACATTTTCCTTGTCGATTTACTGTTTAGCGCTATCTTGTAAATATGAAACGACTCTCGCTCATACTTGCGGTATTCATCATTCTTCCCAGTTTTGCAGGTAAGTCTCACGCTGAACTTCCTGAAGTTATCGGTATAATCACCTCTGATACAATAAATACACTTTTTGGAACGCAGATTATCCCTGCAGGAGACCAGAATAGGGATGGGTATGCAGACTTCTTCGTGTGGGA
>CAZFAL010000052.1:0-17274 GCA_964516945.1 uncultured Ignavibacteriales bacterium
GAATGGCATTCGTACTGAGAGCGCCATAACTCATAGCGGAGATATTCAGTAAACTGGCGCTATACGGCTGTGTGCAATCCGGACCACCGATTGTCGTGCGCAATGACTCCGGCTCGACATGCGCGGCGATCAGCGAATGATTTATCCATTCATACCCCTCTTCATAGACATCCCGCTGGGTGCCAAACGGCAATGTGTCCAGAGCGCACTTTGAGCGCTGATAGACAACCGAGCGTTGCTCACGCGAGAACGGAACACCGCCGGTGTTGGATTCGACAAAGTATTGATTGATTTCCGGACGAATCGCCTCAAAGAGATAACGAATCCTGCCAAAGACAGGAAAATTCCGACGAATCGTATGGCTACGCTGGAAATAGTCAATGAACCCCAAAACGAGCAACGGGCCGAAAAGAATCAACGACCACAAGAACCAGGGGAAATACCAGAAGCTGATGATTTCCAGCGCCACAACAACCAATGCTCCTGTAAGAAAATGATGTCTCATTACAAACCTTTCATCTCTTTAATTTGACCGGGGAGGCCACACTATTCTGATTCGTCGGCGATCAGTCAGCCGATAAATGCGACTCGGCAAGTTCAACCACGCGTAGAACATGCGTAGCCACAGGATTGTTCACAACAGAAAACCCTATCGATAGCGAAGACAAAACAGACTTTCACACCGTATCTGCGAGACAAACACTTCTGGACCGGTTCCGGCATAGACCCCGTAAGTCAGTTGTCACCTTGGTATTATGCGCCCTATATAATGTGTCAGTTTACTGGCCAAAGTCTGGCCGCTCTCATTGTTTCATATCAGTGGTCAACTCAAAGAAAACACGAAGCAGAGCATGAAAAACGCGCTACAAACTGCAACTTCCCAGCGGTTTACATCGTTATGCAATACTGATATATTGGGCGCGGGCAACCGGTGTCTGTTCCCGATTGTCACACCCGATCACAAACTTACTGAATAAATCTGTAGAAACAATTGAATCACAATAACCACATTACAAGAAGGTGAGGGAAACGTGCGGAGGATTCTTACAATTCTTTGTCTCTGTGCTTTTGCATTTACGCTAACGGGCGTGAATTCGGCGCAGGCAATTCCACGCGGCAACGGCGGAGCGTCGTCAGCCGCAAAGAGCGGTTCGTCCAGGAAAAAGGGCGACAAGAACAGCAAGAAGAAAGACTTCAAAGACGTCATCAAAGACTTCACCAAAGTTGAAGGTCTGTTTGATCTGTATATAAACACAGATGAAAACAAGATGTATTTTGCGGTCAAACCTGACCAACTCAACACCGTTTATCTCTGCGGAATTACCCGTAACGCCGGTGACGGCTCGTTCTACGATTCCGGAGCGATGGGCGCCGAATTTCCTTTCAAGTTTATCAAAGTCGGCAAGAAAATTCAAATGCTGATGCCGAATGTGCTGGTTCGCGCTCAGAAAGACACGCCAATAGCCAAGGCCATCAAACGCGGATTGTCAAATTCATTATTTGCCAGCGGCAAAATCATTGAAGCCAAACCCGGCCCGAAAGATGAAATCCTGCTTGATGCGAATGATTTCTTCATGCAGGACGTGGACCATGTCAGCTTCTCACTCGGCGCTCGCGCTAAAACCGGCTATTCTTTCGACCGTTCGAACAGCTACTATGGCACGTGCAAGTCATTCCCGGAGAATACCGAGCTTGATGTCAACATGTACTACAAAACCGGTCGCCCGAATGGCGCGATGTATCTGATGTCACCCTACTCAATGATACTGACATATCATTACTCACTGTCAACTTTGCCTAATACAGGTTACAAACCACGTATCGGCGATGACCGTATCGGGCATTTCCTGACCCAGTTCCAGGATTACAGCAATCTGGACACCGAAAGTCCGTACGTGCGCTATATCTCCCGCTGGCAGTTGGAAAAAGAAGAGCCATACGCCGAAATGTCCAAGCCGAAAAAGCCGATAGTGTACTGGCTGGAAAACACTATTCCTGAAGAATTCCGCAAGTCTGTGGCCGAGGGTGTGCTGTTCTGGAATAAGTCATTCGAGAAAATCGGCATCAAGGACGCAATCGTCGTCAAGCAAATGCCCGATGACGCAGACTGGGATCCGGCGGATGTGCGTTATAGCACAGTGCGCTGGATGGTGATGCCCGGCGCGGGATATGCCGTTGGTCCGTCACGGACAAACCCGTACACCGGCCAGATCTATGACGCAGACATTCGTGTCAGTTCTGACTTTATTCGCTACATGTTCTCCTATGTCGAGATGTCAGTCAAGCCGATCGCCTTCGGCGCTGACGGCAACCCGCCGGAGAATGACTGGGAAGCGTTCTATAGCACATTGAACCCCTGGCAGAAAACACACTTCTGCAATATCGGTAATGAAATGGCAATGGAAGCCGGCTATGCTTATTCGGTGCTTTCGACGCGCAATACTCTCGAAGATAAGGATGAAGTAACCAAGAAGTTCGTCCATCAGTATATCATTGACCTCGTTTCGCACGAAGTCGGACACACGCTCGGTTTCCGTCATAACTTCAAGGCCTCAACACTCAACAATGTTGATCAGCTCTCAGACGCGAAGTACACGCTCAAACATGGTCTGATTGGCACATGTATGGATTACACCCCGGCTAACATTGCACCGGAAGGCAAACCGCAGGGTGAGTTCTTCCACACCACTCCGGGCCCGTATGATGACTGGGTGATTGAGTATGCCTACAAACCGCTCGAAGCGACAACCACCGAAGGCGAACTCCCGGAGTTGAACAAGATTGCCAGTCGCGCCGCTGAATTCGGTCTGCAGTATGGAACCGATGAAGACGCGCTTGGCGGCTCAGTTCGTTCGATTGACCCGACCTGTAACTACTTTGACCTTGGCTCCGATCCGATGGTCTACTACAAAGACCGGATTGATATGAGTAATGAGCTCTGGTCGAAGATGGAGAACTATTTCGAGAAAGACGGCGCCGACTATACTAAATTGCGTCGTGTGTTCTCAAGCGGCTGGCGCGGATTCCGCGAAGCCGCCGGAAACATTTCCAAATATGTCGGGGGGTATTACACCAGCAGAAGCCATGTCGGTGACCCGAACGCAGGATTGCCGTTCGATCCGGTGGAGGCGACCAAGCAGGAGCAGGCGATTAACTTCCTCAACAAGCGTATCTTTGCCGCTGACGCGTTCAAAACACCGGCGCACCTGCTGAACAAATTGCAACCGGAGCGTTTCCCGGACTTTGCGTTCTCGGTGTACAGCATTCCGCGCATCGACTATCCAATTCACTCTGCAGTTCTTGCGGTTCAGCAAAGCGCTTTGTATAAGCTCTATGCCTCGACAACCTTGAACCGTGTCCATGATCAGGAACTGCATTATGCCAATAGTTCCAAGGCGCTGGGCATGGACAAGATGTTCCGTATGCTCCGCAGAGGTATCTGGACAGAATTGCAGAACGGCTCGAATATCAACAGTTTCCGACGGAATCTGCAGTTCGAGCACCTCAAGATTCTCAAGAGCATCTATTTGAACACCACCAACGCCTACCCTGAAGACGCCCGCTCGCTGGCCTACAATGACATGAAGGTCATTTCCGGCGCAATCAAGGGCATTCTTCGTAGTGGCAATGTTGACAACATGACCAAGAGTCATCTGCAGCGTGTCAACGATGAGATTCGGGCTACTACAGAAGCGACCGTTATGCGCCGCTAAGTTTCATCAGTTTTTCACTACTACCACCGGGGCGGAGAGGAACAATCCTCTCCGCCTTGCTTTACGGATATATCTGGACAAGTTGGATAAGAACCAGCCTTCCAACGATACTTTCCGATAGTTTTTAGAAGACTTTCTGCCTGTTTTGTCTGTATTATTTTTGGCGCAAGGAATCACTACTTCATGAAAACTGCCTATCACACATATCGGACTTCCGATTCCGATTCTCTGGAGAGCCATTGGCCAAGGTCGGTGTCAATCGCAACACTGTCCATGGCCCTAATTGCGGTTTTCAACGCCTATTTGCAACTTGTCACGCTTCTCAGTGGCGCGAGCATCGCGTTTGTCGCCTTGATAACAGGATTATTGGGACTCGGCGTGGGCCTCTGGCTTGGAGCAAGATACTTCAGTTCCGTCAGGCCTGTATTTCAAAGAAGTTTTGCTATCGTCCTCTTACTCCAGTCTGCAACCATTTATTTATTGAATCGACAGTACGGACTGTTGCTTTCTACCGAGAGCGCGCTGTTTGTCATCGGAACATTGTTCTTGAACACACTTGCAACCGGGACTCTGTTCGAGGGCGCCCTTGGGACTTCCCGTACACTCAATGGTAGTCAGTTCTCACTCTCATTGGTAATTGGCGCCGGAATCGGTGTTGGCCTCGAGACGGCTACCCCATTCGCCTTCAGCGCTCCGGTTCTACTCTCGATGGCAGGAGGCGCCTTGCTGATGACAGCCGGACTCACGGTAGCCGACGACACGTTGAACGCCAACCAACCGACGAAGGACAACACGAAAGTTCGCCTGGCGCTTCTGGCGCTGATGGGGATATTCACGCTGGCAATCATCGCCCAGGTGATGGTTAAGCGCGAAGAATTGCATGCGCTGTCTGCGGTTTCCGCCCGGAACAATTTGCCAACCGCTAACCTGGCTGCAAAACACATCTTCTGGGCTTATGGCTCAGAGCTGCCCCCTCAAGCATTCGCTCAAAACGGCCTGCCCGAGAATCACACAAATGACTACCGACTGATGGCAGGACTATTCGATGACTCCCTCTCGATTCTCCTGACAGACGGCGCCATGGCGGAGCTGAACGGAATTCGGGCGCTGAACTGCGCAACAGTTACAACTATCAACACCTCTCCACTGGAGACCTACTTGAACAGGCGTCTTGGTCGGCAATTGACACTTGAAAATGATAATCACTCGTTTACCTCTTACACATCCGAAGCGCTCGATTATTTGACTCGCGCTGACAGGAGCTGGAATGTAATAACACTCAAAGGCGCCGGGTCAGTCGGAAGAGGCGACCCACTGAACCCGGCATTCGAGGAAACCCGGGAATTTCTTGGCGCTTGTTTCACACACTTGTCAGACGACGGATTCCTGCTCTTAGAATCGGACACTGAGTCCGGTGAGCTTGATTTCTACCGCCTGCTAAGTCTTGCTTCTCAGACGCTACGGTATCGGGGCGCCAGGATTCCATCGCAACATTTCGCCATCCTATCCGCCGGTTCCGGCTCCAGTGTTGGCGGCATCATCACACTTGTTTTCAAGGCGCCTCTTGATAGCTGGCGTATTGATCGCATTGCCAAAACAGCGAGCGAAGCCGGGCTAACTATCGCCGCTCTGCCCGGTTTTGCAACCCAACCGGAGCTTAGCGCATGCTTCCAACCGCGTATTGCAACACTCCTCAGTGACCAGTTCAACGCCGATGTAACTCCGCTTACTCTCAATCGGCCGTTTCCCGGATTCACTGCCCCTGTCCGTTTGTCTATTGTCCAGCCTGTCAACGCCAAACCGGCAGATGACGGGCTCTTATCGGAGGTCACAGCCCTGCTTGACATACTCTCGACTCCAATTCTACAGTCTATCACAACCTTCAACGAGTTTCTTATGGCGACCATATTCACATTGGCGCTTCTGCTGACAGTCGCTATTGTCCTCATGCGCAAGGCGCTCAACCATACGGTGCGAGATTACAGACAAGTACAGCGGCGTTCTTTCAAAGCGTTTGCTCTGACTCTCTGCGGCTATTTCATTATCGCAGTCCCGGCTCTGGATTTGGCAGAGTTACAGAATGGCCTGACTCATATCACAAAAGGTCTGATGACCTCGCTCTTGTTCGTCGCCTTCGGCTCCGGTCTCTGGTTCAGCGCCCGCCAAACCACAAGACGGAGGAAGTACACGGAGTCGGGCCTCTCGGTGGCGATGCTGGTGGCTCTTGGCGTGGTAGCGGCGCCCGGACTGATATCCGGCGCGTTACTGCCCCTTGCCCTGCTCACCCTTGCAACAATCGTTCTGGGGATGAAAACTGAGCGCTTCCTCAGTGACAGCCATCTTCTCCAGCTCCCGGAGCGCGCATTCGCCCTTGTCTCGCTTCTCTTCATTCTAACTTCAGGGCTCGTGGCTAACAGCTTTTCGATTCGGGCCTTTGGCTATGCGGCAACAATTGAACTGGGCTTCACGGTCTTAACCCTTGGGGCGCTACTCCACTTCATATATCCTCGCCCCAAGCTCAGGCATAGCCACGCTTGAATTACTCTCTCTGTTTCGTATATTGTCCATTGGTTCAACGGAATCAACTATGGTTCCTTCCTTATCACTCCGGAGTTCAAACGTGTGCGCTGAAACAATATCAAGTGAAGAATCCGCAAAGAAAAGTTCGGTTGCGAATACAAGGCGCGCCGAAAGTGAGCGTAAGACTATGACACTCAAATCTCCTGTCGCTGAGAAAACTACAACCGAAGACCTTTATCAACCCCGCCCCTGTCTCGACAAAGGGTTTGTGCGGCTGGTGGATTACATGGGCAGTGACGACTCAATTGTACAGGCCGCGCGGGTCAGTTACGGCAAAGGCACCAAGAAACGCTCCGAGGATCGGGGACTGATACGCTATTTGTTGCGTCATTCACATACCACGCCGTTCGAGATGGTAGAATTCAAGTTCCATGTCAAACTCCCGATATTCGTCGCCCGGCAATGGATTCGTCACCGCACCGCCAATGTCAATGAGTATTCGGGGCGCTATTCGGTGATGGAAGATGAGTTCTATATGCCTGAGCCAAAAAATATCCATTTCCAAAGCAAGCTGAACAAGCAGGGGCGTGACGATTCAACTGACCATGAACCATCCGACGAACTCCGTCAGCAGTTCATCGACAAAGCTACGAATATCCAGCGCAAATCCTATGGCGACTATCAGGAGCTGATTGAAGTTGATTTGGCGCGTGAGCTGGCGCGCATTAACCTGCCGCTTTCGATGTACACACAGTGGTACTGGAAAATTGACCTGCACAACTTATTCCACTTCCTGCGGCTCAGGATGGACGACCATGCGCAATATGAGATTCGCGTCTATGCGCAGGCCATGGCGGAGATTGTCAAAGAAGTAACTCCACTCGCCTATACCGCGTTCGAGGACTATGTCCTCAACGCTGTGAAGTTCACCAAAGGTGAATTGAAATTAATGCAGGACGTATTATCTGACGTCTCAATCGACGAGCAGACCGCCAAAGAGTGTGGTGTCTCCAAGCGCGAAATCCGCGAGCTTGAAGACAAGCTGAAGTTTGTCAAGACACTGTAGCAATGGAAACACACGCTATACGTTTTCTCTTATCCTCGTAGGTCGTCTTATCCGCGTAGGTCGGGTTCCGAAGGCGCTTTAGCGCCTGAGAAACCCGACAATACCGCGACACAATGAAGCATCGGATTACTTGTCCGGCGGATACCGGACGCAGGAACCCGACCGGCAGTGTTCATAGAAATTATTGTAGTTTCTCGTAGGTCGGGTTCCGGCGTCCGACAACTGCCGGACAAAAAACCCGACAGGTCAAGTTGTAGCGGAACCCGACCTACAATTTCTGTAGAAAAGGCAATGTAGAATAATGTTGTGTAGAACAGTGTTGTGTCACCTCAGGTAATCTCGCCGTCATGCAAATGATTCGCCTCGCGGATGATTTCCCATGCCTCCTCGGCGGTTTCTGCATATTGAAATAAGTCTTTATCTTCCGGGTTGATAACCCCCTCTTCAACCAGGTTGTCGAAGTTGATAATCTTCTCCCAGAATGATTTGCCAAACAAGATAATCGGCAACACACGCGCCTTTTTGGTTTGCACCAATGTCAACGCTTCAAACATTTCATCGAGTGTGCCATAGCCACCTGGAAACACCACCAGCGCCCGGGCACGCATCAGAAAATGCATTTTGCGCACGGCAAAGTAGTGGAACTGAAAACACAACTCCGGTGTGATATACGGGTTCGGCGCCTGTTCCTGAGGCAGGACAATATTCAAGCCGATGGTTTTGGCATTGATGTCGAAAGCCCCACGATTGGCCGCCTCCATTACTCCCGGCCCGCCGCCTGTAACAATCACATACTCACATTGATCGCCAACCTGACACTGGCTACTGACAAGGCGGCCAAAGTTACGCGCTTCCTCATAATAATGCGCCTTGGAGAGAACATTCTGCGCCACACGCAGTTTTCTCTGCAATTCCGGATCATCCGGATTCTCTTTGAGCTTGGACTCCAGCTTCATGATTTTGATACGTGACTGTTCTTCCGAGAGAATCCGGGTGCCACCGAAGACAACAATTGTCGAACGGATATTGTTTTCCTTGAGAGCCATATCCGGCTTGCGCATCTCCAACTGCAAACGCACACCGCGTAAGTCACGCTGTCCAAGGAAATCGTCATCCTCGAATGCCAGCTTGAATGTCGGCGAGGCCAGCAGTTTCTTTTCCAACTCTTGCAGATCGGCCTCAGTCAATTGCGAACTGAGAGGAATACCGTGAATGATGAGGTCTTCTTTCTCCGCCTGGGACATATCTTTCGGTTTGCTCATAGGACTTCCTGTTTCATTTTGCAACGTATCTGTACCAACATCGGGCTCGCAACGGAATTACAGCTCGCCCGTACATATCTTATCGGCAATTCACTGCATTCTGCCTCTCAGTTCAGTTCGACTGATTCCCCTAATTCCGGTATCGCCACGTTCCACTTTCTGGCGTTTTCCAACCGTCCCTTGAGCGCCTCTGCCGCTTCCAGTTCTCCATGCGTGAGAAACACTGTTTTCGGCTTAGTCGTAATTGATGAACTCCAGCGTAGCAGATCATTGACATCACCGTGCCCGGACAATCCATCCAGCTCCATCACCTGCGCCTCAACCGGTACATTTTGCTTGAAAATCCGCACCGATTTGGCGCCGTCCAGAATTTGCCGTCCCCGCGTACCGTAGACTTGAAATCCGACAAAGAGAATAATATTTTCCGGCTCAGGAGCGCGACGGATAAAGTGATGTAACGCCCGCCCGCCTGTCAGCATTCCACCGGAAGCGATGATAATAGCCGGACCATGCAGTGTATTCAAGTCCATCGATTGCTCACGTGAACGGGCGAAATGCACCTGCGGACCACGCAAGACACAATGCTCGCCCTGCAGTTCACTCATCGGAATACCGTGATCATGTTCGAATTTGCAATACACGCCGGTGGCGTCCATCGCCATCGGAGAATCAACATGAATCGGCAGGCAGGGAATCTTTTTGGTAATTTCGAGGCGTCGTAGCATGTAGATCAGTTGTTGACTCCGCCCCACCGCGAAGGCCGGGATGAGAAGCACACTCTTATCCTTCACCGCCAAATCTACAACCTCAGTCAGGCATTTGTAAACATCGATGTGTTTGTGCGGACGGTTGCCATAGGTGGATTCCATCACAAGATAATCACAGTCAACCGCCGGCTCCGGCGGCAAACAAAATGGCACATCAAAGCGGCCAAGGTCACCGCTAAAAAGCATGCGGGTTTCCCTTTTGTCCTCGGTGATGAGTAATTCTATCGAAGCGGCTCCGAGCAAATGTCCGGCGCCGTGATAGCGAAACGAAAATACGGGCGAGACCTTATGCCAGGTGTCACGCGGCGCCGCTACTACTTTTGCCCAGGCCCTGCGCGCGGACTCACGCGTAAAAAACGGCTGTGGGTCTTCGTGTTTCGAATAATGATGTCGTTTCAAAAAGCGCGCATCTTCTTCGTGGATTCCGCCGGCGTCTTCAAGCATAATCTTCGCCAAATCTCTTGTCGCAGGCGTAGCAAAGACACGGCCATTGAACCCCTGATCCACAAGACGCGGCAGGTAGCCGATGTGGTCGATATGCGTATGCGTCAGAATCACCGCTCCGACACGGGTCGGGTCAAAGGCCGGCGCCTCCCAGTTCATCAGCCGCAGGCGTTTTTCACCCTGAAACATGCCGCAGTCAATCAACACTGATTCGCCTGCCGCCTCGACGAGGTACTTTGACCCGGTGACAGTGCGCGCGGCGCCGTGAAATGTAATACGTGGCATATATTGCTTCCTTAATGCGTTACTTCCCTGTTGACAGCCCATCTGCAAACATGTGTTACTACCGCAAACACACTACAGTGACACGGGAGCGCATGTGCATAACACTCTGAGCGCGAATTCGTTCCCTGACGAACACGGCTCTTCAAACAATACGTGAGCCACGCAACAGAATATCCAAGAAAAAACTACAGACGATTACAACCGCCGCAACGCTCCTTATTGGACGCCAAAAGTCGCCACCTGCCAGTAATCACGCGGATAGATGCGCGTCAATGACACATTCTCCCCTTCGACACTCTTAATATAGCTCTCCCATGAATCAAGTTGCTTGTCCGGACCGATGACATAGTAAATCGCATTGTCCTTTTTTGAGGACTCTGCCGCAGATGGACCATAACCGGGGAGAACTTCTCCGTACACCCGCTCCATTCTGTCCTGAATTGTCTGATAGAAATCACTCTGTTTACCGAGTTGCAGAACTTCTTTGCGAAACCTTGCGACTATCTCCGGGGTCAGTCCGTCGGCGATGTCGTCGGCCATATCCTCGCCGCGTTGCTCATAGCGAGCGCCGGAGCGCATCCCGGAGAACGCCTGCGCCATTGCATAACTGCCCAAAGAGGTGTCAAAAGGCGCCGCTTTCAACTGGTCAACGACAAACTGCATCGTCTGCGCTAAATCCGGACAGCGCTCGGCATAGTAAATCAACCGTCCCCGTTCCGGTGAACTGCGCAGTCCATTCGAATACGCCAGCCCGGCGCCCCAGGTTTTCATAAACATGCTATGCGCCCCGCCACCGCCATAGAGTCGCGCCGAAAGGAACGAGAGGATTCTGTCGGGATCTGTCTCGGTGAAGTCCGCGCAGTCGGCGGTGTGGATCTGCACACCGGCGCGGGTGTTTTTGTTCACCAGGCCGACAAATATCGGCGGAGAATCAAACTTCGCGCCAAGACGGTCATTGAGCCGTGTCATTACCAGCGGCGCATGTCCCTGCGAATAGTCGAAGCGCTTCGAAGGCGCGCTGTCGAGTTTCTTGATAATCGATTTCATCAGCGGCGCCACTTCCTTACGGTCTGATGAATTCGAGGCCATAAAGCAACGCACATTATCCTGATGGCGAATCAGATTCAATAACGCCTCAATATCCTTGAGCGCCAACTGCGGCGGAATAGCCAAATCAGCGGTCATCTCATGAGCAAGATAAGCAAAGTCTTGCGCGAGCGACTGGTCAGGAATATCAGATAGCGCCAATTGCAAATCCTCTGCGGCGTCGTGTGATAATTCGCTAAATGATGAATCGCTGTCTTCTTTTGCTATCAGGGAATCGAGATATGTATTCAGCGCGTCTCGTGAATGGGAGCCGGCATACTCAGCAATGTCCTTCGCATACGCGCGGAACTTCTCGATATTTCCGTCAGCGCTTTTCAAACGCCAGCGCAAACGATGCAATGCATGCGCCTGTGTCAGAAAACAATTTGCATTCAGCAATAATGGATTGTCCTGCTTCCAATAGGCGTACACCGGCGTATTGACCCATGACTCCTCAGAGCCGCGCATCCGGTTACGCGCGGAACTGAGCGCCTGGTCGACTGCGTCCCGGATGCGCGGGAGATTCTCCGAACGCAGATTCGGATGAAACAACATCGTCTCCAGCCACTCCTGCGCTTTCTTTGTCTCCGGTAAATCACTTCCGGCGCAACGCAGCGCCAGTTCAACCCGCTCGGTGCGGGAGTTGACATCGAAATAGACATTTAACTCCTGAATATCCTGCCGTAACCGTTCAGTGAAATCATTATAGTCTATCGGTTGACCATCTTTAATGACACCCACCTGACGGAGAATAGTCGGCAAAGCCGGAACATACATCAGATACTTCTCCGGTGTCATATCGAGCGAAAACACATAGCCGACTGTCGCGCTGGTCATATTCTCAAATGTCGAGGCGACAAATGGCGCATTCCCGTCAAGTGTATCTATCTCAAAATCCAGCAGGTCATCATTACCCAGCGGCGGGTCAGCGACAAACGACGGCATCGAAATCTTCTCGGCTTCTTTAGCGATAATAGCCGTCTTTTTGTCATAGTCTTCCTTGTAGCGCGCCACTGCCTCAGAGTCGGTACTGACACCATACTGTTTTTTGAGACCGTCAACATAGTCCTGAATCCGTTTCTCGCGCGCGTTTTCGTTTTCATCAATCAGCTTCGGGTCGGCGGTCGCCGCCGCGCCAAAAGGGACGCTTGAGACCAGTTTCCATTGAGCTATGTATTCGCGCCAGATATTCTTCTTCCCGGAGAGCGCCTTCTCGACATTGGCATAGACATCAGTCTCGGCAAGATTCCTGCGGAAGGCGCCTGTGGAGTTCAAATCCTGCAGATGGTCAATCCAGGCCGAACCGGTTCCGCGATAACCCCAGCGTGGCGGCGTATTCAGAAACGTGCGTGTGTTGCGTCTGTCCTGAATCAGTTGATTTGTTGCGCGCTCATTGAACGCTTTCAGTTCATCAGAGCCATCGGCATACGACGCTATCTCCTGCAAATCATCAAGAATCACCTGACGCACTTTTTCTATCGTCTCAGGCGTACAATTCGCCGGGTCGACATCACTTAAACCGACAAAAACTGCATTTCCGAGTTCATGTTCACGCCATTGGAACACCGACGAGGCGCCGACATCCATCAGGCGGGTCTGCGAATCAATAAACTTGCGATACAAATCCGATGTCGGACCGGAAGCAAGGAGAGTCAATAAGAGGTCGAGCAGATAGGTGTCCTGCAGTGAGAGTTTCTCACGTTCCGCCGGCCAGGCAAAGACCATCAGCGCCGGTTCATTCGGATTGCGATTCGGGAAATGCGTGATATCGATTTTGCCATAGGGCGCCGGTTTTGGCTCGGGAAGCCGCTCAGTGAGTGTCGCAGGATCTTTGCCCGCTTCCGCAGTCGGCTCAACTGTGTTCAGGATTCCCGACAGCTTTGCGAGACATTCATTCAGCCCGACTTCAGAGCCAATTGACACCAGAGCGCCCATATTATTGAGATGATACGCTCCCCCGTGAAAGTCACGCAGATTCTGTGGCGTCATTTCACGAATTGCAGCAGGCAATCCGCCGGAGGTCAACGCCAGCGGATGTCCGACACCATAGATATCCTGCGCCAGTTGGCGATAGAGATTGCCCCATGGCCGTTCAAATGAGCTGACCATCTCATTGTAGACAGTGCCCTTCTCTTCAAGCCAGAGCGAGGAATCCTCCGGATTGACCGTCACACCCATATTGCACACTTCCCTGCGAATCTCTTCGTCGGAGAAATTGGGATTGAGCAGCGCATCAAGCTTGGCCTGAAATAGCTCAAAATACGTCCCCGCTCCCGCCTCGGTGTTGAAATGATAGCACGTGCGCCGTTGCTCAGTGTACGCCGATGAACGTCCAAGCGACATATCTTCGAGTGAGGCCACATACCGTCCTTTGTTGCCTTTGCCCAGTAACAGATGTTCAAGCGTGTGCGGCTCGCCGTGGTCTGACGGCGGCGGGGAATTGACCCACATAAACCCCTGCGGTAAAGATTGAATGCGCAAAACGTCAAGGACAAACCGGCTCGGGATATGCCGGAAGCGCGCGCCAATCACTTTACCGGTTTCATTTTCATATACCGCCTCTACCTCAAACGAAGAGACTTTCTCCTGCGGCTCAAGCGATGTGAATTCGTCTGCCTGCGCGCGTGATGCGGTCGGTATCATCAGGGCCATACTGAACATTCCTAACACGATTGTGAGGTTATGCATTTTCCTTCGAAGCTGTGTTCTTCGAAGCTGTGTTCTTCGTATCTGTGTCATTCAATTTTCCTCCGGCAAGATTTAGCAACGTATTTCCAAGCGTAAGCAAGGCGCCTGCGTCCTCTCGCACGCGTCGTAGTTCGGACAGGGAATATACGGAAAGAAAATCGGCGTGCAAATCGCCGTCAGGAATTATCTGCAGCGCCCATAGGCGCCTGAATTGAGTGGATAACCTCCAGCAAAGACTCGCAGTTATTGCAGACGAAGTCGAAGCTGGATTCATCAAGAAAAGTCTCGGAGACACCCTTGTTTAACAGAACCACGCGCGCGCCTGCCTCACGATATGCCGCAGAGACTTCATACAGTTCTGCGGCGCTCGGGAATGTTCCGTCACAGACAAGCATAGTGCGCTGATGCTGTTTGCCCTCCGGGGGAATATCAAATGAGCGGAGCTCATTCATTCGCAAATCAAGCTGTCGCGAGTTTTGGGCAAAATGAGCGATGAGCTCCGCATCTCTGGAAAACAGAACAACTTCATCAATGGCTCCCCCCTGACTCAGGCGTTCGCTTGATTCGCCAGCCAATCGGACGGGTTGTTGGGCAGGCAGGGTCAAAGTAAATGTTGTTCCTTTGCCTACAATACTATCTACTGTCAGCGTACCCATGTGTTCTTCGGCGATGTTACGACAAATGGCCAGCCCTAACCCGGTTCCGCTGAAGTTGTCTTTGCCCCACACTCCTTTTGTCGAAAAAAATGGGTCGAACACTCTCTCCATTTGTTCAGGCGTAATCCCGTTTCCGCTATCACTGACACGCAAGACGACAGAACCATCCTCGACTCTAATTGTCAATACTATCGCCCCACCTTCAGGTGGTATTGCGTCCATCGCATTTGACAACAAGTTCAGGACTAGTTGCTGGATTTTGCCACCGGAGACACGTACGGAGGGAATCTTTTCAAACTTCGTGATAATTTCTACATTGTTCTGCAATGCGCGCTTTGTCAGCAACAAGAGCGTCGATTCAACAAGCGCAACAAGATTCTCAACGGCAACGTGATCCTGGCGCTTTCTGCTGTAACTCAGGAGAGCCATGGCCACATCATTGGCCCGCTCCGCAGCCCCAACAATGTCGCGCACAACTTCATGCATTTCATCGTTTGCCTGCGCATCAGTAAGAATATCATCCAAATACTCCGCGTTGCCGATTACCGCAGCCAGATAGTTCTTGAATTCATGTGCGACGCCACTGGCAAGTGTGCCAATTGCCGCCATTTTGTCAGAGGCAATTGCCGCGGTCTTGGCGGCGCTTAGTTCGGTTACATCTGTGGAGACGCTCAAGACCTCAGTGTCTCCACTGTTTGCCTTGTGTAGCAACTTCTTTGTCGTCAATAACCAGCGTTCATTATTCTTCGCATCAAGAACTTTTTCCTCCACTCCGGGGGAATACACCTTGCCGCCAAACATCTCTGTATCACCCGCAGTCACGGCAAATGGTTCTTGCGCGGCAATGGACAATTCTTCCAAATCATGACCAAGTAGCTCATCCCGCTTGACACCTATGAACTCTTCAAAAGAAGAATTGACGAGAGTAAACCGCCCTTGCAGATCCCGCGCATATATCAAATTCGGAGCATTGTCTATAATGCCGTAGAGATAGTCCTGCTTACGTTTGCGTTCAGCAAGTAGCGCAACCTCTTTCAAACGAAGCGCGCTCTCGGTTTCACGTCTGGCAGTGATGTCAACACAGGAGTATATGCGGGCAATCGGTGATTCGTCATCTCTGGCGACAGCGCTGGCTGTCATACTCACAATTGCGACTCGACCATCAGCGCGTCTTAACTCCAGTTCAATCTCACCGGGATTCGTAGCGCTCCATGTCTGATTTGTCTCCGCCAGAGATTCGAACAATCGGATTTGTCTTTCATTATTATTCAGAAAGTCAATGAATTGTTTGCCTACGATATCCTCCTCAGCGCGGCCAAATAACTCCCCGACTCTGTTGTTGACCCGAGTAATGACGCCATGCGCATCGGCGCCGAAACAGGCGAACGGCGCGTCAACGAACAGACTGCGATACAACGCTTCACTTTCCCGTAACTTTGCTTCGGTGGCCCTGCGTTCCGATATGTCGCGAACGATACCAATATATTGCACACAGTCCTCTCCGGAAATCCTCAATTCCGAGACCGTGATTTCGCAAGGGAATTTCGTCCCGTCCTTGCGCAACCCTTCAAACTCCCGCGAGCGACATAGTACGCGACGCTCTCCGGAGCTTCTATGACGCTCCAGGTGTGAATCATGTTTGGACTGATAGGGTTCAGGCATAAGAAATCTGATGTTTTGGCCGATGAGTTCGTCCGGCTTCCAGCCAAACACTCCTTCAACTGCCCTGTTGGCCGCCAGGATACATCCAGATTGATCAATGTTTATCATCGGATCCAGTGCGGCGTTGAAGATGGAACGGTGTCGGACTTCTGAAGCGGCAAGTAGCGCCTCGGCCTGTCTGTGATTAGTTTGAATCCTGGCGAAGAGCCACGCAGCGAGTACTATTGCGAGAAGAATTGCAAGTAAGACCATTTTACCGACAGCGCCAATCGCTCTTGCAATCTCCGAGACATGCTCCGGAGGAACATGCAGGACAAACTGCAAGATATTGCCCCTCCGGCTACCTGAACTATCGGTGAGCGTCTGTAGCGCCGGAGCTTCGTCAGATAGCAGACTGCTCCGACTCTCTTCATGGGTCAACGTGCCGACCAAATGGGCTATTTGGTGATAGTCAATTAATGAGTCAGAAATATCAATTCTGCGGGACGTGAATAATCCGTTTCCGGTGAAAAGCTGGCTTCCTGCGGCGCTTGAAATCTCAGACCATTCCTCTTGATAACGTTCGGCAAACTTCTTCCCTTGTCGGCCACTAAACACCGGCCTACCTTCATTGCCTGACAGACCGCCGAATAGGAGATACCCGTCTTGATCAACTATCAGTGGGATTCCCGGCTTGAGCGTGGCGCGATTTGTCAGCTCTTCAAACAAGTGCGAGGCAGTGAAGTTGAGCGCAAGTAGCGCTCTGGTATGTCCGGCTGAATCTGTAATTGACTTGATAAATCTCAAAGTAGGCCGGAAGGGCCTTTGAATTTTGCCATCCTCCATATTCAAGTCCAGATTCGAGACATATATCTCATCATGGGCAAGAGCTACACTCTCTTTGACATAGTAGCGTGAGCTCTTGTCCTGCAGTTTCTCTCTCGGCACATAGATTATTGAATCGTCGGCATATTCAACACGTAGCAACTCCTTCCCGCTTGTGTCTATCAAACGCACCATGTCAAACATGCCTCTTGCTCTGAGGAACACCGCAAACTCTTTGTAAAGTGATTGATATTCAGCATCCTGCTGAAGATTGGGGAATTCGGTGGCTTCCAACTGATTTGAAAGGAGAACGAGATCACC
>CAZFAL010000053.1:0-17267 GCA_964516945.1 uncultured Ignavibacteriales bacterium
AAGAATAGTCCTGCGGCAAGTCCTGGGCGGCGCCCCAGATAAGCGCATACCATTCGCCCGGCTCCCAGCCTATCGCCATGTTGGAGACCACCTGCATTCCCCAACGACTGCAGTAGGCTGACTTGTCACGATAAAAGACCAGTGGTTCACCTGTTGAACCGCCGGTCATGGTCTTAATGATGTCTTCAGCGGGCAAATCAGAATTGATCAAGTTTCTCTCATTGGAGCGTATGACGCTCTTGTCCAGAAACGGAATCTCCCGCAAAACATCAGGATTGTTCAACTTACCACCAATCCCGATTTTATCAAATAGCTCTCGATAGTAGCGTGTGTGGTTGTATGCGCTGTTCAGAACAGACACAAGGCGCCTGTCTTCGAGCTCCCGCAAATCCGATTGCGAGAGCAGGAATACTTCCTGCCATTCGGGTATGGCTCGATTGATAGCTCCGTACCCCTGCCAGCTATTGTACAGCGGGCCGAAATAATTCCGGCTGAGATAATCCATTATTTTCATCGGTCTGGCGCTCAGCTTCGCAGTCTCATTTGTTCAAGTAGTTCAAGATACATTTCATCCGGCTCACAGACTACCTGCATATGCTCTCCAGTCACCGGATGATCAAATTCAAGCTCTCTGGCGTGGAGCGCCTGACGGGGGAAAGTCTTCAACAAACGCTCGCTGAATTGCCTGTCGGGGCCAAACAATCCCCGATGCCAGCTCTCCCGCCCGCCGTATTCCGGATCTCCAAACACCGGATGCCCCAGATGCGCAAAATGCACACGAATCTGATGAGTCCGCCCGGTTTCGAGCTCCAGTTCAAGATACTCGTGACTCCGGAATCTTCCAAGCAAAGAATAATGTGTCACCGCCCTGCGCGCGCCTTTGGACTCCTCGCGCACAACCGCCATTTTCTTCCTGTCCTTCATCGAGCGCGCCACCGGCAGATTGATTTCACCTGCTTGTTCAGTCAGATGTCCACAGGTGATGGCCCTATAACGACGCTTCAATGAACGCTCACCTATCATTTCCTGCAAAACCCGATGCGTTCGCTCTTCTTTGGCCACAACCAGTAAACCGGTGGTGTTCTTGTCCAGTCGATGCACAATTCCGGCGCGCTCGCGGCCGTTGAGTTCACTCAAACAGCGCGCATGGGCCAACAACGCATTCACGAGAGTCCCTGATTCCGCCCCCGGCGCCGGATGCGTCACCATCCCGGCGGGTTTGTTGACCACGAGCAGATACTCATCCTCATAGCGGATATCAAGCGGAATATCCTCCGGCTCGGCGCTGATAGTCACAACCTGTGGTAATGTGATTTCAACACGCTCCCCGCCGCCAACCTTGAACCGCGCCGCACATATTTGACCGTCAACTGTCACTTGCCCGGCCTTCAACGCCCGCTGAATCTGCGAACGACTCGTGTCCAGCTCCGGAGAGTCTGTCAGATACTTGTCTATCCGCAACGGCGCAGACAATTGCGGAACAATGATAGTGATTCGTTCTCCGGACTTGCTTCCCCGGTCGTTAATCTCGTTAATCTGGCCGTCGCTCATGGTATCTTTATCTACAACCAATGCCCATTGAATAAAACCGCAAAACTTTGGATATGTTGAAAAAGTCTATGTTGCAGTCACTGCGAGCGAAGCGTGGCAATCCCGTCGAATCATAGTACCCGTCGGGTTCCGGAGTCCGGCAAATGCCGGATGGAGAAACCCGACATACTTGCCGAATCACCCATGCCAAATAAATCACAACTTTCGCTCAACCTGCGAACGCATCTGCTCAACCGCCTGCTGTATCCCAACTATTACCGCCCGGTTAATCAGCGCCCGGCCGACTGTCACCTGCTGGATAACATCAATCTCGGCGCATTGGGCCACATTCTTGAATGTCAGCCCCGACCCGCAATAGACACCCAAACCCAGCTTATGCGCCATTTGCGCGTTGCGGACAATGTCATCCAATTCGGTTTCGGCTTCGGAGACCGACCCCGCGCGTGAATAACCCGCAGTCGAGATTTCCACAAAATCAGCCCGGCATCGTGCGGCGTTTTTGACATCCTCGGACTGCGGCAGAATATGGTGCGCGCTGATAATCCCGGCGCCACGCAATCGCTCAGTCGCCGCCGAAAGCTGCTCGAGCTCACGATAATCCAGCGGCTCTTTGCCTGACGGGTCTACCTGATTCTCGGCTATCAAACACACCATCCACGGCCGCACCTCCAGCGCGACAGACAACAAATCCTCATCAAGCGGCATCTCCACAATCAACCGTGTCTTAACTATTTCTTTGAGCACATAGACATCACGGTCACGAATAAACCTGCGCGATGGATGCAATGTCACCGTAATAGCGTCGGCGCCACCAAGTTCAGCGAGAACCGCCGCCTGCGCCGGATCCGGGTCACGAGACCGTTTCCCCTCACGCAAACGGGTAAGCGCATCAAGTTTAACAGCAAGTAACGGCATACGAGGCGCTCCTTCAATTTACAACATAGTCAGCAAAACATCTGTCAGGCGCCAATGCGCCGGACAACTACACTGCGGCAATAGTGTACAAAACAAGCGTGGATAGCAATGTTGAAGATACGATTCGTTGCAATTATCATTGTAATTATCGTCGCAGTTGTAGTGACTGCAACAACCTGATAAACTCCCCAATCCCCAATTGTTCCGCCCGGCTCTGCTTGTCGATTCCGGCGCTTTCCAGGATTGCAATCACCTCTTCGCGGGTGAATCCGTAGCCATTGATGAGATTATTGACCAGCGACTTCCGGCGGGCTCCGAAAGAGCTACGAACCAGTTGTTCGAACTCTTTTGCCCGATACTCATCAAAATCAGGAAACCGCTCTGTCGTTTTGATTGGTGAGAGGGTAAACACCGTCGAATTCACCTTCGGCGGCGGTTCAAATCTGTCCGGCGCCAGGTCAAACTCCCGAGTAACATCAAAACGTAACTGCGTATGAATCGCCAGCGGTGACCAGTCCTTGCCGCCCGGTTCCGAACACAGCCGCCCGGCAACTTCGCGTTGCAACATAAACACCGCCTTACTCACAACCGCACGTTGCGCAACCGTCCATTGGATTATCGGGGCGCTGATATTGTACGGCAAATTGCCAATCAACTGCATCGTAGAGCCAAAGCGGGTAAGGTCAACTTTGAGAATGTCTTCTTGAATAAAACGCACGCGAGGCGCGCCTGCAAATCTGCGTTCAAGCGCAGAGAGTAAATCACGGTCGAATTCAACAGCGATGATTTCCGCCTTTGGATACAACTCCACCAACGCCGTTGTCAACGCCCCGGCCCCGGGACCGATTTCCACAATTGTCTGCGGCGCTGAATCAGCGCCAAGTAACGATGCAATCCGGCGCGCATCCTCGGTATAGCGCAATAAATGCTGGCCGAAACGTTTTTTGGATCGAAACGCGTTCACAGTAATACTCTACTGGATTTCGTTTCCGTAGGGGCGTCGTTCCGGCGCCCTTGTCTGGTCAGTCGAAATCCTCGAATCGAGATAGGGCAGGGAAACCCAGCCCCTACTACTCGTAGTTTTCCACAGCAATCATCCGAACTACATACCAAATCAATACAGAGACACATCAGCCCTTATCCGAATGTCTCTACCAAACGATAGAATTTTTGCGCAGTTCTGTCGGTGATACGTTCGACCTCATCAGGGCTAAGACCTTTTAACCCGGCAACTTTGTCACAGACATAGCGCACATGCACCGGCTCGTTGACTTTGCCGCGAAATGGAACCGGAGTGAGATACGGCGAATCGGTCTCCAGCATCATTGACTCAAGCGGCGCAAACTTCGCGACATCAGCCATCACAGCTTTCTTGTATGTCACCACACCACCCACCGAAATTATCCAGCCCAGATCAAATATCTTTCTCGCGGTGTCGACATCCTCGGAAAAACAATGGAAAACGACATTGGTGAGTTTGTCAGAATAGTCAGACATAATCGCAAACGCATCAGCGAATGACTCGCGCACATGAATCACAACCGGTGTGTCGTTTTCAGCGGCGATTTCCAACTGTTGTCGGAACACTTGTCGCTGGATGTCACGCGGTGAATGGTCACGGTAGTAGTCCAGTCCTATCTCACCGAGGGCCACGACCTTTGGATGTTGCAACAATTCCTTGAGCGTCGTACTACTGGCGCTGTCAAACTCTTTGGCGGCATGCGGATGCACCCCGACTGTTGCATAGATTTCCTCAAAGCGCTCTGCCAGCGCAATTGATTCGCGCGATGTCGGCATATCGGTGCCGATATTGACCATTGTCGAAATCCGCGCCTCACGCGCGCGAGCGACAACATCGTCAACAATACCGTCATACTGTCGTGATTCAAGATGGCAATGGCTGTCTATCATGGGGAAGTGTCCTTATAAAAAGAAGCCTTCAGAAAAAGTAGGGTAGAATCCAAAGCGAGGTCGTGACAAAGATTGTTTCGATACGCGTAGGTCGGGTTCCGGAGTCCCATTTATGGGACAGAGAAACCCGACACTCTCTGTTGTAGCAGACATGTTGGGTTTCTCCATCCGGCAAATGCCGGACTTCGGAACCCGACCTACAATTCTACGAATTCAGCCGTAGTGGCGGGGCTTGCCCCGCCTTGTCTGCAACATGGCAACAATCTCTCATAATCAACCAAGGCCCCGCAAGCGACGCCACTACGATTTGATTAACTCGGCTCTGCCTAAGACTCTGCCTAAGACATTGTTGACCTGCAATTCTACCCGACCGAGGCGCCAACCGGAATCACCTCAGACGGTGACACCAATGTCAGCTTTTTGCCCTTCTTGGCCGCGAGCAACATACCCTGTGATTCTATGCCACGAATCTTCGCCGGTTTGAGATTGGCGACAACAATGATTTGCCTGCCAATCAGGTCTTCCGGCTTATAAAACTCCGCGACGCCAGCGACAATCTGACGTTTTTCTTTGCCGAGGTCGATTTGTAGTTTGAGCAGTTTGTCGGCGCCGTCAACTTTTTCGGCGCTGAGCACTTCAGCTACTTGCAACTTGACCCGCCCGAAATCACTGATATCCAGTAGACCATCACCATCGTTCTTCGTTTCCACTTCGGCTTTCTTCATCCCCGACGGCACAAACGGCTCCTGAATGCGTGGGAACAGGCCTTCGGTTAGTTTCAATTCGGCGCCCGGTTTCAAACAGAAAAACTCCCGCGCCGAATCCAGAGTCAATGTGCGTTCATCAAGGCCAAGAACTTCACGCAAGGTACTCATCTTTGACGGCATCACCGGATACAAGAGAATCGAAACCACACGCATCACTTCACAGCAGACATACAACACCCCACCGGCTTCATCAAGCCGACCGTCCTTAAGCGCTTTCCATGGCGCCGAGTGATCGAAAAACTGATTAGCTTTCTTTATCAACCCCTGCGCAATTTCAATCGCGCCCTGAATCCGAAAATGCTTGATCTCTCCATAGGCCTTGTCTGCGGCGTCTTCGGTCAGGTCAAGTAATTCCTGCACACCCGGCAGATCACGATTCGGCGCCGGTAACTTGCCGTCGAATTGCCGTTCAACAATCTTAACCACCCGTGAAAGCAAATTGCCCAGTTCATTGGCCAGATCGCTATTATACTTCTCCGTAAACCGCCCGACCTGAATGTCACCGTCAACACCGAACGGATACTGCGTCAGTAACAAGTACCGACTGGCGTCGACACCGTAATGCGCCACGAGTTCATTCGGATCAATTTGATTGCCGAGCGTCTTGGACATTTTGTCGCCGTTGACAGTGAAGAAACCGTGCAAAAATATCGTCTCCGGCAGTTTCTCACCGATTGCCAGAAGCATCGCCGGCCAGAACAAGCAATGAAACTTGAGAATGTCCTTGGCCATCAAATGCACCACTTCAGCGTCATTCCACCATTTTTGAAATAACTCCGGATTGTCACCGTACCCGATAGCTGAGATGTAGTTTGATAACGCATCAACCCAGACATAGGCCGACTGCTCCGGGTCAAATGGCACAGGAATTCCCCAACTGACCTTTTCGCGCGAAATTGAAAAGTCCGGCGGGTCCTGCGCAATCAAACCCAGAACCTCCTTGCGACGCTCTATCGGCAGAATCAAAAGCTCTTCGGTCTCAACCAGCCGTTTGATTTCCGGCAAGAACGCGCTCAGACGGAAAAACCAGTTGTTCTCAGCGACAACTTCGGGTTTTGTCTTGTGGTACGGACACAATCCGTCTTCGAGTTCTTTTTCTGTCAGATATTTCTCACAGCCGGTGCAATACAGTCCTTCGTATTTCGAGGCATAGACAACATCCTCACCGTCGGCGGTTTTCGCCTCTTTGAGTTTTGTCAGAACTTTCGCGACTGCTTTAAGGTGACGCGGCTCGGTGGTGCGAATGAAGTCATTTTCCTCAATACCCAGCGTTTTCCAGACATCTTTGAAATGCACAACAATACTGTCACAAAACGCCTGCGGCTCCAGCCCGGCGGCTGACGCAGCTTCGGCAATCTTGGCGCCATGCTCATCGGTCCCGGTCAGGAAAAACGCCTCACGACCGGCAAGTCGATGATAGCGCGCCAGGGTATCAGCGGCGATTGTGGTGTATGAATGGCCGATATGCGGCTTGTCATTCACATAGTAAATCGGTGTTGTTATATATATTGGTTTTTGAGGCATAAACTATTCTCTCTTCTTCCGGCTCTCTTATGATGACGCCGGCTCCGGCTGACGATCCTGCTTTTTGGACTCAGCCCGCCGGGGAATCTTCTTGAGTTGATCCGGGCCAACCCGGTGACGGGTCCCGTCTTCATAGCGCACTATTGCTTCTTCGGCGAGAACATCAACTCGCTCTACTATCCCGTTGCCCACCGGAGTCTCCACCCGCGAGCCCTTACCCGGAAACAGCTTCTTCACATCGAGATATTGCTTCTTTTCAAAACACAGACAGCAACGCAATTTGCCACACAATCCGGTGAGCTTGGACATATTCATCTGCAAATCCTGATCACGCGCATCCTGCGTGGCAATTTGAATATTCTTCATCCCGGCGCGGCGACAACAGACCTCCCCGCCGCACATGCCACAATCTCCCAGACGGCGACTCTCGTCGCGGGGACTAATCTGACGCATTTCAATCCAGGTGTGAAAATGTCGGGCTAACTCTTTGACCAAAGTCCGGAAATCAACCCGTCCGTCGGCGGTGTAATAGAATGTCATCTTTGTCCCGTCGAACTGAATCTCAACATCGGACAGTTTCATCGACAATCCCAGCCGCTTGGCTACAGCCCGCGCCTGAGCCTTGGCCGCCAGCTCTTTCGGGCGCAAATCATGATGTTTCTGAAGCTCCTCTGCGGTTGCCCCGCGCAGAATCTTTCTCGGCGACCCCTTTTGCCTCGGAGACTTCTCTTTATTCCAGCGATGCAGGACATATCCCAGATTCTCGCCATTGTCAGTCTCGGTGATGACTGCGGCGTTGCGCTCCAGCTTATGATGATACGTATTGGCGCAATACTCGCGCCGGTGTCCTTTATATTCAATCAGAAAAAGCTCAGCCATATATGTTCTACTGGTAGTGTCTGGTTAATCAGATATGCGACTTTGTGAAAGCAAGTCGCGTTTATTCAGCCGATGCGCAATGGCTTCCAACCAATGGTCTTCGACCAGTGGCTTTCAACCAGTGGCGTTCGGCAGAGAGCAAGGTACAGCCACAACGCCCCACAGGTCAACCTTGATTACGACCCTGATTGCAATAGGAATTGTCTGAGTATTTCAGAGAGGGAGTGATGAAACGGTTTACCCGGCCACGGCCCGAATCGCCACACTCAAATCAGTCAGCGCCAGTTGCGCATTAACATGCTGGCGCAAGTTGACTCGCGTGACATTGAACTTATCGAACAATGCATATAGCGCCGGGCCGACTCTCAAACCTGTCGCGAGCTTTTGCATATCCGCCGCTAAGTCGATATTCGCCACGCTCTCCGGCAATCCCTGTTGTATCAGGAGCAAATCACGCAGATAATTCTCCCAAAGCGTCAATAATGTTTCAATAGCCGAGCGGTTACGCAAATCGACGCTGTTGGTCAATATCTGCAATGCGCTTGGACCGCTCTCCAGAAATATCGCCTTAAGCGCCATCCAGCCGACTTCACGTGAAACTGCCCGCTCTTCTTCAGGAACTTCCAACTCGCGCACAATCTCCAGCCCCCGTCCCGCGGACCCCTGCGCCAGCCGCGCCACAGTTTCAGCTCGCGTTGCGCCGAGTCCGACACTGTTCTGCAAGTACTTGCTGATACGCTCCACATTCAACGCTGGAAACCGCAGTCGCTGGCAACGGGACAACGCCGTCTCCACCACCGCCTCCGGACGGTCGCTAATCAGCACAAACAATGTGTTCTCCGGCGGCTCTTCAATCATGCGCAACAGCGAATCCACCGCCGAAGCCAGCATCTTCTCCACCTGATAGAATACCACCACCCGATACGCGCCAGGATTGGGCTTTCGTGACAATTTTGCCTTCACCACGCGGGCTCTGTCAATCGAAATCCCGCTATTGCCCGGCCAGCGGATTACATTCAGCGGGTTTTCAACTTTAGCCGCCAGATAAGTAGTATCAAGTTCAGTCTGCTCTTTTTTGCTCTTGGCCTTTGGTGTCGGGAAAACGAGATGTAAATCCGGGAATGTCCCGGCGAACACCTGTTTGCACGACGGACACTCGCCACAGAAGCCACCGAACACTGAGTCCACTTCCGTTGAGCTGTCTTTACGCCTGTCGCAATTCAAATACGCCGCCAAAGAAAGCGCCGCGAGCCACTTGCCACTCCCCTCAGCGCCAAAAAACAACAATGCGCTGGCCAACCGCTCATTTTCCAACGCATTCACCAATGCCCTGTCGGGGAATGAGTCAATCAGCAAGTCTGATTCATTTTGGTAGGGGGACATTTTACGCTCTCAATGCAAAATATAGTGGTCGGGTTCCGAAGTCCGGCATTTGCCGGACGGAGAAACCCGACATGTTCGCTTGCACCCGGATGACGGGTCTCTCTGGCGCTAAAGCGCATGAGGAGCCCAACCTACAGTAACAACACTGACTCAACCGGCGCCCGTTAGCGCAGAGCGCCGAAATTCAGCCAGCTCACCGGGTCAACCGATTCTTTTCCATGACGGATTTCGAATTTTACCATGCCTGTGGCAGTCACACCAACCGCCGTTCTCGCGGCAATCACCTGATCTAATGTCACTTTGACTCGCGCAAGCCCACCATAGGTGGTGTAGAATCCGTCATCATGCGCCACAATAACGAATTTCCCGTAGCCGTGCAAGGAGCCGATATAGGCCACTGTGCCCTCAGCCACCGCTCGCACGTTGTAATTGGGCTTCCCCTTAATCTCCACACCGGATGAAAATGTCTTCAAATTGCTGACCGGATCGGTTGCCCAGCCGAAGGGGCTGACTATTTTTCCGGCCAGCGGTGGTTTGAGCCGTCCTTTTTGCGCCACAAACAGGCCGGTCATATTGGTCTCAGGCGAGGTCCGTTGCCTGGCGTTCCGCTCACGTTCTCTGGCCTCCAGCCGCGCTACCAGCTCATTCATTTGCTTCGCCTCTTCGCTGAGATACAGCAACCGGTCAGCGACTGACTCTTTGTCTTTGCGAACTTTGCCGAGCTTGCGTTTGGAGAGGTCACGTTGTGACTCACGTAAACTGGCTCCCGCGACACGCTTTTTCTTCAATCGTTCAACATCGCGTTCGGATTTACTGACAGCGCCAAGTTGTGATTCGGCGCTGTGCGCCAGATCGCTCGAAACACCGACTTCATGCCGCCGTAAAGCGCCGATTGAATTGAAATAGGCCGTCTGCCAGTCATTTGCGGCGGGGATATCAATCTGCCCAAGCGGATTGTCCGCCACCTGCGGATTGTCCCCCCCCTGCAAATTACCCGCCCCCTGCGGAGCGGGAATAACATTGAATTCCCGTAAATAAAAGGCGCGCATGTCACGCCGGAACCGGTCCTTACGTGACGCAAGCAGAGCTCTACGCTCCTGTAACTGAGTCTTGGCTTCAGCTTTCTTCTTGCGCAGACGGCCAAGTTTGCCGTTGACCTTTTTGATAACCTGACGGTCCAATTCAATACGCTCATCAAGGTCTTTGAGCTTGTTGAGTAACTTTGACTCACTGCCGCGCAATGAATCCAACCGCTTCTGTGTCTCATCAAGTTCAACACGAATCTTTGACAATTCACTTTTTTTGGATTTGACATCCTTGTCACCGCTCCCGGCTACAGCAGAAGAAAGTGGAAACAGCGCACTCGCCACGGTTACCACCACAGACGCGGCTAACACAACAACGCAGTAGATGAAGTTTCTCGGCAGATATCTGTCCAACACAATTTCTCCGGATAGCGCCTGGCTTTAACGCTTTACATGCGAGCCGCTCACCGCCAGCGCCGCTCCGGCCAGCCCCACGAGCGCCGCTATCAGAACCATCATACCCATTTGCTCATATGTCGGCAGAGCAGATGCAACATGGGCCAGACGCCACTTACTCTGAGCGAGGATAATGATTCCCCAACTCAAGGCGGCGGACAACGCCGTCAATGTCACACCCTCAACAATATACGGCATCCCGAGGAACCATGACCCGGCGCCAAGCAGCTTCATCTGTTTGAAATGCCCGGTCTTTACGCGTACAGCCAGCCCCACCAACAAAGCGGCGTTCAATGAAACACCGGCGAAAATGCTTAACATAACAATCCGCAAAATATGGCCGGCGCGGTTTCTGTTCTCCGTCGCTGCCTGAATCCATTGACGGTTGTAACTTATTTGCTCCACTCCCCGCCACTTGCCCAGCCGCGTGTTCAACCCGGCAAAGTATTCAACCGACGGAGTTCCCCGCTCAAAATGAATCTGTATTGAACGCGGTAATGGGTTCACTGTGTCACTGGCGAGAAAATCTTCCCCCAGACGCTCGGCCAAACGCTCACGGGCTTTGTCTTTGTCGAGCGCCACAACTTTGGCAATCCCCGGCATTGATTGAATCTCCTGCGCATGTGAGGCAAATACTGAATCCGTCACTGAATCGACAAAAAACACCTCCATCGTCAATTCGGAAAAAAGATCATCGTAGAAGTCATTCAACGCATGCGAACCTATCCAGACCATATCAAAAAGAATAAACAGCAATGTCGAGACAAACAACGCGCCGAGATGGGTCAGTGGCGTACGACGCAAATTACGCCCGAACTCCTGCAAAAAATATCCTCCACCCATATCGCCTACTTCTCCGCCTCTGCCTTCGCTACGAATGCCCCACTGTATTCATGGAAAAAGAGCGCCGCAGAACCGGTGACTGCGAGACGCTTGAACTGCTCAACCACCACCGCGCTCCATTGCTTGTCCAATCCACTGAGCGGCGCTTCGAGTATTACCAACTCCGGATCATGCGCCAGCGCCCGCGCTATCAATGTCACCCGCCGTTCAATCGAACCCAGCAATGAAACCCGCTCTTCCAGCAATTCGGCAATCCGCAACGCCTCACTGATTCGCTCAACCCGGCTTTGCGCCTGACGACGCCCCAGTTTGCGCACCAAACACGGTAGCGCGAGGTTCTGCGCAACAGTCAAATCCGGAATCAGTCCGAAATCTCCCCCGACCACGCCTATCCGGCGCCGGAGCCGCAAAATCTCACCCTTGCCGGCGCTCCCCATATCATGTCCCAGGACCGTCACCGCGCCGCCCGGAGGTCGACGTTGACCAACCAAATAGCGCACCAACGCCGCAACTGTTCGGGCGCTCAACGAGTTCACCACAGCCAAAGAGCCCGCGCAAACCGTAATACCGCCTTCAGGAGCCTCGGCGCCAGACTGGTTCTCGCCAACCTGCTTCTCTCCGGCGGGCTCAGTCATCATCCCGGCCGGTGAATCATCCTGTGAGCCGATTTCACGCAGAAAGTCAGCCTCGATTTCAACGACCGGCTGAGATTCGAGACTGTCTGAGAAATTGGCTGACTTGTCAGCTTCCATATCGCTTTGGCTCTTGACGCTGTTTCGAATTGTTCAATAATTGAACTTCCGTGACAAAAATGATATTCTCTCTCTGGCCGGGTTCCACTTCACATACAAAAAACCCGCATAACCGCTACTGTTCTGTACAACCGACAGCAAAAAATGGTTGTATAAGACTTATTGCGTGTCAAACCGATACTCTGAGAGAAAAAACAAATATACGATATAGTCTTAATTACTGAACCTGAAATACTCAAATATCCGCGCCGGGGGATTCCCCTGATAAATAAGCGCATTGCATAAGAGAAACCTTCGCATACCCTAAAGGCAAGTCAAAAATGGATAGACAGCAGTATTCTTTCCCCACAAACCGGATTATCACAGTCACGCTACTTACCGCAGCGCTGCTCGCCCCGCTGCTGCTTACCCCGTTGCGTAGCGCCCGCGCCCAATTCGAGAAATCTGACTGGCGGGTTGTCCCGACCAACGTGCATGTCGAATTCACCGGCGCCTCTGTCTTTTCGCTGGCCAAGGCTCTTTTTGTCGATGACCAGGGTGATCTGTGGGATACATGGGATACGGCAATGACTCTCACGCCCTACCACCTCGATGTCATCAATTCCGACCGCAAGCCAATCGAGCATGTGCGCTTCACCGATGTCGAATACAACACCGACTCCAGCGGCTTCATTTGTGGTGAACAGGGCATCCTCCTGCAAACCAAAGACTGGGGCAAAGTCTGGAAACAACGCTATTTCAAGAACCTCGACCTGCTGTATTTTTATGATATGGCGTTCGTCAACTCGCGTCAGGGTGTCCTCATCGGTGTCACCGGCAACGATTCACTGCGCTACAAGGGAATAGTCTACCGCACCGACGACGGTGGTGACACATGGGAGGAAGTCCCGAATGTGGAAGGCATCGGCTTTTCACGCGTTCATCACGATCTCGAAAAAAACAAGCTGATAATCAACGCCATCGGGGCGGTCCTGATTTCCGATGACCGGGGCAAGACTTGGAAAACGATTAGGCTCCCGGAGGGTGAACTGATGCGCGCCACAATTCTGACCGGTGATCACGGCATTTCAGTCGGCGCCAACGGCCGCATCTTGCTCTCGGAGGACGGTGGTGAGAAATGGAAAGAAGCTGAGTCTCCGACGGAGTCCAACCTGATCAATATCTCCCGCTACTCCCCCGGACAGTGGTATATGGTCGGTGACGGCGGTGAAGTCTGGCACACGAGAGATTTTGGCAAAACCTGGGAAGACATGCGCATCAACAAAGACATCCGTCTCAATGGAGTCAAGCGTATGGGACCACGTCTCGTAGTCTGGGGTAATGACGGCATTATCATGGTCCGCGGCCTCGGTGGCCGCAGATAAACCGCAGCCGCCTGAACACAACATCGAAACCAGTCCCGTAGGTCGGGCTCCGGCTTTTGGAACCTGACATATTTGATTACAAGATGCCATTGGATCTCCAGTCGTAGGGGCACAGCGCGCTGTGCCTTCTCTCAATTCATGCAGTATCAGTGATGACGTAGGGGCGTCCGTTTCGGCGCCCTTGTTTGATCAGGCGGGATATTTGAATCAAAAAAGGCAGGGAAACCCTGCCGCTACGACAACCGGCATACTGCTGGTTTCAGGAAAGGGCACAGCGCGCTGTGCCCCTACGTCCCGAACATACTGCCGGAAACGCGCTATCCTATCGGCCAGCCGCCGTGATTGTCGATCGTTGTGTCGATTTGCTTCATCAGACCTATTGTTCCGGCCAGCGCTTCTACTATTCTCTGATAGGTCTCGATATCATCCGAGGACAACGTCCGGCCCTTGCGGTCTTTGAGCCATTTATGACAGACCTGATACCCGCCGACATGAAACTCCCACACCGCAGACGGGACACCCTCAAAATACTGTGTCGCATTCAGCCAGACTTTGCCGCCCACTGTGTCATCAACTCTGTCATCAACCGTGTCATTATCCGGCGGGGTGTAGCGAACCTTTTCAACAACATTGTCGCCGGCAGTCTCCAGCCCGCACAACGGCGGATTCGCCAGCGGCTTTTTCAGCAAATGCAACATAACCAGTTCGGCGCCGGATTCACACAACTCCGCAAACAGCGCCTTGTCACTTGTCAATGGAACACGCGGAAAGTCAATTTTCAAAAACTCCGCATAGCGCTCCCGATAGGTCGGGCTGTGGAAGACGGCGTACAAATAATGAAACACATCCTCCGGCCCGAAGGTCTTCTGCAAATCACTGCAACCGTCAGTGACAAACTTCAACTTGAGCTTACCTGAGAACTCCTTGATAAACTCCGCCGAAAGGTTTGGCTGACGTTCGGTGGATTCATGCTCCGCGAACAGGTCGCCCTTTTTGGATTCAGGGTAGAGGTAGAGAGGGAAGAGATAATTTACTTCCTTAATTGAAACGGTATGATGTTGAATTAGTTTGTCAGTGCAGAAAACATGTTCCCAGCCACGACCAATTTCAATTGACCGTGTTGAAGAAAGCGCCAGATTATCCCCGGCGAGCATGTGGTGCATGGTTTCGGGGCGGGGCCGACAGTGGAAACCACTTGAATGACCAGTATAGTAAGTTTGTCGAATGTCAAAGGGACGGTACAGTACTGACGCAAAATGGTCTGCAACTAGCTTGTCCTTTTTGAGATCATTTTGGGCCCATTCAACTTTCCAATCTTTTGCGTCCTTGCCCAGACTGTATTTCGTGCGCGCTTCGTCAACGGAAAGAGCTGAAAAGTCATTTACTACACGTTCAATATCTTTCCGCGACCAGCGTATCGTCAGGGCATCACGGGCAGTGACAATTCCAACCGAATTAACCTTTATAATCTCCTGTATGGATTGCCCGGCGTGATATTCCTCAGCAAGTTCGTTGTCCTGCGGGGTGAACATATAAAACGGTGTTTCCGGTTCAATCGTCTGCCACTCGGTTGTGTCAATATCATTTTCCACCAGCCAGCCATATTTGCCGGTCGCCTCACCATTGGCGCTTCCGCGCACACCCCACAGGTCTGCATGCCGGATGGTCTTCCTGGCGCCGTCGTCGTTTTCCTTTTTCACAAACAGCGCAATGGCAACGCCCTGCTGAATATCAAAGACATTTTCGTCCTTGCCACCATCAGGAGCTTTTTCTTTTTTCTTGGTGTTGCCATGCAAGTCAAGGACATAGATATCGTCAAAGGCGCTCATCAATGACTGCCGCATGCCACGAAATGTGGGATTGTCGAGATAGCCATGATTGGTGATGAAGGCCAGAACACCATGCCCTGTCTGCTCTATGCGCCATTGAGCAAAACGAATAAACTTAACATAATCATCATTCAACCATTTTGGGTTTTTCTCACCGAGCGGTTTGCCGTCAACTTCAAAGTAATTCTCGGTTGTCGCGCCAATCATTGTATCCTTCCCGCGCAGGAGTTGCCGAATCCATTCACCCTTATTGGCCGAATGTCCCGAATAGGGAGGGTTACCGAGAGCCACCAGCACCGGTGCGGTGCGCTTGAATCGACTGGCTTGATTTGCTTCATCGGAAAGCCAGCGATCAAGCCCGACATTGCGCACTATTTTTTCGGCTTCTTCGAGCGTATTGGTCAAAAACACTCGCAGACGCTCTGCGCTCTTGAACGCATACCCGCTGTCGGCCAGTTGCATACCGAGTTTCATATGCGCCACCGCATACGGCGCCATCAGCAGTTCAAAGCCAATCAGACGCGGAAGCAAATGGTCGCGCACATACGACGGCCAGCCGGCCTTGCGTTTGGCGCTGAACTCGTGTTCGCGAATCACTTCAATCACATGATGCAAAAATGTCCCGGTGCCGCAGGCCGGATCCAGTATCAGCGTCTTATGTGTATCTCCGTCTTTAACCCGTTTGGCTTTGCCTTTTGCATCCGGTTTGGTGACATACAGCGGTATCTTCGTCCTGTCCGCCAGCCCGTCACGCAAACCGAAATCGCGCTTGAGAATCAAATCCACACTGCGCACAATGTAGGAGACCACCGGCTCCGGTGTATAATACACCCCCCGCGCCTCACGCATTTTCGGGTCATACTCGGCCAGAAATGTCTCATAAAAATGCACCACCGGGTCTTCACGCAGAGTGCGCCGCCCGAAATCTGCGAGAATAGCGGACATATCCGCATGCGCCAGCAGTTCCGCCAGATCATCCACCGCCCAGGTGATGCGCTCATCAAGCCGCGCCCCGGCGATGTATTCATACATGCGCCCGAGAAACGGGTTGGTTTTCGGAATTGAGAACCCTGCGGTTTTGCGGTTAAATGGCTCGGATTCGTTGTGGTTCACCCGCGCGGCAAACAGTCCGTAGCAGATTGTCTGCGCATACATATCTGCAAACTGTTTCGGCTCGAGGTCATGCAACAACACCTCGCGAAAGCCCTCCATCTGCTCATGCAATGAGCCGCCCTTGTCCTCATGCGCAAAGGCGCCAAGAATCGAACTGCGGATAATCTTCGCAGAATCCGCCATGCACTTCGCCAGTTCAAGCGATGTCCCCACCGGAATCGGCGGTTGTTTGAGAAACCCCTGCAGAAGCGCCAGCGTCTCTTCAGCCCCGGTTTCATCAAGGGAAAGTTTCTTTTTTGATTCAACAGCCCCGAGGCGCGCAGTCAGCTTCAGGTCGCCGTTGACATACCAGCGAAACTCAAGATAGTCGGTGAGAATGATATTGCGCCGGCCTTTGAGACCGTCGAGATAGCGTTGCATCTGCTCGGACTTTTCAACTTTGTCCAGACCGACACCAATATCTTTGGCCTCGATGTACCCCAGCGGCTGTTTCTTAAGCGTAACAATATAATCCGGAGCCCCGGCTTTCTCCCGCTTCGGCTCATTCTGCGCCATGACCCCGCGCTTGAGAGATTCGAGCAACGCCTTCAACGCCGGACGATAGGAATGCTCCGTAGCTGTCCCGGCGGTGTAGGTTTTCTGCAGATTCTGAAAGTATTCGCTGATATTCGGCAGTTTGGTTTTCATCACTGAGCGCATAGTATCACCCCGGACACCGATTGGCAAGATAAAGCGCCGCTGTTGCCAACACGTGGCTTGGGCGTCCCGCCCATGATTCTCGGGCGGGACGCCCGAGCCACACTTGCATCCTCACCAAATCAAGCAATACATCCGCTACCGTAGGGGCACAGCGCGCTGTGCCCTCTTTCGATTCAAGCAGTATATGTGACAACGTAGGGGCGTCCGTTCCGGCGCCCTTGTTTGGTCAGGCAGAATGCTTGAATCGAAAAAAGGC
>CAZFAL010000054.1:0-17166 GCA_964516945.1 uncultured Ignavibacteriales bacterium
CAATCCGCGGAGGAGGCCCCCACTATCACGAACCCTGCACGAAGGAATATACGTACAGGAATCGATTCAACAAAACCCACCATGGCGCATCTACGCCTAAATGCTTGCGACAGGGTAGATTACCGCAAGTAAAGCATGGCATATATAACCACGCCGCTGATGGACACGAACATCCACACCGGCCAGACATATCTCGCCAGTTTGCGATGTCTGGCAAATGCGCCTTTCCAGGCCCGCCAGACAATAAGCACAATAAACGGAGTCATCAGCGCCGCCAATAGTACATGGGGTATCAGAATGATGAAGTAGAGCGGTCGCGTCCAGTCATCGAAGGGGTAGGGCTTCGAGCCAATGTTCGCGTGATAAATGACATAGCTCGTCAGAAATAACGTCGAACTAATAAGCGCCGCAACCATGAAACGCATGTGACGCTCTTTGTTGCCACGGCGGATATTCAGATACCCGAAGAAAAGCAGGATAGCGCTAATAAGATTTAGTGTTGCATTGAGTGTCGGCAGGTCACTAAGCGACATACGCAGGACCTCCTGGCAATATATTCGGAGCGTCAGGAAAGACGCATATTAGTGAGGGAATCTATTCGAACTGCCAGTCTTCTTCATCAGCGGCGGCAGTGTCTTCAACATCTTCCTCTAACAACGTGTCCTCGACTGTCGCGCTAGAATCGGCTTCAGTTGCGGTTTCGGCCGCTACGGCATTAGAATCGGACGCTGTATAAATGACCGCCTGCGGGACAATAGCGCCACTGCGTTCTGTGTATATTCTGTCACGTTTAAGCGTATCAAACATCGTCAGCGTAATGAAGATACCAAGGCACAGGATTGAGCCGATAAACACGGCGCTATAGATTTTCCGGTCCCAGAACAGGTGCATGAAGATGAGGGCGACAAGAGCCATTTTGAAAATAGCAATCGCCATGGCGATGATAATGTTCCATTCGCCGAAATTGAAACTGGCGGCCTCAACAGTCAATGCCGTCATGGCAAACAGGGCCAGAGCAACACCAAAGTAGACTCGTAGAGGCAAAACGTGCGATTTGTTTTCTGTATTCGAGTTCATCAGTAGTAACGCCTTTTCTTCATCAGCCAACAAGATACAAAAGCGGGAACAGGAAAATCCAGATTATATCCACAAGATGCCAATAGAGTCCGGTCATCTCAATCGGCGTATAGTATTCCGCCGAAAAATGATTTTTGGATGTGCGATGTATCATCCAGCCGATTGTCACCATACCGGCGATAACGTGGATCCCATGTAGGCCGGTCATCGTAAAGTACACGCTGAAAAAGATGTGCGGATTTGTGGCATCTATGTCTTTGAACGTAAAGAACTTACCCCATTCCAGCCCTTCGTGGAACTTGTGAGAGTACTCAAAAAACTTGATGACCAGGAATGTCCCGGCAAGCGCCAGAGTCGCCCAGAGGTTAATAAGTGTCCAGTTCTTTTTCCCCAGTTGCATTGAGCGGATAGCCAGCGCCATCGTCAGCGAACTGGTAATCAGGACTATTGTGTTGGTCGCGCCCAGTGTGACGTTCAACAACTTGTGCGCATTGTGGAACATCTCCGGATACCATGAACGATAGATGGCATAAAAACAGAAAAGCCCGCCAAAGAACAGGACCTCGGTAACGAGAAAAATCCACAGACCGAGTTTGGAAGTTTCGCGTTGTTGTTCGGCAGTCGCAAAGTGATGTTGCAGGAACTCCGGTCGGGGTTCATGTTCTGTATTGGCTGTAGTATGCATACGCGCCTCTGGCTTTCAAATCATGTCACTGGATATCTGTTGGGATAGATCCGGACCTAACTTTCAACCTCTTCGGTTTCATATGGATTCGTGCTTACAAAGAGTTTTTTGTCATATGGATACGGCTCACTGTCACATATCGGCTGATCTGTAAAATTATGCGGGTCAGGTGGTGATGTTGCATGTGTCCATTCAAATGTTGACCCGCCCCAGGGATTGGGACCCGCCGCCGGGCCGTGTTTCGCCGAATGCCAGAGATAGATTATCATAATCAGAAAACCGAGTCCAAGAATATACGCGCCTACCGATGAGAAAGCATGCATCGGCTGGTACTGGTCAATGTAATTGAAATATCTGCGTGGCATCCCCTGTGAGCCCATAATGAATTGCGGGATAAATGTCGCGTTGAAACCGATAAACACCAGCGCCCACGAAATGCGAGCCCATTTTTCACTGTACATCCGGCCCCAGATTTTCGGCCACCAATAGTGGAGCCCCCCGAGAAAGGCGATGACAGTTCCACCCATCATCGTGTAATGGAAATGCGCCACAACAAAATATGTATCATGCAAATGCAGATCAACTGCCAGCGTTCCGAGGAACAGCCCGGTCAGGCCACCAATAGTAAACAGGAATAAGAACGCCAAAGCGTATAGCATTGGCGTGTCGAAACTAATTGAGCCCTTGTACATCGTGGCCATCCAGTTAAAGACCTTCACTGCCGAGGGAATCGCAACAGAAAATGTCAAAAACGAGAAGATCATGGCGGATAGTTCTGACTCACCGCTGGTGAACATATGATGTCCCCAGACTATAAAACTGAAGAACGCAATCGCGAGACTCGAATAGGCGACAGCTCGATAACCAAAGACTCGCTTGCGAGAAAAGGTAGCCATCAATTCACTGATGATGGCCATCCCCGGAAGGATCATGATGTAGACCGCCGGGTGGGAATAGAACCAGAAGAAATGCTGGAAGAGGACCGGGTCCCCTCCCATCTTTGGATCAAATATGCCAATTCCCGCCCAGCGTTCAAGCGCCAGAAGAAGCAGGGTAATTGCCAGAACCGGCGTGGCGAGAACCTGAATAATAGCTGTCGCATACATACCCCAGACGAACAATGGCATCTTAAACCAGGTCATCCCCGGCGCGCGCATTTTATGCACGGTTGCGATAAAGTTTAGTCCGGTGAAAATTGAAGAGAATCCGAGTATGAAGGCCGCCATCGCCATCATTGCCACAGCTCCCTGAGTCTGCACACTATATGGCGTATAGAATGTCCAGCCTGTGTCAACACCACCGGCGATGATTGCCCCAAGCGCCACCAAAGCTCCAATGACATAGATGTACCAACTCGCGAGATTCAGCCGCGGAAATGCAACGTCAATGGCGCCGAGTTGCAACGGCAAGACAAAGTTACCGAGAGCAGCCGGGATAGACGGAATAATGAACAGGAAGATCATGATGGCGCCGTGCAACGTAAACAGCCGGTTGTATGTGTCTGCGCTGACTATCTGCTCACCCGGTAAGAACAACTCGGTGCGCATCACCAACGCCAGGCAACCACCGACAAGGAAAAAGAACATAATCGCCATCAGATACATGAAGCCGATTCGTTTATGGTCCTTCGTCAGCAACCAGGACTTCAGGCCGGTTGGATACGTCAGGTAATTGTGTTCAGGTATTGTATTCATGTTCTTCTATTGCTTTTGAGAAATGACTGAAAGACTAATCTAAATCCTCTCTGCCAATAACTCAGTTCAGTCTCATTTCAACGTCTTCATATAGGCGATAAGCGCGTCAATGTCTTTATCCTTCAGAATCCCCTGAAATGTCGGCATCACCGGATTGAATCCCTTGACTACTTTTGCATGCGGATTCAGAATTGATTCTCTGACATAGTTTTCGTCGACGACAATTGTCTCACCCGAAGCCAGCTCTTCCTTACTGCCAAACACTCCCTTCCACGAGGGACCAACACTCTTGCTCCCATCCGTTGAATGACACGTGTTACAGGCGCGGGTGGTAAATAACTTCTCGCCCAATACTTCCGGGGGTTGACCGGAGTTGCTGGCTTGTTCTTCGAGCCACTTTTCATAGTCAGGTTGCGAAACAACTTTTACCGTACCAAGCATCTCCGAATGACCCTTGCCACAGTATTCTGTACAGAAAATCTGGTATTCGCCCTCGCGTGGGGCCTGAAACCAGATACTCGTGTAACGATTGGGTAAAACATCCATCTTGACACGGAACGCCGGAACATAAAAGCTGTGGATGACATCCTTGGAGGACATCAGCAGTTTTATCGGCTTGTCCTTGGGGACAACCAGTTCTTTGCCAACAGAGAATCCGTGTGGATAGTCGAACAGCCAGGCCCATTGATAGCCGGTGACTTTTATTTCCATCGCGCCTTTGGGTATCACATTCATCCGCAAATAGACTTTGAAGCCCCAGCCGAACATGACAAGAACGATGAGTGTCGGGATGATGGACCAGGTGAGCTCAAGACGATGATTGCCAGTTGGCCCGGTCGTAAGCTGGTCACGCTTGCCACGACGGCGATATTTGACCGCAAAATAGACAACGCCAAAAGTGATAACGGCCAGAAAGAAGATACTAATCCAATAGACAAAATAGAAAAGCGCATCTACATCGGGCGCGATAGTTGAGGCCTGTTGTGGCAACCAAAGTGTGGCGGTGGTATCCATCTGTTTCTTGTTTTGTTAATGTTGAACGGTGTCTACTCTTGTGTCGCTATGAGACTGTCCGCTTTTCTGCCCAGAATAATTTTCGAGAATCTCTGTAAGGAGTATTCCTTTTGAAAGTGTCTCTATTTTGGATATTCATTTTTTTGGATATGCATTTTACTGAGACAGCCGTTTCCAAAAGCGCCATTCTCAATGGGAAGACGCAATATGTGTCCCGTTTGAGCCAGTGTGCGAGTTATTGTGTGAGTCAGCGAGCGCCAACCGCTTCCTCTTTGCGCGTGAGCGCAACCACATGACCATGAAAAAGAACGCAAACGCCAAAACCATCATTCCGCCACCAAGCTTCATCACATTCGTGGCGAACAGCACATATCCTTTTGAATCCGGATCATAGTGAAAACAGTACAGAATCAGCTTGTCAACTGTCGAACCGTACTTGCCTTCTGAGGCCTCAAGCAACGCCAGACGCAAGTCCTGCCGCGAATGGTCTAATCCATACAGATAACGTGATATCATTCCATCCGGCGTCAGGATGATAGTGACTGCCGGGTGAGCATACTGGTGAGTAGTACTGTCATAATGGTATCCGAATCCGACGGCATTCGCCAGCGCGCGCGACATATCACCTTCGGCGACCGCGAATGTCCACCCGGCGGGATTGAAGTGTTTGCCGGAGTTCTTTTCAAACTCTTTGAGATAATTCTCTTTTTTGGCCTCAGCAAGTTGCGGCGTTTCTTTGGGATTGATACTGACAGTGAGCATTTCAAACTCATCGGCGGCATTCCATTTCAACTGCGCGACAGATTTGCTGAGCGCATTGAAGACAAGATTGCAAAGCATCGGACATTCATAATAGCCGAGAGTCAGAATGACCGGCTTGTCATGATGCAACATTGAACCCAACAACACCGTATCACCGGCTTCATTGACGATTTTGATATCCTCAGGAACATACGCGCCAAGATGCTCTGTCACATCAACATCCTCAAGATCCTTCGGTGGCTGGCTCAGATTTCTTTGAGCATAAGCTGAACTAAACGACATCACAAGAAGCGCCACAAACAGAATTGCTCTCGAGATTATAGCCATATTATTTGTATTTGATTGTGTGGACATCATAGCTCTCTTCAGTCTCAGACTACTAGTTAAACGCTTCCTCGGCGACTATTCGCATTGCGCGATCAATCGGCACACGATAGACCGCTTTCGTAGAGTCCAACAGCTTGTATCCATGAAGCACAGCGGACTCATGATCACGCATTTCTTGCAGTTGCTGTGATGGAACACTCAGGTCTACCGCCTGGACTTCATCCTCGCGGGCGACAGCAAACAGATCATCAAGAAACGACAGTATTCCGATGAATATCGCAAAACTCAACACACCGATGATGATTATCTTGCGAATATTCACGCCTTCATCTTCAAACCCGACTTCAAGGCCATGTTTAGGCGGATGTATTTCAAATTCTGACATAGTCGCTCGCTATTTTCTAATAATTGAGCCTGTCTCAACCATTTATGAAATGGAATGACGCTTCCAGCTTCGGGTCGTTTACCGGGACTACCGGTTGTGACACAAATCGCTTCACAAACAGCCAGAGGAACACACCACCAATGCCCATCATTGTTGTCAAATCCATCCATGACAAGGTGAAGCCATGCGCCGCATCTGCGCCATGAGCGGTCATATTCGGCAGAACCACCCAGTACAAATCAACCCAGTGGATAAACAACATCCAGAATCCGATGAACGCCAGAAGTTTTAGACTCCGCTTGGCCGCGCGAGTGACAAGCATAAAGAACGGGAACAAGAAGTGTCCGAAGATTATCAGAATACTCATCCCTTTCCATGAACCAACCCAGCGCGCCAGAAACCATGATGTCTCTTCCGGAATATTGCCATACCAAATCAACAGGTACTGCGAAAATGCGATATAGGCCCAGAAGACGACAAAGGCGAACTGGAATTTTCCGAGGTCATGGTAATGCTCAACCGTAATCTTATCAGCCAAAACCCCTTTGCCTCGCAGATAGAGCAGGAACAACGTTACAAACGCAAGCGCCCCAAGCAGTGAACCAACAAAGATATACACTCCAAAGATAGTTGAATACCAGTGCGGCGAGAGCGACATCAGCCAGTCAAACGCTGCATAGGTGAGTGTGAAACCAAACAGCACCATGCCGGGCGCGCTTATTTGGCGCATTCGGATTTTCTGACCTTTTTCGTTTGATGTATCCTGCTTAATGGACTTCTTGTACAGCGTTCGAGTCAACAGGAACCAAACCAGAAAATACCCTGCTGTTCTTGCGAAGAAGAAAGGCATATTCAAATACGGCGATTTGCCCAGTAGCAACGGATCACTGGCAACCACTTCGCTGTGCGTCCATTCGAACAAATCATGCATTCCAAACGCAATCGGAATGAAGAAAACAACGAGCAGTGGGAGTGTGACCATTGCTGATTCGAATACTCGACGCAGGGCAACGCTCCACTCGGCGTCGACGAGATGATGGATCATGGTGAAAAACAGCGCGCCGAGACCGAGCGTTACCCAAAACACGAATGCCGTCAGGTATGAATGGAAAAACTGCTCATGGTTTACAAAGTACCCTGCGGCGCTGGCGACTAATCCAATAATGCCGATAGCCAGCGCGCGTGAACCAAATGAGCCGGGGTCAGTAACTCTGAATGTCTTTGTGTCTAACTTCATGATTTTGGTTTCATAACTCCGGGAATTCTATCAGATCTATCAGATACAGTACTCGCATTGTTGGGCGCTCAGAACTACTTAACACCGGCTCTCAGATTTTCAGGTATATCCTCGAGTGTCGCATGTTGGCTACGTTGCAGCGCTCTGATATAGCTGACAATCGCCCAGCGATCCGCCACCGGGATTTGATGACGGTACGCCGGCATATTTCGTATTCCATTGGTGATGACGTCAAAAAAGTGTCCATCTGGCAGCCCACGCATACGGTCGTCGTGATATGTCGGCGGCGGTATCATTCCCTTATCACGCAGGACAACTATCCCCCTCCCGTCTCCAACCGCTCCATGACAAGGCGCACAATAGATTCCAAAGCGCTCCTGCCCGCGACTCAGCAAATCCATCGTAACTTTTCGTGGATTCTTCGCTACAAATTTACCGGAGCCGTCCTTACCAAAATGATAGATTGAATCCGCCGCAGTGGCAATCAGCGCTCCACGCGCGATTGTGCCGGGAACCGGCTGACGATTTGTTGCGCCATCAGCAAAAAACTTACTCTCGGCCTGGTACTTGTATTTCGGCTGTGTGTCCATGTTGGGGTTGAGATGAATCGGCGGCTTGTCAGACGGCACTCCCCGGATACAACCGTTCAAAAACAGGAATAGCAATAGCGCTCCGAGTCCAATAACTTTCAGAGGACAAACACCCCAACGGGTTGAACAGCTCAGTTTGTTTGTTATGTGTGACATAGTTCAGTAGTGGCTTTCTCGTTTTCCGCCTGATATCCGGACGGCAGGATACGAGCTTTAGCTCATCTCCTCCTTAACTACTTCCACATGTGTTGCGCCTGCGTCGGCCAGGAACCGCTTGACCTGCTCAACTTCAAACTTCGGATCTTCCGCTTCAATACTGACGAAGAACCCACCGTCAGTCGCGGAGGTGAACCTGTCCGAGTTGAAAATCGGATGATACAGCCGTGGCAACTTGTTCAGGGCAAACATACCAAAGACAGCGCCAAAAGCGGACAGTAACACCGTCAACTCAAAAATGATAGGCACAAACGCCGGAAAACTAAACAGTGGTTTGCCGGAAATTACCAATGGATAATCAACCGCGCTTGTCCACCACTGCAACAGCAATGCGCCACCGCCACCGAGGAAGGCCATCACGCCAACTATCCACCCTAAGGGTGATTGTTTTTCTCCCATCGCGGCATCGAGACCATGGACAGGAAAGGGCGAGTGGCAATCGAACTTCTTATAACCGGCGTCACGCACTTTCTCAGCCGCCGCCAAAAGCGCGTCAACATCAGCAAATTCCGCCAAAACCAATGCGTTGCGTGTCATCGGCTTTGCTCCGGCAGTCGCCTCTATGGCGCTCGCTGAAGAGTTCATGACTCACCTCCGGCGTTGTGGCCGCGCTTGTGCGGATGCGCCTGTGGCAACACACCTTTAACTTCAGAAATCGCCACCATCGGCAGGAAACGCAGGAATATCAAGAACAATGTGAAGAACACTCCGAATGTCCCTACATAGGTCAACACGTCCCAGACAGTCGGCGTATAGTAGCCCCAGCTCGACGGCAGGAAATCATTGGCCAGTGAACTGACCACGATGACAAACCGCTCGAACCACATACCGATATTGATGAATATCGTAATGATGAACATGATTGGGATACTGCGCCTGATTTTCTGCGACCACAGCAACTGCGGAATAATCACGTTGCAGGTAATCATTATCCAGTACGCCCAGGCGTATGGCCCGGTTGCGCGATTGATGAAGGCAAACTGCTCATACGCATTGCCGCTGTACCAGGAAACGAAGAATTCGCAGGAATACGCATAACCGACCATCAAACTGGTGGCCAGCATGATTTTGTTCATCACATCCAAATGATTGAGCGTGATGATATGTTCGAGGTGATAGATTTTCCGCGCGACAATCGCCAGCGTCATCACCATCGCAAACCCGCTGAAAATAGCTCCGGCGACAAAGTATGGCGGGAAAATCGTTGTATGCCAGCCCGGCAGTTGTGAGACCGCAAAGTCAAAACTAACCACACTATGCACTGAAAGCACCAGCGGTGTCGCCAATCCGGCGAGAATCAAATAGGCGCGTTCATAATGTTTCCATTGCTTGTTACTACCACGCCATCCCAGCGAGAAAATACCCAGGGCAATCTTACGGGCTTTTGTTTTGGCGCGATCACGCAACGTAGCCAAGTCAGGAATCAAACCGACATACCAGAACAACAGCGAGACAGTAAAGTATGTGCTGACCGCGAACACGTCCCATAACAGCGGACTGCGGAAATTCGGCCACATGGTCATTTGGTTCGGGAACGGTAGTGTCCAGTACACGACCCAGACTCGACCAACATGAATCATCGGGAATAACAGCGCGCAAATGACCGCAAAGATGGTCATCGCCTCGGCAAAGCGGTTAATAGCTGTTCTCCAGCGCTGGCGGAAGAGAAAAAGAATTGCTGAGATTAGTGTGCCGGCGTGACCGATACCAACCCACCAGACGAAGTTGACAATCGCCCAGCCCCAGGCCACCGGGACATTCAATCCCCAAATGCCGATTCCTTCCCAGAACAGATAACCAACAGCGCCAACGAACAATGCCGCCAGGGAGGCAAAGAAACCGGTGAGCAAATACCATTGCACCGGGGCTTTCTTTTCAGTGATACCGCCAATGTCCTGACTTAAATCACTGAAACTCGGATTACCGAGCACAAGCGGGGCGTCAAGAGGAAGCGCTTTTTGTGATGCTACTGGACTCATATTCTCTTTTGCAGTCTTCTATGCAATCTTAATCGTTTTTGTGCGTTGTAACACTCTCGCAGGCCTATCCCTCAGCAACCGTGTATGACAACTCCGGGTTCGGATTTCTCAGCCGCGCCTGGAATGAGGTTCGCGGTCGCGTATTTATCTCCGCCAGAATCTCATAATTCAAATTCCGCGTCTTGATTTTGGACACTTCACTGTCCGGATCATTGATATTGCCAAAAACAATTGCATTGGTCGGACAGGCCTGCTGGCACGCGGTGACAATTTCGCCGTCTCTGACCTGCCTGTCTTCCAGTTTGGCGCCAAGCTTGGCGCGAGCGATGCGCTGTGTGCAATAGGTGCATTTCTCCATCACACCACGAGACCGAACCGTCACATCCGGATTCATCGCCATTTTGACCACTTCCGGTGTATCCTTGGTGTAATTGAAGAAGTTGAAGCGCCTGACCTTGTAGGGACAGTTGTTCGAGCAATAACGCGTCCCGATGCAACGGTTATAGACCATCACATTGAGACCTTCTTTATCATGATTTGTCGCGGCTACCGGACAGACCTGCTCACAGGGAGCCATTTCGCACTGCTGGCAAGCCATCGGCTGTTGCGCCATCTGCGGATTGTCTTCATCTCCCTCATCACCGATGAAGTATCGGTCCATACGCAACCAATGCATTTCACGACCGTGTCCTACCTGCTCTTTACCAACGATTGGGACATTATTCTCACTTTGACAGGCGATGGTACAGGCGTTACAACCGGTACAGACATTCAAATCAATGGCCATACCCCATTGATAGCCGGTGTCATACTTAAAATCATTCCACATCGAGCCCAGCGGCGGTGTTTCTACCATCTCAGGAGCAAAGCGCGGCTCTTTGTGATACTCCTCAAGGGTCGCCTCGCGAATAATCGGCCTTTTCTCCATTGAGCCATGATCCTGACTGCTGACAAGCTTGTATGTCGCCCCAGTCGAGGCGACAGTGACGCCATCAGCAAAGTCAAATGTCTGAAGTGTACGCAGCGGAGCGACATCAACACCGACACCGCTTCCAACCGTACCGGCGGCAGACCTGCCATACCCCAGAGCCAGCGCGAGAGAATTATCGGCCTGACCGGGCATAATCCACACCGGAGCTTCCAGCGATTTGCCGCCAACAGAGATTTTCACAACATCAGAGTTCTTCACATGCAAATGTCTGGCAGTTGCGGGACTGACAAGTGCGGCGTTGTCCCAGGTCAACTTCGTAACCGGATCCGGAAGCTCCTGCAACCAACCGACATTCGCCAGTCGACCGTCAAACAGGTTACCGTCGTAGAACACTATCTCCAGATTCTTTTCGCTAATCGACACCGGTTCGACGGGATAGTTCTTCAGCGCGTCAGAATTTAATTTCACTTCCACGGACGGAGTCATAGAATTTGCCAGCGCGCCATCGTGCAGTGTCCGCTCCCAATGCGCTTCAAAATTCGTCTTCCCCGCAATGCCGCGGAGTGTTGAACGCACTATTTCATAACCGGGAGTTTCGCGCCCGCCAAGCAGAAGTGAAACAACTTCAATAGCGCTTCGACCGTTAGTAAGTGGCTCAATCAGCGGCTGTGTTATCGCAACTGTTCCGTCCACTGCGCGTGTGTCACCCCACGACTCGAGAAAATTAGCCATCGGCAAGACCCAGTTAGCTACTCGCGCAGTTTCGTCATCCAGATCAGTGAGGCGAATTACACTACCGACCTTCTTGAGAGCGTCAGCAAAATGTAAGTCTGCCGGCGCATCATAAACCGGATTTCCCCCGGCGATTATCACCGTTGAAATCTCACCGCTATTCATTTTGGTAACTAAATCAACAAGAGCGGAGCGATTCGGGAACAGCGCATCAGGCGCTGCATGATACTCGACAGTCTTGCCGATATTTCCCAGCGCGCTGTTGAGCGCCAGAACCAGTGAGTGCACATGCGACGGTTGACGTCTGCCGGCCACAATCAGTGACTTTCCGCGCGCTCTCAGCAAATCCTTAGCGAGCGCCGTCAGCCATTTCTTTTTCTCTGCCGAAATGGTCGGCGCGTTTGCCTGTAAACCGACAACCGACAGGCCCTGATTTTTCAATTCTCCTGCCAACGCCAATGTGAATGTGGCAATTTCCGAGGAGGGAACCCGCAAGCGATGATCAGCCATGCCACCGGTGAGTGTGAACATACTCTCGACAGCGTAAAGACGATTCATCGAATCGGTTACGGAGCTTACCCGGCGACGGTCTGCGAATCCACGTGAAGCGCGAAGACTTTCGCTGTCACGTTGCAGGAAATCAGAGTCCAAAGACAAAACCACATCGGCTTTGTCAAACTGATACCTTGGCAGATAGTTCTTACCGGTGGCGTTTGCTATTCCAACATGGATATTTTCATCCGAAACAGACTCGTAGGTCACCCATGACGCCTGCGGGAACTTCTTTTTCCAGCGTTTGGCCAACCTTGCCATACTCGGGGAATTATGTGAGCCGGTGACAATCGCAACACCCCGTCCTTTGGCTCCTTTGTATTTCGAGAATTCACCGCGCCAGAATCTAACAAAATCATCCCATGTCTTCTCTGCGCCGTCAAGTGTGACAGCGCTAACCCTGTCCGGATCGTACAAAGCGAGCGTCATCGCCTGCATCTGCGCCGTTGTTGAGCCCAGTGAGGAAGGATGGAGTGTGTTGCCTTCAATTTTTGTCGGTCGGCCTTCATGGCTTTCGACCAACAGACCGTACGAGCTTAACCCGAATGGCATTGCAGTCGCATAGTATTGCGGCATCCCGGGAACCAAATCCTCAGGCGGCACGACATAGGGTACAATCTTTTGCACCGGTCGGCGACAACTCGCGAGACCGGCCAACGCCATCGAGGCGCCCATGATACCAAGAAATTTCCGGCGACTAACCGGGTCGTTTAATTCAGACGCTCCCTCAGGGAATTCACGCTCGACAATCTTCTTGAATTCCGGTGTTTCAGCAAGCTGTTCAAGACTGCGCCAGTGACGTTTTTGGTGTATCGATGAGACAGAAGACTCTGCGCCAGAACGCTTCCCGGCCGGGAAGTCGACCGCAACCGTATCAACCACATCAGTATTTGTATGTTTCGCTATCGGTGACATCCTGAACAATCCACAGGGGGAGCAATCCCCTTTTCCTTAATAATGCGTTCGGCAAACTCTTTCTGATCGGCGGGAGGCGTCCAGCCCATTACTGTTACCTCGTCGGGGCGACGCAACGACATCTCCGGAGCGCGATGACAACTTAAACACCATGACATGCTCAGCGGCTTTTTCTGTTCAACCTGTTCCATCTGGCGCACATTGCCGTGGCAGGACTCACAACCGACTCCGGCATGCAGATGTGCGCTGTGATTGAAGTAGACATAGTCCGGAGACTTATGGACACGAACCCACTCAATCGGCTTACCGGTCGCAAAGCTCTCGCGCACCGGAGCCAGCTTTTCGCTCTGCGGCAACACGAGACGATGGCAGTTCATGCAGGTCTCAGTCGGCGGCACTCCGGCGACAGCCGAACGCTCGACACCGGTGTGACAATACCGGCAATCCATACCCAGATCGCCGGCATGCAATTTGTGGCTGTACGGCACCGGCTGTGTGGGACGGTAGCCGACGTCAGTAAACTTAGGTGAGCCATAGTACCAAAAGAAGGCAACTCCGTTTGCAGAGAGAAACACAACCGCTACAATCACATAGAGCGGAAGTTTCAATGTCCATTTGGGAAATATCTGCGCCAAAGCTTGCTTACTTCTTTCTCACTTAACTAACACCTATCCGGCAAAATCCTTGGCATTCCAATGCGCCAACGCAGAGGAATGAACTCAGGAACTATGTTGGTAAGATATGCTGCTGATATATGTCGGTGATATAGGCCTTTACAATCTTCTTTGAGGTCTCGAACAATCTGAGATACTTCTTTTCAACCAGCGCATTGAGTTGCAATCCGGTTATTCGCCGCGCCAGATTAAGAAATCAAACCCACTCCGTCAACTATGATTGCCAAAAACAGCGCAAAAAGATAAATCATCGAATAGAAAAACAGCCCACGTTCAGCGGATTCTGTGCGCGATTTTGTCGCATCGATCACTTTTTTGATGAATACGGCGCCCAGAGCAAGAGCCACAAGCGCATAAATTACTCCGCCGCCAACGAAGACCAATGTCAAACTCATGGCGATAACGGCGATAGTGTAGATGAAAATCCAGCGGAAAGTCACCGCCTCACCCCGAACCACCGGCAACATCGGCATCCCTATCTTGCGATAATCCTCCTGGCAGAACAACGCCAGCGCCCAAAAATGAGGAGGCGTCCATAGAAATACAATCATAAACAAAATTACCGGCGTCAACGTGAGTGTCCCGCTGGCCGCCGCCCAGCCGATAATCGGCCCCATCGCACCGGCAATCCCGCCGATAACGATATTCTGATCTGTCGTGGGTTTGAGATAGAGCGTGTAGAATAAACTATAGAACAGGATTGTCGCCAGAGCCAGAATCCCACTCAATAGATTGAAAGCGAAAGTGAAGAGCAATACACCGGCAACGCCAATCCCGATTGAAAAAATGAAACTCTCTTTTATCGATATCAGATTTAGCGGTAGCGGTCTGCGTTTTTTCGTGCGGGACATTTGCGAGTCAATATCCCGTTCAAAACATTGATTCAGGGCATTAGCGGAGCCACCGGCGAGATACAAGCCCAGCATCACAAGGGCGAACCGGAAAGGACTGCCCAGCAGGCTGCCTTCAAGCGCCAGGGCGGTAGCCCCGGTGAACAGAACCAACAGCATAATTGTTGGCTTGGTCAACTGGATATAATTTTGCAGACGCAACATTGGTGGTAGTGTAGTTGTGAGGTCTTTACCGAAGACTTTTTTGTTTACAGACAAACTCGACAGACAAACTTCTGCAGGCAAACTCCGAAAATGCCTGCCGAAAGGGCGTCGGTGCGTTTTGTACACATCATCTCGTAACCGCCCGAACGCTAAGCCCGGTCCGCGCTTCCTGAATCAGCCGCCTGAGCAAGGCGGCAGATAAATTGAAATAGTTGTCAGTGAACACCGCGACAAAAAAGCACATAAAGAGCGATGTAAAATGCAGGACAGTTTAAGCAAAACAGATGGAGTCGGCTGGGAACTCAAATCGGCCCAATCTGATGTTTTGCTTGCATCCGACCGGCGCGCACGATAGTATGCTCAACAGGGGAAGTCAAGACAATGTTGCTGAAACTTGAAAAGATTGCGCCATTATCCAATGCCAAACATGGAGCCACATTAGGATTTTCCCGTCACCGGATTCCGTCAGCCACACGAATGCGCTCTTGTTGACAATCACATGTCTGAGCGCTTAACCGGTTACAAACCAGCAAGTTAATCTATTTGTCCAGCCTGCAGAATATGAAAAATCCCCGACTTATTTCACCGCAGATGGACATACAGACAAAATAGACCTCAATAGCGATGTTGTGAAAAAAGGCACAAGGTTGAAAAAAACATCGAGAGCGCATTTAACAAGTTCTTGGCGGACAGTTCGGCGGACTATCTCCGCAACCTGCAACCGTCCCCTGCTGATTTCAGCGGCGCTGATGAGCGCTGTGTTCATTTCGGCCGGTGGCGCTCTGGCCGATGCTATCCCGCCGGACGCATTCAGCTCTAACGAAGTGTCTCCGGTGACGCGGTTTCTTGGTGAGCTTCATCCACTCTCGGTGCATTTTCCGCTGGGGTTACTGTTTGCGGCGTTTTGTTTCGAGATGTTGTTTCTTCAATCAAAAAACCAGAAGTGGCGCACGAGCGCAACACACACCTTGGCGCTCGGAGCGATCATCTCGCTGGCGACAATTTCACTCGGCCTGATGGCCGGCGAGATTGGGCCATTTCTCGGCCCCGACGCTGAACTGCTATGGACACATCGGCTGTTCGGACTGCTCGCCTCAGGGCTGTCGCTGGTTTCGGTCTATTCGTTGGCGCAAAGCCGTCTGGTGAAAAAGAATCCTCAGCGCACAAAGACACTCGAACTCATCTATCGCATTACCCTGACGCTGGCAACAGTCTCAGTCTTCGTTGCCGGACATTATGGCGCCAAACTTTCCGGATTGTAGGTAGAATTGTAGAACAAAAATGCAATTTATGTCGCTCAGGCGACTTCCACCAGCGTTAAATCAAAAATCAGCGCCTTGCCGGCCAGCGGGTGGTTGGCGTCGAGGGTGACGGACTCATTTTCAATATTGACAATCGTCACCGGGATATTCTGGCCGTCTTCACGCTCCATATCCAATTGCAAACCGACTTCGGGCGTGATTTCATCCGGAAAGTCCGTCTTAGGAACCTGCATCGTCAATTCCTCACGATGCAGACCATAGGCCTCTTCGGCGGGGATGGTGATAGTCTTTTTCTCGTCGACCTTCATCCCCAACAACCCCTTTTCGAATCCGGGAATCACCGAACCTGAGCCGAGGGTAACCTCGAGCGGCTCACGTCCTTCTGAGCTGTCGAAAACTGTACCGTCCTCGAGCCGGCCGGTATAATGTACTTTGACTGTATTGCCATTGTCGGCATTGTTGTTATCTGCGGCGCTCATGCGGCCTCCATTCTTTTTCATTCGTGGAATTTGTTTTTTGCGTTATCAATCAATACGGCCGCGTGCATACACCATTCAACCGGCGCTTATGTAATAGTACAACATCCGCACCGGATAGGCAAAAACGGCGCAAAACAACACAAAATGGGTTCGTTTTGCATATTAGCAGACGCACAATATGGAATTGGTAGTGATTTTGTGTGCATGGCGGCATGGGTTTTGGATATTGTCACGAACGGACTCATACTAAGTACTGCGCTGGCGAAACTGGTGTAGTTTGGTGGGGAAAGTGTGAGGTAGAAACATCGAAACGGTAAAGGTTTCGACCTGAGCTGTGTTGGTAGCGAAGTTGCGAAGGGGCTTGTCGAAAAAGTCATTTATTGCAGTCGTTGCGAGCGAAGCGCGGCAATCCCGCCCGATTCAACTCCCGCAATCCACAAAAAGCTCCCAAATATCCCTTGCCGGAATCCGTCCCCGCGACTATATTACTATCCACACGCCACCGCCCGTATATGACAACTATACGCGCCGACGACCTATGTTTTTTCACCGTCCCCAAACCCGCGGAGGCCCGACAATGTTTCGCAGAATCATCGCCAG
>CAZFAL010000055.1:0-17149 GCA_964516945.1 uncultured Ignavibacteriales bacterium
ATTTGCGGCCGTATGTGCGCATGGCCTTGAAGTACAATTCATCGCCATAGATAGCCCGCAGAGAAAAGTGCATCATCACGGGTTTGTAATAGGAGCTGTTGCGATAGGCCCAGTATTCGGTGGCGTTATCCGACGGAATAATCATCGGTAAATCATAACCGGAGCGCACCCAATCGAGATAGATGCGATAGCCACGCGCATCGCGGTCTTCATCAAGCGGGTAGAAATGTTCTTTGAACCAGTCACCGCTGTAATTGACATTGTTACCCTTGCGCCCATGATATTTTTCCATTGCAATGATTTCTGCCATGGTAGTGAAGCCCTCATCAAGGCAGGCGCGATCAACCTGATTGGAGCCGACAAGTCCCATGAACCAGAAATGCCCGATTTCATGATAGAGTAGAAGCGGAAATGTCGGCGATGGATCTCCGGAGCTGCAGAAGGTTAGCATCGGATATTCCATGCCGTCATAGCTGTCGGTGACTTTCAACTCCGGCCAGCCATAGTCACCGTACAGTTCGGAGAAAGTCTCCAGCGCGCGGGCGGCATACTCTTTGGCTTTCGTCCAATTACGCGCGTTCGAGCGTCGCGGGAAAGTCTCGATATGCACACCGTTGTACATTTGCTCGTCAATGCAGAAGTCCGCCGAGGCCACCCAGGCGAAGTCATTGACTTTGTCGGCATAGAATTTCCAGGTCTTGGTTTTGGTTTTGTCGAAGTTGAACTGCGGCCAAGTTGAGCGCTCTCCAAGGAATTGCGTGATATCGAAAAGCTGACGCAATGAGTCCGGCAGGACTTCATTGCGATTAGTCAGCAAACCGGTTGCCGCGACTATCCGATTTTCCGGCGCGGTGATGCTGACCGTATAGGCGCCATAGTCACCGTAGCACTCTCCCGTGCCGAGGTACTGCGCATCCACCCAGCCCATCTTGCGGTCATAGACACACACCTGCGGATACCAGTAGGCGGCTTTGCTTTGTCCGGCAATCAGGTGGTGACGGTCACCGACACCAACCGGCAGGCGGGTTTCAAAGTCCAGATTGACTCGCGCGGTCTCGCCGGGGGCAATCGGGCGGCGCAGCGCTATTTTGTAAATGGTGTCGTCAAGCTCGGCGCTAAGTTCCTTGCCACCTCTGCCACGCACATTGCTGATATGCAAGTATCCCCATTGGCTCGAATCGGCATAAGCCAGTGAGTAGTTTTCAAATTCACGGTTCCGTTTGTCCATCAAAGAGCCCTTGCGGGCGCTGTTGGGAAACGCTTTTACATACAGTTCAAAGAGTGTATCCGGAGAGTTGTTTGTGTAGATGATACTCTCTGAGCCGCTGATAGTGCGACCGTCGTTAGCAAGTGTCACGTCGATTGTGTAATCGACGCTTTGTTGCCAGTAGGTGTTGCGATTCTGTGAGGCGCTGAAACCCGGGATTTGCGCAAGCGCCGCTGAGGCAGTAAGCAGGTGAAAGAGGAGCGCGAATAATAGCGCAGATTGTCTGCGAATCTGAAGCGGGTAATGTGTGATTGTCACAACGGCCTCACTGAATGAGAGTGATATGTGATATTTCTGGAGCTAATCAAGCTGAATTGCGCCTGTCAGACCCTGATAGATAAACCATCCGCCAAGCCAAATCAAGAACGCCGCACAGACGCCTATCAGATAATGGTAACGTTTGCCGGCCAGCAGGTTTTTGCCCTGCCAGACCAGAAGCGTCACAGCCGAGTACCAGACCAGGTCTGAGAGAATATGCCCGAAATAAAACACCGGCGCGCCGATAGCGCCGATTCGCATGGAAGCAATCAACAACGCCGAGCCGACAGTCGCCCACCAGACAAACCAGTACGGGTTTGAAATAGTGGCAATCATTCCCTCTTTGATAAGGGCGCTCTTAGTCGTTGAAGCGGTATTCGTTGAATCCACACCTGCAGGCGCTTTGATACCGGCCTTAATCTCACGAAACATTGTCAGAGACATCCACAACAGCGCTACGCCACCGACAACAGCAATCACCCGCGCCACAATCGGCTGCTTACCGACAAGCGCCGCGAGGCCGAAGGAAAGGAGTGTGACTGTAAACAGTTCGACAATCGCATGTCCAAGAGTGACAATCGGTCCGGTTTGCGCGCCAAACTTTCGTGTTCGCGCCAGAGCGACAACCAACAGTGGCCCGGGCATCATGGCGCCGGAGAGTCCAACCAGAAATGAATTACCGAAGATTTCGAAGAGGTTCATAAATTTATTATGTTAGTTTTGCACGATTCGTCCGATACGCCTTGTTCGAATATAACAGGCCCGGAGAGAGATTGCCAGAAGCGCACGAAACACAAGAGAAAGGAACCCAAATTATGGCCAGGTCCAATGTTGGTCAGATCGGTTGGATAGATTTGACCGCTGACAACGCCGAGAACATCCGGGAGTTCTATGAGCGTGTTACCGGCTGGAAGAGCGCTCCGGTGTCACTGGGAACTTACAATGATCACTGTATGCTTCCGCCGGACAGCGAAACGCCGGTGGCCGGCATATGCCATCGGAAAGGAAACAATGCCGGAATTCCCCGTGGATGGACAATTCACATCACAGTCGCAGATATAGACGCAAGCATCCGGGAATGTGTCGAGTTGGGCGGGGTCGTTGTCGATGGTCCGCGACAGTATGGCGCCTCGGCTCGATATTGTATTATCCGGGACCCGGAAGGCGCGCATGTGGCTCTTTACTGCGAAACAGTCGCGACGGAAGAAAAATAGAGCTCTATCCTGTTGTCTGGCAATAAATTGCAAAAGTTCCTCTTTTCGACAGGAACTCTTTGCAATCGCTTTGCGTAGAACCTTTCAAAGATTGGCGAATGAGACGCCGATGTAAGAAAGAAAGAAAGGAGGATGCCAGCTATGAAGAACTTATTAGTAAAGATGCCAGACAAACACAATTCAATCGCTATCAGTTCATGCAAAATGCCGAAGCTTCTCCTGACCGGCATTCTGACTCTGGCGCTGGGTGTGAGCGCATTCGCCGGAAACCCGGGAGATTCGAAGGCCGGGAATGGCTCGAGCGCTCCGAATAACCCCAACAACTCAGCGCAACAGGCGCCACGGGTTCTCGATGATCCGTTCGCCGGTCTTTTTGACTGGAACGATCCGTTTGGAGGTAACGCCGCTGACCCGTTGGCAATGATGAACCAAATGCGTGAACGGATGCATCAGCAAATGGCGCAAATGGACAAGCTCTTTGCGCAGTCATTCGGCTCAATGGGTTCAATGGGTTCAATGGGCGCAATTGGTCCAATGGGGCTCGGCAATAGTCAACTGAACGCGCCTTTTGGCAATAGTCCATTTGCCGGATTCAACTCGGAAATGACACTTGACGATCAGGGTGATAAGTATATCGTCACTATCGATCAGCCGGATTTGGATAAGTACAAGTTTAATGTGACGGTTGAGGATAATGTAGTGACAGTTACCGGGACTCGTCAGGAAGTTCAGGAGAAATCAGGCAGTAATCAACCACTGACTTCACACTCCGAACTCAATGAGTCATTCACACGTTCACTGGCTCTGCCGTCTGCAGTTGACGCTGACAAAGTCAATGTCGAGAACAAGGACGGAGAATTGATCATTTCAATTCCGAAGTCCGGTGGCGGTTCATTGAATGGCTCACACTCAGGTGGAGTTCAGTATCGCCGGCAAAAGCCGACTCATATTGGAGGAAAGGTTATCTAACGTTTCCTTTCGGTGAGACACGCCGAAGGATGTTAGTCAGAATATTAGTCCCCGAAATTGTTCGTTCCGCATGGATGCGCGCATATCGGGTTTACATATAACTCGCGTAGAAGAGTAAGACCTACAGAAAATCGCCCTCGTCAATCGACCCGGAACAGTCGAAATTGGCGGGGGCTTTTTTTGTGACGAATACGAGTTAAGCGGACCCAGGCTGGCACAAAAAAAGGCAGAACCATTACGGAGGTTGTTACAAAAGACGCTTCTCTTACGTAGGTCGGGTTCCGGCGTCCGGCAACCGCCGGACAAGAAACCCGACATGCCCCGCTACAACCGAGCATGTCGGGTTTCTCTCGCGCTAAAGCGCTTTCGGAACCCGGCCTACGGCTCCAAGAACGTGTGACGATTGCCTGTGACTAAATATCCAGATTACGCACGTACTGCGCGTTTTCCTCAATGAAGTTCCGTCGCGGCTCCACTGCGTCACCCATCAGCACACTGAACAAATGCGAGGCTCCGGCGGCGTCGTCGATGGTGACTTTCTGTAATGTGCGAGTCTCCGGATCCATGGTGGTGCGCCAGAGTTGGTCAGGGTTCATTTCACCAAGACCTTTGTAACGCTGAATCATCACACCTTTTTTGCCCATTTGCTTGAGCAATTCATCACGCTCAGAGTCAGAGAAACAATAACGCTCCTGTTTGGCCTTTTTGAGGCGGTATAACGGTGGAGTCGCGATGTAGACATAGCCGACATCAATCAGCGCGCGCATGTGACGGAACAAGAAGGTCAATATCAGCGCACGAATATGGGCGCCGTCGACATCAGCATCAGTCATAATAATTATCTTATGGTAGCGTGACTTTTCGACATTGAATTCCGAAGAGCCGATTCCGGCGCCGATAGCTGTTACCAGCGCCCGGATTTCGTCATGCGCCAGCATTTTGTCGAGGCGCGCCTTTTCGACATTGAGAATCTTACCTTTCAGAGGCAGAATTGCCTGGAATCGTCTGTCACGTCCCTGCTTGGCGTTGCCTCCGGCCGAGTCGCCCTCAACCACAAACAACTCTGACTCTTCGGGGTCACGACTGGCGCAATCGGCCAGTTTGCCGGGTAATGAAGCGCTGTCCAGAGCGGTTTTGCGTCGCGCCAGATCACGCGCTTTGCGCGCCGCCATACGCGCCCGTGACGCCGAAACAACCTTCTCGACTATCTTCTTGGCCTGACTCGGATTCTCTTCAAAATGCGCTTGTAACGCTTCATTGGTGATTGACTCAACAATGCCGCGCACTTCACTGTTGCCAAGTTTTGATTTCGTCTGTCCCTCGAATTGCGGATCGACAACCTTCACAGAAACAATTGCCGCCAGTCCTTCGCGCGCATCATCACCGGTAATCGCCGAATCACCATTCTTAAGTTGACCGGACTTTGAGGCAAAGTGGTTAATCTGTCTCGTCAGCGCTGTGCGAAAACCGGTCAGATGGGTTCCACCTTCGGGTGTGTGGATATTGTTCACATATGGCAGAATTGAATCACTGTATGAGTCATTATACTGCATAGCGACTTCAACAACGACATCATCTTTTTCTTTGGTAAAATAAACCGGCTTCTTGTTGATTGTTGTCGAGTTTTCATTGAGATACTGAACAAACGCAACCAAGCCACCTTTGAAAAAGAACTCGTCAGATTTGTCTTCCTCACGATGGTCTATCAGTTTGATTCTCAAACCGGCATTCAAAAACGCAAGCTCACGGAGCCGATTCGCCAGAATATCAAACTTGAAAACGGTTGTTGTAAAAATATCATCATCCGGCATGAACCAGACAGTCGTGCCGGTTTTTTTCGCTGTGCCGCTCTTCTTGACACGCGCTTTGGCGACACCCCGGACATATTCCTGCTTGTATATTTCGCCGTCACGACGGACTTCAACCAGACACTTCTTTGACAGCGCATTGACAACCGAGACACCAACGCCATGCAAACCGCCGGAGACTTTGTACGTGCTATGGTCAAACTTACCCCCGGCGTGCAAGGTGGTCATCACAACTTCCAGCGCCGAAACGTTCTGCTCGGCATGTAAATCAACCGGAATACCCCGTCCGTTGTCAGTTACCTTGATTGAATTGTCTTCACCGATTTCGACAGTGATTTGATCACAGAACCCTGCCATCGCTTCATCGACAGAGTTGTCGACTACTTCATAGACAAGATGATGCAACCCTCGTGAGCTGACATCACCGATGTACATCGCCGGACGTTGGCGCACGGCCTCAAGGCCTTTGAGGACTTTTATCTGTTTGGCGTCATAGGCGTTTGCCTGTGAGTCGGCCTTGGCTGCTTTTTTCTTTGACTGCGTGGCGCTCATCTCTTCTTCGATTATCCCGGGGTCCGCTATTGTTTCTTGTGTCATTATTTCCTACCTGATTGAACTGTCACATCAAAATCACATCAACCTGCGACAGAGTCACATTGGCATGCGTATTTCGCTAACGATACCGATTGCACCGGCGTGAAAGGGGCGCTGTAGCAAATGTGTTGCTGTCTGCGGCCTGTTTCAATGGAAGTGAATTCTTTTGACTATCCCGCCTCCGGCGAATTTCTTTATTGCTGAGAGCAACAAATCTGTCTCCATACTGAGATTCTGCCTCAGAAGCGGATTGACAACTTTGACATAGAGAACATTGTCCTCGAAACGAGTGGCTGACGAAATCTTCGCTATCCGCTCACCGACTATTGTCTCCCATGAACTGACCACCTGCCAGCCGAGAAACTCTTTGCGATACCCGAAGCCGGACATGACACGCAGAATCTGACCACCCAACGGTGTTGCTTCCTCAGTCGCGTTCACAGTCGCGTTCACAGTCTCGTTCACGATCGTGTTCACATTGTGAGTCCTGAAATCTCGAGCAGATTTCCGCGCGTGCATATCTGTTCTCTTTGTCTCCATACTCTGTGAAAAGTACGAAAAAACAACGCATTTCGCAAGCGAAAACAAAGGACTTATTTAATTGTGTGATAATAAGTTATGCCAAATCTGCCGCTGGAATCCCGCCTTGCGCTCAACAGATTCTCAACGAAGAAATCTCAGAGTGTTTTCCAACTCAATTTGAGGTGAAATGTTATGCTTCAACCTGCCGTTTTTTCGCTACGGCGCTTGGCGATGACTAACCAAATCTATGGTTTTCAGGCGTTTACGATGTGGGAATTTGGCGCTCGGCGCACAAAAATCCGCGCCCTCTTTCCGTCTCATTCGCACTGTGTAATCCTGACAGGCGCGACAGCGTCGAATCTTACCATACGCTTCTGTCGGTATCATACGTCGTCTTTTGTGTCCCGGAGGGAAAACCGGCCATTTGGCATGCCTGACGGTGTAGGAGCCATCGTCCTCATCGGCAAAGACCGCGCCTTCAACCGGCTCACCTGTTTCTGAGTCGAAGATTGTGGCGCCCGGACATTCTATGAACCCCCGGTCCATTTCCGCCGGTTCAAGGATAACGGCGGAAAGCTCATGGATCATCGAAACTGACGCTTCACTATTACACTTCGGACAAAGCCGTGTCTCATCAACAAACAGCAATTCGCCTCCGCAATTGACGCACACAGTGGCTCCTGCGTGCTGCTCTTGACGCTCTTCATGTCCTGCATGTTCGCTATTCAGGTTCTGCTGAGATTCGGGCGTGGAGGCTTTGCGACGCACACGTCCTTTTTGTCCTGTTGGAACTGCGGTCTGACGCGCGGCTCTCTTCTGCCTGGATTTGGTTTGGTTGCGAACTGTCATGGCTGTTTTCTCCGGTATACTTCGCACGCTGAGAGTTGAGCAACTCATGCGGGCCTGTTTCAGATGTAATCGAGAGATAGAAGCGCAACAGCGGCGCCACGTTAGGGCAAATTCGGAAGTCATCCGGAAGTCAATGGACAGCTTGCGGATATGAGCTATAACTGCAATAGCAGAGGGGTTACATGTAGCGAGAAACTATTGGCGCTATCCCATGCAAATAGGACAGAGCAAATAGGATAACGCAAATAGGAATAGAGCAAGTAGCATCAAGCGAACAGGATGAAGCAGACAGGAGATACTTGTGGATTATCCACGAAACAGCAGGAGGACGGAAAACAGTGAGACTGTCACAGGCAGGAAATAGAAGAAATTATAGGGCAGGAAAAAAGTGGCGACAAACGCCAGCGCCACAGAAGGCACCACGACAAGTTTCAGAATCGAAAATGAGATTTTGAATAACTTCGAAAGAACAAAGACAACGATCGCCGCAGTTGTGATATAGGCCGCATAGAGACCGGATTCGCCGAAATGTTCGACGATAAACGCCCTGGCGCTTTCGAAATACTGGCCGAGAAGTGAAGAGTCAATTCCGGTTATGCCGGCGACTTTCTCTACAACCTGACCGGCGCCGTGAGAATCTGCGGAAGTCAGGATGAAACGCCCCCCGGTAGACCACTCTCTGACACCTGCGATAAGAGCCGAGGCCAGGTTATAGATTGTCGCGAATGATGCAAACATTATTGTCTCGCCGGTCCTTTGCTATACTCTCTTTGAACATACTTGATTATACGTCTGCCCGAAAATTCTGGCGCTAACTTTCCGCTCAAGACTATCGCCGTATGTGCGCCAACAGTGATTACTGGACTACACATTTGCGTGTCTTGTTTCGTGTTGAGACATTGAGATGTCAAAACGCTGAACCAATGAAGATGGCACAACAGAATAACAACACTCAAGGAGCGCCCTCTGCAAAACGCCGCCTTCCCTGGCGGATATTCGACCTCTTGGCGCCAGTCTCTGCTTCCTGTATCGGCGCTTGTTCGGAATAGTGTTGTATCAATTGCAGTCGTTATTACATAGCGTGACATTGACTACATCAAAGGAGATTCAGGAGCAGTATGATCCATCGGCTCAATAGTCAGCGACGACTCACCGACACGGGAAAGCCCGTCCATACTCTGACTCAGAAAATTCTGAGTTGATATCCAGCGATGAGACAGCGCAACAACCTCTTGTTCATTGACATCATCAATCCAGTCAATAATGATGCAATCGATATCTCGATTCGCAACTGTCACGTCATCCATCGTTAGTGTAAACTTTACCCGCATTCGGCGCCTCCTCTGCCAAGCCGCTGAAGTTGTCATTCATATTAGCGTCGTTGCCACATTCGGCCGCTACGACAGCAATCGATGTGACACTTCCCTATCTTGCAAGAGCGGCGCCAACGCGAGTCTTCAGTGTCGTCATTGAAGCTAACCGCTTACCGGATATGACGATAGAGACTACATGTCAGTGTCAGGATCTCTTGTTTTCACTATGAATGTGACTTCAAGATATGGGGGATATCCTACAGTAAGGGGAGGCCAACAATGGAAGCGCCCGGACCGGAAAAATCGACGCGGAAGAGTTTTGCTATGCACAAAAAAAACCACCGGAATCGTGACGATTCCGGTGGAGCTTCGATTTGCGGATCAAAGCGCGATAGTCAAATGAACCAGCGAGTCATCAGTCCCACCTGATTCAATCTCACTTGATTCGCTGTCACACTGGTTTGCGCAACACAATTTCGTGTAACACAATTTTGTGTAACATAATCATACCGCATTTGAAACTGTGGCGTCGCTGAATTCCGTTTACGCTATACTGCGCAAACATTGGTCAATAACACCACATTACGTTCCCGCCGTCTATACTAGTATGTCAGGTCAATTGAGGTCTGACGGAAACTGGGTCGGTTGCATTGCAAGCTGTGCGGCTTTCCGGACAGGACAACCATTGCACAGAGCTACGTTCGTGAAAGAGTATTCCGGGCCGAATGGAACACGTGACACATAAACAACCGACCAATGGATGCTCCACTCTACTCAGACAATTGAATTTCCATAAGACTGTGTCAAGCAGAGCATCCGATTTGTGACAGCGCAAAAGCGCCGCCACATGACTACCTCATAACGCGCCTCCTTCCTGAGGGAGAGATGATTGACCTGTATCACAGCGTTAGCAGGGGGCGTCACACACTATCTCCCGGTTCACGCACAATTATCGTACAAACAACGTATCAACACACATTGCTATACAGATATTGCATCAACAAACAATCCATCAAAAACTGTGCAACAGTAAGTAGTGGCGGTTTTGTGAAGGAATCTTCCGTCCGACAGGGCGAGAGAGAGGGGGGGGGCAAGGGGCGCATCCATCTGTGGAATCATCAATCAATAGGAATTGACACTATCGAAGATACCCACCGCTTGCATAGGTAAGATATGCGGCGCCGGAATTTGTGTCAAGAGATTTCTTGAGTCAGCCGATCGCGCATCCGCCTGAATTTGCCGGGTAGCTTTAGAAAGCGACAGGGGGAAGTTACATTAGTAGAACGAGTTAGCAATGGGATAGTTATCGTGAGGACAGTCTGTACACCGGCTCCAGAATTTCTCCGTTCTTCAGGTAGATTATCTCACCGTCATAAATCCGGATGAGACGGCGCAACTCCTCTACCGACCGTGTCGGGCCGGACAATGCGAATGTCCCGTCACCGACGATTTCAGGGTGAGGCAGAAGCCCCTGCTGACGTTTCACTTGCGCTTCGTCTCCGTCGTAGACAGTGATATCAAAGTGATTCGTTTGCTTGTCCGCAGCGGGCGCGCAATCAAACCAAAGACGACTGCTGATTCTCTGCACGGCGCTTTCGGGGACATAGTCAGGACGTGACATCGCAGCCGGGAGTTGTACTCCCGTGCCCGACAATTTTGACATTAACACACCGAAGAACAACAAAGATAACGTTACCCATGCGAAATTGATAATGGCCTTGCGTCCCATAGCGCCTCCATTTGTTCGTAATTGCAGTCAGGTATGTGACTGCGCAATCTCTTACCGAAGAAGTCCAAATGAATAGTATCGGCTGAGAAGCCGGGTATCGACAGTGGGGGGCGCTCAATTACCGCGCGGATCAAGCAGGTGGCCGTTCACAGATGAAACAGCCACAGTCAGAGGCGAAACAACATATCTGTCCACAGCATGCATAGAGGTTGAAAAGAGCGGTTCGATGGACGCAGTGGCGATTCTCGCGTTTGAATGAATGCCCAAAAGCCGTAAGGCATGCGAATCCAATCCGGGGTTGAGAATCACAGCTCCGGCCTCAAGGAATTGCCGTAATATCCCGCGTTTCAAACAGCGCAAATAGACATTCCGGGAAATCGGAGAAACCAGCAGGCGTACATTTTCAGCAACCCGCTTGCCCCGAAGCGCATCGGAGGCTTTGCGTAATGATTCATAGTGACCGCCGGGGGCGCCACCGAGAAAGGCAACATCGAACTCAAGCCCTGCTGCCTCAGACGCTGAGCAAAAAGAAACCGGATGCGAGTCTTGAGCTGTAGCCGGATTGCCATTGGCGGTACGCTTCTGCGACGCAGCCTGTGAACCCAGAGACAACTGCGGTTGTTTTTCGAAAGCATCGGCGCCGGTCCCGGCGTGTTTGATGGCCACCATCGGTTTGACAGACTCGATATTGAACTGATAGGAATCTTTGAACTCCGCGTCACGGTCCGGGGCGATTTGTTCAAATTTCCAATTTCCTAATGCCGCAAGGTGTCGTAATGTCACGGTGTCACATGGAGTCAGCGCCGAACGCACATCAATCAGCGAGCCGATTGCGCAGAGTGTTTGCCGGTCTGCAATTGGCATCCCGGCCAATGCCGGGCCGGAATATTCGACCGCGGCGCCGGAATAACTCGAATCAGAAAGATTCAGCGCCAGATTGATGAGAATATCTGTAGCGCAAATCGGCGCATAGCGCTTGCCGCTGATATTTACCCGGATAACCTCCGGAGGAGTAATCTCCAGTTTACCGGTCTCAAAAATCTTCACCAAGTCGCTATCAGGCCGCCACCAGCCCAGCGCGCCAAGCGCCCCGGCAAACCGCTCATGACCCCGCTGACATAACACCAGTTGACCGGGCAACACAGCCCCGGAATCGGCAAGTGAGTTCCACATGCTACCGTCCACAGGACAATGCACATGGCGCACCTGCCTCTTCTGCAACCAATCCAACGCGGCGCCGTCGGGTAATCGCGCTGAGAGGTCCCCGTTTACCGAACGAGCCTGCCCGTCAGACAGGTAGAAGGCGATTCGCTCAGCCGGAAACGCCGGCTTGCTGTCTTCGCTGATATAGGAACAGATACTTTGCGATCCCGGATCATCAATGACGATGAGGTCAGGAGTAACAGAGTATTGAGCGCCGGTGGATTGTTTCTTGTCTGCGCGGTTTGCAAAAATCAATTTGTGTGTTGCCGGGCGTTTGCCGCTGTTGCTGAAAACGGCCCGCGCGGCGGTTTCATCCGGAAACTGAAACTCCATCTGCTCCAGCTTGAGAAACGCAGGCTTGGCTTTGATGTTGTAACGCCTGCGCCAGCTATAGAATGCGGCTTTGGATATCCCCAGCTCGGCGCCACAACGGTCGTCATTGCCGAAACGCTCCCACAGTGTGAGAATCTCCTTCTCGGCAAACTTCGGCGCGCTATAATTCGGCACATTGCGTTTGCGGCGCCAGTAGCCAACAAGATGCGGTTTGACATTCCCCAGTCGCTCGGCTATTCGTGCGTCAGTCTTAAACTGCCTCTGCAAGCGCAACAATTCCGCTTTTGTCGGTATTTTTCGAGGGGGAGACACTGTTTTCCTGGTTTTCCGTCTTGCTCATAGATCCGGCCGCGAAATCCGTCGGCGGAATGCTGTTGTTTTCCACATTGGATAGTAGTAGCGCTTTTGCTCTTCAGTAAATACAACCACTCCACAGACGCAATTACCGTCTGATACTACTGACTAACGCTACTTCTTCGCTTTACGGGAAAATTCTCCGAGAAGCGCATCGTACATCGGTTCCAAATCGAGAGACATCATGCGTGTCTCACCGATAATCGGCATGAAATTACTGTCACCGAGAAAACGGGGCACCAGATGTGTGTGAATATGATGCAACACACCGGCTCCGGCCACACGCCCAAGATTCATACCGGTGTTAATGCCGTCAGATTTCAGCTTACGCTTCAACGCCGCCGCGGCCTCGCGCACCAGTTTGAAATGTTCATTGGCTTCCGGTGTTGTCATTTTTTCAAGCGCCCCGATGTGCCGCCGCGGTATGACCAGCAAGTGCCCCGATGTATATGGAAACTTATTCATGACGATGAAATTGTAGCGACCGCGAACAAGTATCAGCGCTTTCCGGTTGTTTGTTTCACGCTGAAGACGGCAAAACACACAGCCCGGTTCCGGCTTACTCTTGATAAATCCCGATCGCCATGGAGCCCAGATTATCTCACGCATCATACTACAGTATACATAATCCTGCGAAAAAGAAAAGCGCAGAAGCGGACATCGACAGGTTGTAGCATTACCTGTTCACTACATCAATATCTTGTGGTTGTTGTAAATGTGCGCCGATATGGCTGAGTGAGATCTACGCAGGGTCAAAGACTGCGACCAGTTCTATATGAGTCGTATGCGGGAACATATCAACCGGAGTCAGCTCTCGCAAAAGATAGCCGTCCTCACGAAAGAGTGTCGCGTCACGAACAAAGGCGCCGGGACTGCAGGAAACATAGACAATCCGACGCGCCCCGAAGGTTGAGGCATGGTAGACAGCGCGCGGATGCATTCCGGCGCGAGGAGGATCCACAAGAATGATATCAGCGCTCTTCAATTCCTGCCTGCGTTCCCGCAAGGTTTCACGCACTCCTCCGTGGTAGAATACTGTATTCTCAACCTGATTCAGTTGCGCATTTTCTGTCGCGGCGCTTATCGCAGACTCTTCAAGCTCAATCCCGACAATCTCGTTGACACGCTCAGCGGCGCAAATGCCGATTGTGCCCGCGCCACAGTAGAGGTCAAAAACCCGGTCGGTTGCGCGAAACTCAGCCGAATCAAGCGCCAGTTGATAGAGCGCCTCAACCTGATAGCTATTGGTCTGCATAAATGAATTCGCATAGACCCGGAATGTGCGTCCGAGGATTCTCTCATGGATGAATCCTTCACCAAAGAGAATCTCTTCACTGTCACCGTAGGCGATATTGGATTTGCGGTCATTACGATTATGCGTGATTGTTGTGATCTGCGGAAAGCGCTGCGTCAGCTCAGAAACGAACTTTTCTTTCTCGGGAAGCTCCTCAGTCGTAGTGACGATATTGACCATGATTTCATTGGTGTGTTTGCCCTCGCGGATCATCACAAAGCGCAGATATCCAGAGTGATGTGTCACATCATAGGCCGGGAGATTATGCTCTCTGACGTATTGACGGAGCCAGTCAAGAATCTGATTCGAGAGCTCGGATTCAAGCAGACACTCTTCAACATCAAAGATTTTTGAGAACTCACCCCGATGATGCAGGCCGAGTGTGAATCCGTTCTCTGTTTCCGGTTGTGCGTTGAACGAAAATTCCATCTTGTTGCGATAGAATTGTGTCCGCTCTGCAGTGACAACCGGTTTGACAATCACGTCTTCAAAACCGCCCAGCCGCTCCAGTGAATCAATTATACGTTTGCGCTTGTATCTCACCTGCGCGTCATAGGCCAAATCCCGCCAGCTACAACCACCGCAGACTGCAAAATGTCTGCAGTCGGGAGTGACTCTTTCTGCGGACGGTTCAAGAATATCGAGCACGCGCCCACGGTCATAGCGCCGACTGCGTTTGAAGATTGTCGCGCTGACCAATTCGCCCGGCAGTCCCCGGTCAAGAAAAGCAACCTTGGAGCCACCGTCTTTAGGTCGGGCTATTGACTTGCCATCATGGCCGATATCAACAATCTGATACTCCAGCGCCTCTTTTGTTTTCAGCATGTACCCTCGGTGCAACAATTGTCGGCGGGACATGCAGACGATTCGGTTTCTATTTGAATCGTTGCGTGTGAAATACCAAAGCGTTTGGCGAGCATCGTGTTGAGAGAGCCCAGCATGCGATTGACCTCAGACAGAACTTCAACACGCAGACGCACATGACAGGACAGGGCGACTTCGGTCGACGAAAGCGACCAAATATGCAAGTGATGCGCGCTAATCACTGCAGGTTCATTCTCAAGAGCTGACATGACATCATCATATTCAATCCCGGACGGGGCGACTTCCATAATTACACGCCAGCCGCTTCGAAACACATCGAGAGATGACCAGACTATCATCCCGGCAATCACAACCGAGAGCGCCGGGTCAACATATACCCAGCCGGTGTAATAAATTACTATAGCGCCGAGTACAACGGCGACTGAAGACAAACCGTCATAGACCATATGCAGTAGCGCAGCTTTGCGGTTGATGGAATCCACGCTTTCTTTGCGGAGCATCCACACCGAGCCGAGGTTTCCGAGGAGACCGATTGATGCGACTGTCAAAAACAACGGGAAGCTGGTTATAGCTTCGGGAGTGATGAATCTCGTATAGGCCTCATAAACAATGTATCCGGCAATCACGACCAGTGAGACAGCGGACAAAAGCGCGGTAAACACTTCCATACGTCGCTGACCGTAAGTCGCTGTTTTGGTTGGCGGCGCCTCAGATGATTTCTCGCCGAAATACGCCAGTACCAGACCTGCAACATCGGAAAGATTATGAGTCGCATCCGCCATCAGCGCCAATGAGCCGGTGAGAGCGCCGGCTACATATTCAGTCGCCGTGATAACAACATTGAAGACTATCGTCCAGCCAAGCGCGCCGCCGCCCTTCGGCAGGGGATGTGAATGTGTGTGAGAATGCACCATGAGTATTTACGTCTTATTGCCGGGGAGGAAACCCGCTTATCGCCTGTTTGACCAGTTTGCTTACTGAGTCTTGTGAAAGTTCAGCGCCGACGAAACGGTCATCACTCTGGCCGCGCCAGATGAGCCGCCGGGACACCGGATCAAGAGCGGTGACAATCAATTTGTCACGAAGAATATAGCGAATGATATAGTCGGCGCTGTCGGAGCTGCTGTTTGTAAATTCGGTCAGGCCACGCTTGCTGAGTATTTCGTTGATAGCTTCATTGAAAAAGGCGCCGAATGAATCACGTTGAAATCCGCTCAGCCCCGCCTCTGCGGTGTCACCGCCGGTGAGGGCATAGGTTCGGCGCGCCGCAAAATTCACTTCAGCGTCAGAAACCTGTTGCGCCGGTCGCGGTCCCCCACACGAGCTCAACAGCAAAAGCCCAACTACCACATTCACAAAGAGCATGTTCTTCAATTGTATCATGGAATTCTTCATAAATAAACTCGTCTGCAGAAAAGCGCTTGCCAACGCAAGCTTTCACTACTGTTCTTAATGAGAAAACGTGCGAATCACCAGCGCGCCACCGACAAGCAGAACCAGAAACAAGACCGCCAGCCAGTTGAAGTAGCGATCGATAAAGCCTTTGATACCGTCGCCATATCTCTTGTACAATAAACCGATTGTCCCGGCGACAGCAAAAAATCGCAATGAGCGGCTGAGCGCTGAAGCAATTACAAAAATGGGGAAATCCATATGAAAAAAGCCGGCGGAAATGGTAAATACCTTGTAGGGGATCGGCGTCAATCCGGCCGCGCCAACCGCCCAGGCGCCGACATGCATACCAAACATTTGCTTTTCGTTAAACCAGAATTGTGCCTGCGAAATCAGGAAGTCCGTGTCCTGCCCGCTCAGTGAAGCGACAAAATTCATCAGCGGACGCCCGATGGTATCGAAGGCAAAGAAACCGATTCCATATCCGGCCATCCCGCCCAGCACTGAAAAAACCGATGTCACAGTGGCGAATGACGCCCAGCGACGATACGAGCCGATACAGAGAGCAATTAACAACGCATCAGGCGGGACCGGAAAAAACGAGCTTTCTACAAAAGCGAGGGTCGCCAGCGCTATCAATGCATGCCGGCTGTCCGCCCAGCTCATTGTCCAGTCATAGAGCCGCCGCATCAACCTCAGCGGTGACATCAGTATAGCCAGCATTCGCTCATTCATCGGCGCATGATACAGAAAAGAACAGCTTGACGCCAATCCGGAGCGCCAATCACCTGACGCAATCAGTTTTCGCTCCTTGGCGCTCTATTTACCTATTCACGACTCTGAGGGCCTGCCGCTACCGGAGGTTTTTGTCTTTTCGACTTTCATCCGCCGGATACGGTTGCCGCTGCGTTCAAGAACCGTGATGAGCACATCATCAAGCGCCACACGCTCCTGCGTCCCCGGAATACCACCCAGTGAACTGACTACCATACCGGCGACGGTGGTTGATTTTTCTTCGTCAAGGTGAGTTCCGAATCTCTCATTGAGCTGATCGGGACGCAAGGCGCCGGATATAAATGCCACCCGTTCGTTCTTGGCGCTGAACTCGGGGATTTCATCATCTGTCTCATCCTGAATTTCACCGACAATTTCTTCGAGAATATCCTCCATAGTAATTATCCCCGCAGTGCCACCGAATTCATCAAGGCAAATAGCAAGATGTTGG
>CAZFAL010000056.1:0-17061 GCA_964516945.1 uncultured Ignavibacteriales bacterium
TGAGGCTCTGGTGCAAAAACGGGCCGAAGCCAAGAAAAACCGTGATTTCGCCACTGCCGATTCAATCAGAGACCAGTTGACTGCGATGGGCATCATTCTCGAAGACACTCCGCAGGGCGCTAAATGGCGGAAAAAGGTGTAAATTGCGCCCGATTCGGCGCAACTCTTGACAGTGAGCAAAAAATCAGTATTTAGTGGAGCCGGTTTGACTGTCAGTCCGACAGTTGAGCGGCCGTAGTAGATTCAAACAGATATGTACGCGCCAATTCGTCCGGCGATTCAGCGCTCCGCTAATAGTCGGCGAATTTCCAGCGATGTCCAGCGAATGTCCAGAAAAAGCCGACGTAACTCAGCTGGTAGAGCAGCTGATTTGTAATCAGCAGGTCGGGGGTTCGAGTCCCTTCGTCGGCTCTGGACGTTTTTTCACCGGTTGGCGCCGCGCGCATCACTAGTTTTCATCTCTCCCATGGTGGGGTTCCCGAGTGGCCAAAGGGAACAGACTGTAAATCTGTCGTCGTCGACTTCGGAGGTTCGAATCCTCCCCCCACCACCATTATTTGTTCTTCCAATCTCAGTTCACATTCCGCTTTTCCACCTCGTAGCTGTCGTGGCGCATTGCCTGAGAAAGCAATCTTTTGTATCCTGTGGTTATGAAAGAAGTTCCCTCCGGTTTTTCCGACGACAGTGACATTTTCGCCCGGCGTATGACGCAGGTTCTGTTTGTTTTGTCGTTGGCGCTGATTGGACTGCGCTTCGTCCATCTGAACTATGATTCGCCGCTGTTTTATTCCGGGTATAGCACATCGGAAATCTCCGATCCGTACATGTACACCAGTTTTGCGCGCAATAAGATTCTCTTCGATGACTGGGACCCATTTAACTACGCGCGCTGGGATTCATGGAAACTTTCATTGGTTTCCGGTGTGTCCTACTTGTTTTTCCTTGCAGGAGGAGTTGGACGAGTATCAGCGAATATTAGCGCGATTTTTCTGCAGTTAGCCGGGTTGTTCTTCTTTCTCCTCGCTATGGCGCGTTTTCGTCCCCGCCTTGAAGTTGCCTTTGGCGCTTTTCTTCTGCTTGGCACGAGTGGTCTGTTTTTCAGTGGGCGTATTCCGTTACTTGAAAATGCAGTTATCTGCCTTAGCGGGATAACAGTCTGGTTGTATTTTACATTTCAAGCCCGTGTATGGGGCACAGCTCTTGCAGGAGCGCTTGTGGCAGTCATCGCGCTGGCGGCCAAACTCAATGGCGTAGTTCTTCTTGCGCCACTGGCGTTGGACATATTGCTCCGGTCTGAGAAGACTCCGGGGAGCCATGCCAGTGAAAAGCAGCGGAAGTTAACTCATGTCGCAGCGTTGATTGTCGGGTTTGTTATCTGTGGGATTGCGTATTCGTATCTCATCTATGGCAAGTCACCATCGGCGCTGTTCAACTACTTTCAGGCCCAGACGGCCGCAGTTGGACTGACACCACACATTCCGGACAGCTTCAGCGCTTTCTTTACCAGCGTACTGCTCTATGGCTCACAAAATGGATTGTTCCGTTTTCAACCGGTTTTTCTGCTACTGTCCGGCGCAGGCGCGATACTGGTTGCGCTCGAATTTGCCACAAGTCACCGCACGCTATCCAGCCCCGCAAGTAGATTCTTACTTTTCGTCTGTGTCTGGCTCCTCGCCGGTCTTGTCCTGCTCCTGCCCTATACCTACAGGCCCTCACGCTATTTCATGCCAGCGCTTCTCCCATGTTCGGCGCTTGCCGCCTTTGCGCTTGGCTCTGCGTTACGCGGAAGTTTCGCGCGAAACTTCAAGCTGTCACGCTCAACTGTCGCAACCTGGTTACTGCTGGTGTTTTCTTCACTGGTGATCGTATATCTCTCTGTTCAAGTGGATTCGTTCTGGCGGCAGTTTGTAATCGCCGGCAAAAGTCTTGTGACACCGTTGGGCGCTCTGAGTGTGACTATCGGTGTGATTATCTCAGCGGTGATAATAGTCATGCTTCGGCGTGGAGTGCGGTTCAAGAAAACGTATAGCGTGATAGTCGCGCTGATGGCGCTCGCGGCGCTGGTGGTTCGTCAGGCGGGTTTATTGTACAATGGTCTGGAAGCGCCACGGGATCCACTGCATGTGCAAGTGCAGGATGTCGGAGCATTACTGGGTCCCGATGCGGTCATCGCCGGTACCTACGGTCCGGCGTTTACCATCGACAACAAACTACATACTCTCATCCACCCGTTTTCCGCTAAGCGCTATGAGAAAGATGTCTTTGAACGCTTTCATGTGACACATATCGCTGTTGCGCCATCGGAAATGAATGTTGCGCAGAAACGTTATCCGCGACTGAAACATGCGCAGAATGTCACTCAAATCTGGACACGTGATGGCTCATTTCTCATCTACCGGGTTCCTGAAGTAGATTATGCAGAAACTGACTATGAGCGCGGAATGGATTTTCTTGCGGTGGCGAATCTTGATTCCGCGTTGGTCTATTTTGATTCGTTCCTGAGTCGCCATCCATCAAGTCTCCGGGGTCGTTGGGCTAAGGCGCGGACATTGGCCAATAAAGTGCGAGTCGAGCAAACGGTTGCCTTGTTAGACCGGTTATCCGGCGAATACAAGGACTACTATTTTGTACACTTTTTCGTTGGCAGAGAATATGTCACACTCTATCGCTATACTCGAGGATCACAATACAAAACACGAGCTCTCGCGGAGTACAAACGCGCGAAAGAACTGAATCCGCATATCACACCACCACAGGGTGACTTGCCTTAGACAATGTTATCTGCAGATGGAAGAGTCCACCAAACATGAAGCCGAACCGTCGGTTGCTGATAGCATTGTCCCCGACTACACCTCCGGCTCAATCATCAAATCCATCATCAGCATGGGCGCTCCGTCAATGCTGGGGTTTATGGCGACACACATTTACACGATGGTGGACACGTGGTGGGTGTCGCAATTACCCGGCAGTCAATCGGCCGTCGCCGGGCTGGTGGTGTTCAGCAATATCATGTGGTTCTTCGGCTCCATCAATGTGATGGTCGGCTCCGGCTCGGTGGCGATTATTTCCCGGCGCTATGGCGAGAAGCGTTTCGACCTCGCCGCCAAGGCCATCAAAGAAACGTTCCTGATGAAATTCGCCGCCGGGGCGCTGTTTGGAGTTCTCGGTGTAGTATTCCTCGATCAAGTAGTGACACTCGCCGGTTCGACCGGAGCGATGCATGTTTTCAGTGTCAACTATGGCGGTATCATGTTTTGGGGTATGCCGTTCGCCTTTGTTGCGTTTTCCGTGTTTACGGCGTTGCGCAGTATTGCCAATCCCAAGATGGCGATGAGTATCATGCTCGGCTCAACGGCGCTGAACCTGATTCTTGACCCGTTGTTGATTTTCGGCTACCTCGGTTTTCCGAAGCTCGGCATACAGGGCGCCGCGTATGCTTCGGTTATTGCTTATATCGCAGTCGTCCTGACCGGGTTGGTTATACTCTATGGCGGCTTTGCCAATCTTCGCCTGCGTCTGGTGTCACAAGCGAAACTGAGTTTCAAAACCATGTGGGAGATGTTGCGTATCGGGTTTCCGTCATGGATCGCCTCGGCGACAGACTCCGGCATGCGTCTGGCGCTGACACCGCTCGTGGCGCTCTATGGTGAGCGGGTAGTCGCCGCCTATGGTATCGGCCTTCAAGTGGTTGGCTTTGGCATCATGCTCATAGTCGGCATCGGTCTTGGACTCAGCTCACTTATCGGCCACACCCTCGGCGCCGGCAAAGTAGAGCGCGCCCGCCAGACCGGTGACCGCGCGCTGGCGCTTTCGGCGGGCATCATGACTATGTTGGCGGTTATTGTCTATCTCTTCGCCCCACAATTCGCCGAGTTGTATTTTACCGACACAGAAACAATTCGTGAAACAGTCGCTGTCCTGCGGGTATTTGCTTTCGGCTTTCCGATTTGGGGTGTCTGGATTATGCTCGAAGGGCTCTTCGGTGGCGTGGGGATGAACAAACCGACAATGATAGTTAGCTTAGCGCAGGCCTGGGCGTTGCAGATTCCGGTGGCATATTACCTCGTCAAAATCAACAACGCCGGACCGCAGGCGCTATGGATTTCAGTCGTTGCGATTGCGTCTGTATCGACGATTGGGTTTTGGTTGTACTACCGTCGCGGAACGTGGTTGCAGTCAAAAGTGTGAAGCAAGCAATGGACAGCATAAACGACAGCACAAACGACGGTGGTAACGTTCTGATAGGAACATCCTCGTTTTCTGAAGAAAGCTGGGTCGGCGCATTCTATCCTGAAGGCGCCGCGCCGCGTGATTTTCTCAGTTACTATGCGACGAAGTTCAAAACAGTGGAAATCGATGCGACTTACTACGCCATCCCGTCGAGGAACACAGTAAAGGGCTGGGCAGAGCGCACACCGCAGGACTTTGTTATCTCGGCCAAGTTTCCCAAAGCGATTGTCCACTGCGGCGGGGGCGCTAAACCGCGCGGTGATTTGATACTGACAAAAGACGCAACTTACAAAGTGCGGGACTTGTTTCTCTCCACCATGCGCGCGCTCGGCGATAAACGCGGCGCATTGCTAATCCAATTACCGTATCTCAACAAGGAGGCGTTTGCTTCACGAGGAGGTTTCTTAGAACGGCTGAGGCCGTTTCTAACTGACCTGCCTCAGGATTTTCGCTATGCGCTCGAGATTCGCAACAAAAGCTGGCTTAAAGACGACTTCACCGCTCTCCTGCGTGAGCATAATGTGGCTCTGGCGTTAGTCGATCATGTCTGGATGCCGCATGGCGACGAGGTCATCAAGTTAATTGACCCATTGACTACCGATTTTTCCTATATTCGGCTGGTCGGCGACAGAAAGAAAACAGAAGCGCTGACAGAATCACTGGAACATCGCTGGAGCAAGGAAGTCATTGACCAAAGCGAGCGAATAACACGCTGGGCGGATGTCATACACACGATAGTCGCAAAAAACATCAATGTGTTGGCGTATGTCAATAATCACTTCGCCGGTCACGCCCCGGCGACTGCGGCGCGTCTGCAGACAGCTCTCAGCAAACGCGCGTAAATCATTTTGAGAAAGAAAAGGAATAGATGAACAGAGTCAGCGAAACACAAAGTTTACTCAAAGTAGTTCTGACCGTGTCACTACTCGGATTTGTCTCATTGTCACAAACAGCTATTGCTAAGAACAAGAGTAATGACAAAGATACATCAGCCAAGCTACCGACAATCGTCGAAAAAACAAAAGACGCAGTCAAGACCGCCGGATACTTCACCTACTATTACAATGCCAAAGACGGCCATATCTGGCTGGAAATAGATTCACTCAATCAGGAGTTTCTCTATGTCAGCTCATTACGCACCGGGCTCGGCTCCAATCCGGTTGGTCTCGACAGGGGACAGCTTGGCGCAGAACGAGTCGTGAAGTTTGTCCGCTTCGGCCCCAAAATTCTACTGTTACAACCAAACCTCGACTATCGCGCCGACACTGACAACCCCGCCGAGAAACGCGCTGTGGCGGAATCATTCGCCCAATCGGCGCTCTGGGGTGGGGACATAATCGCCGAAGACGCTGGCGCTGTCCTTGTCGATGTCAGTGACTTACTCCTACGTGACGAACACGATGTCATCGGCAGACTATTAGCGAGCGGGCAGGGCTCGTTCTCTCTCGACAAAGCCCGAAGCGCCATAGACTCATCAACCTGTCGCGCATTCCCGCAGAACACCGAGTTTGAATCGATACTGACATTTCAATCCTCCAAACCCGGCCCTCTGGTGCGCGAAACAACTCCAACACCAAAATCAGTGACACTTCGTCAGCATCACTCGCTTATCGAACTACCGGACAACAACTACAAGACACGCAAATTCGACCCGCGCGCCGGAGTGTTTAACATCGACTATCTCAATTTCGCCGCGTCTCTCGCTGAGCCACTAAACAAACGCCTTATCGTGCGCCATCGTCTCAGCAAAAAGAATCCGGGCGCCACGCTTTCTGAACCGGTGAAGCCAATTATTTACTATGTCGATCCCGGCGCTCCGGAGCCGGTGCGTAGCGCATTGATTGAAGGCGCCTCATGGTGGGCGCAGGCCTTCGAAGCCGCAGGGTTCACCAATGCCTTTCGTGTCGAGGTCCTGCCTGACAGCGCCGACCCGCTTGATGTGCGCTACAATGTCATCCAATGGGTGCATCGCTCTACCCGCGGCTGGTCGTATGGCGGCTCAGTGGTTGACCCGCGCACCGGTGAAATCATCAAAGGCCATGTCTCGCTTGGCTCCCTGCGTGTGCGTCAGGACAGAATGATAATCGAAGGGCTGGCGCCACTGTTCGGGGCTGAATCATTTGGCAGGTGCGAAATCGGTCAGTCACCGGCGCCTTCGATTTACGCTGAAGCAGACCCGGCAACTGATGCAATAACTGTCGCGCTGGCGCGGATTCGTCAGCTTGGAGCGCACGAAGTCGGCCACACACTCGGCCTGGCGCATAACTTCGCGGCCAGCGCCTACGGTCGCGAATCCGTGATGGATTACCCTGCGCCACTGGCGAAGATAGTCGGGGACACCGCGCTGGACCTTTCTGACGCTTATGCGACCGGCATCGGCGAATGGGACAAAATCGCGATTCGCTATGCCTACACAGAGTTTCCTGCAGGTGTCAACGAGGATTCCGCGTTGAATGAGATTATCAATGAGTCCATTGACCGTAAGTTATTGTTCATCACCGACGCCGATGCGCGCGCCCCCGGCTCGGCGCATCCTTTGGCAAGTCTCTGGGACAATGGCGCAGACCCGGTTGAAGAACTGCCAAGGATGATGCGTGTCCGGCAGATTGCGCTCAACCAATTCGGTGAACACAATATCCGTGCGGGAGAGCCCCTCTCAGAGTTGCGCAAGGCGCTGGCGCCGTTGTATCTGTCACATCGCTATCAGATCACTGCGACTGCAAAGTCGCTCGGCGGTGTCATCTATGCGTACAAAGTTCGTGGTGACAGTCAGCCCGAACAGCATCCGGTTGCGCCCCAGAAACAACGGCAGGCGCTTGATGCGCTCTTGCAAACAATCACACCGGACGCTCTGCTGATACCTCAACGTATCGTTGACTTGCTTGAACCCCAGGCATACGGCTATGGTGACTCGCGCGAGCTATTGCCGTCAAATCTCCAGCGTATCTTCGACCCGCTCAGCGCTGCGGAGGTTGCCGCGCGCATGACAATCAGCGCCATCCTCCAGCCGGAGCGCGCCGGACGGATGGAGGAACAACACCGGGTCGATACGCGCTCGCCGTCGTTCAAAGAAGCGCTCAATCTGCTTGTCACGCAGGTCTGGTCGAAGCGTTATCAGAGCAACGAACAAGAGCAGGCAATTATGCGTGTTGTTCAGAATGTTCTTGTCACCGAGCTCATCAGGTTGGCAGGCGTTGAAGGAAATATTTCCGACGATGTACGGGCGCTCGCAACAGGACAACTCCGTGAACTGGAGCAGGAATTGCAAACGTCATCACGACGGGATGCGGATGTTTCCCGGGCGCATCGTGATCTGCTTTGGGATACTATCCAGCGCTTTTTGTCCCGTCCGCAAAAACCTGCTGCTGATACAAAACCACTGTCTGCGCCACCCGGAAGTCCGATAGGAGCGCATGAATAAACTCCGGTATATCATATTTGTGGCCTTTGTCACGACACTCTGGCTTTGTGTCGGAGGCGCCTGCACCTCAGCAAGAAACAGCGCTAATTGGAACGCTCTTGCAGCCGGGCTGGAGCTGGGCACATTTGTGGTGGCTGACAGCAGTGGGGATGCAGTCCGTGTCACTGTATTGCGTATCGATCCTCAGCTCTGGAATCTTGAACTGCGCTCCCGCTCTGAATCCGGCGCAGAAAACGATAAGAGCGCCAGGCAATGGTGCCGGGAGCCGGGAGTTGTCGCGGCGACAAACGCCGGGATGTTTAACACGGATTACAAGGCGCACATTGGATATATGCAATCCGGCGAGCACATCAATAATCCACACATCCTGCGCAAGAAATATCATTCTGCGGCGTTGTTTGGACCGCTGAGCGCCGGATTCCCGGAGTTTCAAATTGCGGATCTTGATGAAGTCGATCTGGACTCATTGAAACAGCATTACAAATATGTAATTCAGAATCTTCGGCTGATAAAGTTTCCCGGAGAAAACCGCTGGGAGAAGAAGGAAAAGAAATGGAGCGAGGCCGCGCTTGCAGAAGACAGCGTCGGCAATGCGCTTTTCGTGTTCAGCCGTCAGCCATTGACGATGTTCGCCTTCAATGAAGCGCTACTCTCGTTGCCCCTTGGAATAGTCCGCGCCCAGCATCTTGAGGGTGGTCCCGAAGCCCAGTTGTACTATCAGGTTGGCGCTCAGAAGGGAGAATTTGTCGGTAGCTTCGAAACCGGCTTCAGTGACAATTCGAACACCGCCGGCTGGCCGATTCCAAATGTGATTGTGGTTAAGAAACAATAATCCGGGACATGTTTTCTCCTGATAGTTAACAGATTTGCTTAATACAAATGGCAGGAGTATTCGCAAGAATACCCTTGCGATTCTACAGATTTGATGTTGATTATGCCTTGGCAGTAACATCGATGTCCTAACGGGTTCTTGTATTTGCGCTAAAGAATGATGACACAGTTCCACACGGGAAAATATCGCTCAATTAAGAAGCTCGGCGGTGGCGGAATGGCTAATGTCTATCTTGCCGAAGACACCGAATCCGGAGCAAAAGTTGCGCTCAAGGTCTCGCGTAAGTCGGTCCCCTATGCTCGAGAAGCGTTGCAGAACGAGTACGGAGTGTATCAGCGCCTTGACCATGACTGTTTCCCAAGAGTCATGGAGCTGATAGAAGAAGATGATCGTCTTGTGCTGGTCATGGAATACCTTGAGGGTGAGTCACTTGAAGAACTGCTCCTGAGAGAAACTCTTACCGCCGATGTCGCGCTGAAACTTATCCGCAAAATCGCTGAAGCGATGGTTCATGCCGGAGAGCGGGGAGTGATACACGCCGACTTGAAACCGGCGAATGTTCTCATCTACAATGACTCTATCAAGATAATTGATTTTGGTCTGGCAAGTGGCGCTTCGACCCTTACCGCTGAAGACATAAAAGAAATTGCCGGAACACTTAACTATTTCTCGCCGGAACAGGCCGATGGTCGACCGCTCGATATTCGCTCAGATATTTTTTCTGTCGGAGTGATTCTTTATGAATTGTTAACGGGCAAGCGTCCATTTGAGTCCGGCTATGATATGGCGACTATTTATTCAATTATGTATGAAGAGCCGGTTCCTCCCTCTAAACTGGAGCCGACGTTGGGTTCGATAGTCGATAAGCTCGTCAGTGGCATGTTGGCGAAGCAACCCGAAGAGCGCTACCCGGACTTCAGCGCTGTCTGTGATGCGATCGACGCCATCGGCGAACACTTTGATGTCGGCGATCAGAACCCGACGATAACTGTCACTGTTGCCCCATTTCAGATGCGTCAATCACCGGACGATGAGTTATTCGCTGAGGGTATCACTGAGGAGTTAATTTCATTGATGAGTCGGCTCGAGGGTGTTGAAGTGACTCCTTTTGTTGTCATCAAGCGCGCATTCACCGAAGAGCGCACCCCGGAGGAAGTCCGGTCTGAGTTCGGCGCTGATTTCCTGTTATCAGGTACCATCCGCCGCGCTGCGTCCCGTGTCAGAGTCTCAGCTACCTTGATAGAAACCCAGTCGTCGAAAATCGTTTGGACCGAAAAATACGATTCGCCGGTGACAGACATTTTTGATCTGCAAGACTTGATTTGTGAGCGAATTACTGAGGCGTTACGTTTGGAATTCGCCCCCTGCGCCGAAAAAGGAAAGGCCGCCCGCGCGACGGAAAATGTTGAAGCCTACGAGTTTTATCTTAAGGGACGAAGTTATCTGACCCGCAATACTCGTGAGGATATGGACTTCGCGCGGACAATGCTGGAGAAAGCAATAGAAATCGACCCGAAATACCCGTTGGCTTATGCCGGGTTGGCCGACTTGCGCGGCTCTCTGTATATGAACTACTTTGACAGAAGTAGCGCAAACTGGGGAAAAGGTATTGAACGGGCGCAAAAGGCGATTGACCTCGATCCTTCAAAGCCAAACGGATATCGAGCGTATGGGCGATTGTTACACTTACGCGGGAAATATGATGAAGCCATAGAATATCTCAGCCGGGCTGTGACGCTCGATGCGAACTATGGGGAGGCCTATCGTACGCTGGCATGGGCGAATGAAGGCAAGGGCGCTCTGCAAGAATCGCTGGCCTGGACACGGAAAGCGCTTTCAGTGGATCCTCTATCAGAGGAAACCATTCTCTTGCAGGGGATGCTCTACTATGACTTGAATAGTATGCCACAAGCCATCAATGCCTTCACGCGTTGTTTGGAACTGCGGCCGGACTATGGTCGAGCGCATTACTTTCTGGCCAGGTCATTCCAGAAAATGGGACGGTTTGAAGAGGCGCTGAGCAAATATGCGGTTGCGAGCAGATACGGCGGTCAGCCGGAGATTTATCTGGACTACGGTTGGTTACTCTACTGCACGGGTGATACGGGGAGAGCGATTGAAGTTCTTACGGACGCCTGTGAGAATAATCAACAGAAACATCTGGCGCATTGCTATCTTGGGCTGGCCCTGAGCGGCATTGGCAGAGCAGTGGAAGCCGGAGAACACTTCACTCGCGCCGGAGAAATTTCGCAGACGCTCATGAAAGAGAGCGATGATACTGTCTATTCAGCCATCGTATATGCTATTTCTACACAAGCCCTTGGCAATGAGAAAGAGGCCGATGAGAGTTTCCACAAAGTGGCGAGAGCGCCTGAGACTAACGGCAACGGAGAACTGGCATTACTTTGCGCGAGGTACTGCGCGCGCAGACAGTGGAAGCGCGAAAGTGAAAAGTGGTTAACAAACGCGCTTACCTGGAGATTAGGCATCTCTGAGTTAGAGGCGCTGATAGATCCCCTGTTCGCCGATTACCGGGATTTCATCAGGAGTATCGCGGCTTCATCGGCCGCGTGAAAGCCGGTTAAGACTACTTGCAACTCTGCTCGACTCGTCTTGTGCGAAGCTTAGCCACACCCCGGGGCTGGAGATCCTCCGACAAAGATAAAAGCGATATTATACGTGACATCGGCGATGTTGACTGAGCCGTCGCAATTCGAATCCGCTGCATCAAGAATGTTTGGGCCGGGTCCGCCACCGAATATCCAGGCAATAAGAAAAGTTACATCTGCTATGTTGAATGCTCTGTCGTCATTTGCATCCCCGAAAGAGTATGGCTCCGTCTTAGCTGTCGCGGTCTCTGTAACTCCAAAGTCAGGCACAGAGGTGACACTTCCCACTTGATTCTGGACAGTGCCGTCAGTCCTCATAAATATCGTATATAACGCTCCGGTCGTAGTGCCGCCGGCTTTAGCTACCACACTAACTGTATAGTCTCCGGTTTTCGGAGTGTTAATAACAATTGAATCCTGTGTCTCGATATCAAAATAATTTGCGTCGCTCCCAATAGTGTTCGTGATATTTCCCAGTGAATCTGCGCCAATAAAGTCACCGTCGGGGTCTGTGACAGTCAGATTGACTTCAGCGTCACCGGGCGGGAACATTGAAGAAGGAGGCGCCATTAACCCGGATGACCCACTTGCCGGTCGGGCGACGAATGTCAGCGGAAACAGATACGCCGGTAAGAAACAAGAATCACCGAGGCCGTCGCCGTCGAAGTCCTCTTGCAAGGGGTTGAATTTTGAGGGGCAGTTGTCGCCAATGTCCACGACTCCGTCACCGTCTGTGTCGCTTAGAATGTTAAGGACACCACTTCGGAATTGCGGTACAAAGGCTTCGTTATCAATGTTGCTGAAGACGAATTCACCCGCAGGAGGGACGAAGGCCGAATCGATGACAGCAGGTTGTTCCGCAGCTCCCGGCGCCGCTGAAAACCAGAGTGTAGCGAACGCGCCCGAGCCAGACGAAAGTGGCTGTACCGGACTCGATAACTCAACGAAGCCGATGATTACTGTCCTGTTGATATTGTCAATCGTAGCGAAGGTTTGTTCGTTCGGGAGCGCATCAATCCTTGTGCCAGTGTAAGAAACAGAATCAAGAGATAAGTCAGCAGTGGACCAGGTAAGTCCAACAGAGGCGCCGACAATTCCTTCGTCATTGAAGAGCGAGACGGTAACATCTGAAGCGCCGCCTTGCGCTATCACATTATCGTTCACCCACAGGGTATCCGGGGCGCCCGGGTCGATGATTTGAACAGCTGAGAGTGACCTCGCGCCTGACTGAGCCGATGAGAGATCGTCGGCTCCACGCGAGTTCTGTTTAGCGAAACTGGCTACAGTTGCTTCGGAAACACAAAGAACTAAGATAGCCGCCAGAATTGGTATCTGAAAAGAGATTGTCCAATTTCGACAGATGCTCGACCAGGTAATCTTATTGTCGTTCATGCCGCATGTCCAGTCTGTAAGGCGTCAAACTTTCGCCTGCACGAGAAAAATGGTTTGCTATAACAAAGCCCTTTCCCGACCCCCGGGTAGCTTATTGTTTTACAACGGTAATATAAGTAAGCTTCTCTGAATAGCAAGCGAAAAGAACGGAGAAGGCAAAGCGGGATTACAAACGGCAATCGGTACTATACTGTGGTACTATTACTGTGGTATTATGCTGCGGTACAATGCTGTGGACAACAACACGTTAGCGAGCCTCACGCTCTGTATGTAACCACTGGGAATCACAATCCCAAACATATTCCTGTCGTTGAGAATTGGGGCGACGGGCTTGAATCCTTCGCCGATAGCTAACGTCTACGAATAGAATATAACGTAATGTCATCATCCGGTGGCGCATTTCCGCCAAATGTGTCCAATTCTTCCTTCAAGTCAGCGCAGAAAACCCTTGAATCACTGCCGACTCTGCTACGCATGAACTCTTTCAGCCGCTCAGACTCGTATTGCTCTTCGGCGCTGTTTTCCAACTCCGTCACACCATCGCTGTAGAGGAGAAGTCTCGAGCCGGATGACAGCGCTGTCTTTGCTGATTCGTAGGTGGCCCCTGGGACGACACCGAGTGGCGGGCCACCCGCTATCAGCTCCTGAATGGCGCCGGATGTGTCAGAAATCAGCCCCGGCGGGTGTCCGGCGCTGACATATTCAAGCTGATGATCCTGACAGGACAACAGCGCGAGAAACATTGTGACAAACTTACCCGGCTCAGTGTTACGATAAATGTAATCGGAAATGTTCTGTACAAATTCACTGAGATTCGAAATCACGCCACCTTTGGCGTCAAGCTGTGAGCGAATCGTCGTTTGTGCCATTGCCATCAAGAGCGCTGCGGGCACACCATGACCACACACATCGCCGAGTGTCAACAGTACGCGGTCATCTCCCATTGGGAGCGCATCGTAACTGTCTCCACCGATTTCATCCGCCTGTACATTCAAGGCATGTATGTCATATCCCGGAAGATGCGGGAATGTCTTTGGCATGAACGATTCCTGTATCTCGCCGGCCAGTGACAATTCCTTTTTGAGCGTCGCAAACTGCACTTCCGACTCAAGCAGTCGTATGTTTTCGATAACTTGCGCGGATTGCGCGCCGACAATTGTCAAAAAACGCTGGTCATCTGCTGTGAAGGCGGATGCGTTGCGTTTGTTAAAGACACTCAATGTGCCTATCATCCGCCCCGAATGTTTTAGCGGAACAGTCAGAGCCGATGTGACTCCCTCAGTTGCATGACGCAAGAATCCGTTTGGGTCATCCTCTTGCGAAATGTTCAGCGGTCGCCCGTTCTTAATCACCCAACCGTTGGCGACCGAACCAAATCGAGCGGGACCCTCTTTAACAGAATGAGCGGTTACGCGCACCATCGTTTGCAACGAATCAGTGAGATTCTCAGGTAGCAGGAAAACAGCCCCTTGTGAGGCGTGCAATCGTTTGACAATCAACTCGACGATTGTCCGATTGACACCTTCGAGCGAACGACTGGATCCAATAGCCGTGGCTATTTCGTTCAGCGCCGCCAGTTCCTCCACAGAGGCTTGCAAGCGATCTACACGTTCTTTCAGCGGGTCCTGCTTGAGCGGGTCGGGATTATTCATCATGCTTCTCGCTAACGGTAGTCTGATTATTTTTGATTGCAAATCTTCGTCTCCGAATCTACAGTCTCTTCCTTCAATACGCAATGATTGCTAAAAATGTTTTGCAGAATCTGAATATGTTTGTATCTTGTCTGAGTGTCAGATTAAGCGCACCTGACACAGGGTAAGTCGTCGAAAGCCGTCTCATCCAACTGCCAGCTTCCCTCCACTGGTTCAGATTCAATTCAAATCTGGTGCAAATCCGGTGCAAATCGGTTTGTCAAACCGGAGATTACACTTCAGGAAACATTTTCTGTGCTACAGAAAGGCAGAGGAACAATGACCACAATTACAAAGAAACTCACCAGTCGGACAGCGTCATTTACACTTGTGTTGACACTCAGCGCGCTTATTTGCGGTATCGGTGTTGGGAATGCATTCGCAGGAAGCTCTCCAATTGACAAGATTCGTGTCACTCCACAAGATAAACAGCAATTCGAGCAGGTTGTTTTGGGTGGCTACGATATTATCGAACTTGGCAATGAAGAATTCGTCATCTATGCCGATTCAGCCGACCAGATGCGCCTGCAGGCAGCCGGTATCCCTTTCACAGTCGAAATCCCGGATATGGAGAAGTTTTATCACGAGAGATTCCTGGCCGAACGCCCGCTTCAGGGAGGCGCGCAAGTGAACTCAATGGGCGGATACGAAACCTTCTCAGAGATTGTCGCCCATCTTGATTCGACAGCGGCGGCGAATCCGACCATCATGACCGCAAAGTTCAGCATTGGCCAGACAATTGAAGGACGAGACCTGTGGGTCGTTAAAATCTCTGACAATCCTTCCGTCGATGAGGACGAGCCGGAGGTCCTGCTTTCGTCGCTAACTCATGCCCGCGAACCTGCCGGAGCCGCTACGACTCTGGCTGTGATGGACTATCTCGTGAGCAATTACGGCACAGACTCGTATGTCACAAATCTTGTTGACACCCGTGAGATATACATACTGCCGGTGTTTAATCCCGACGGCTATGTTTACAATGAGACAACTAATCCGGGTGGCGGCGGCCTGTGGCGTAAGAATCGCCGCCCAAACACTAACGCGGTTGACACCGGAGTGGACCTCAATCGCAACTATGCCGGTCACTGGGGCTATAACGATATCGGTAGCTCGCCCGATCCGTCTTCGCAAACATACCGCGGAACGGGCCCGTTTTCTGAACCGGAAACGCAGGCCGTCAGCGCTTTCATTCAATCCCGCAATTTCTCAATTATCCATAATCATCACAGCTACTCGAACCTTGAACTCTGGCCGCTCGGGTATGACCGGTTCTTCTCCGTTGATGAGGATGTCTTTCAGAACATCGGTGACTCGCTGACAAAGGACAATGGGTATGCGCCCTCTATCGGCTGGGATTTGTATCCCACAAACGGCGAAGCAGATGACTGGGCATATACCGAAATGAATATCCCGTCGATGACCGTCGAAATCGGCAATAACTCGGACGGGTTTTGGGCGCCGTTGTCACGTATTCCGACACTCATCGCCGAAAACATCCAGCCCAATCTGTTCCTGATTTCGATTGCCGACAATCCGCGCAAAGTCGGCCCGCCGCGTTCACCGGCTCTAAGCGCCGCGGCAGATACATCAACCGACGGAAATATCACCTTACTCTGGAATGACACAGATATCTATAATCCAGGTGTTTCCTATGATGTCACAGAGTTGAGCGGCTATTCACGAGTAACAGACGACGCCGAGGCCGACAACGGTTATTGGCAGACAGAGCGCTTTTCACTCTCCAGCGCCCGCAAGCACAGCGGCGCCACCTCCTGGAAGGCCAATAGTGTCAATCAAGGATATCACTGGCTGACCTCAGCGACACCGATCCGCGTCCAGACTAATGATTCACTCAAGTTCTGGACTTGGTACAATATCGAAACCGACTGGGACTACTTCTATGTGCAGGTGTCCACCGACGGCGGCTTTATTTACAGCAATCTCCCGCATCCTTCATTGACCACGAATACAAATCCACATGGTCAGAATCTTGGCAATGGAATCACCGGACAATCTGGTGGCTGGATTGAAGTCGCGTTTGACTTTAGCGCATTTGCCGGCCAGCAGATTTATTTGCGGCTGGCCTATTTTACCGATCTGGGATTCCTCGAGGAGGGTATCTATCTTGATGATATCAACCTTGTCGATTTCTATGCTTCATCAGCCCCTGCGGCGACAGGTGTCAGCGCCACAAATGTCAACCTGACCGGCGCGGTAGCGGGTGATCACTACTATTATGTCCAGTCCACAGACGCTGAGGGGCAGACCGGACGCAATTCGAACATTGTCAAAGTCAATGTTGATCTCGGCTGTTGTGACACACCGGGTGACGCCAACAATGACCAGAGCGCCAATATCGGTGATGTCACATTCCTGATAGCCAGAATCTTCTCCGCCGGCCCGGCGCCGTCCTGCGCCGACGAGGCAGACGCTAACAGTGACGGTAGTGTGAACATCGGTGATGTGACCTATATGATTGCCAGAATATTTTCCGGTGGCCCGGCGCCGGTATGTGGTGCGAGCGGTATGTGACAATATGATGTAGGTCGGGTTCCGAAGTCCGGCATCTGCCGGACGGAGAAACCCGACATGCCTCGCAGAAAGACTCTGCTGTTATCTTGAGTGTTCTTATTGTCACTCTGAGCGAAGGGAAGAGTCTACTTCCGATTCACCTGCTAACATCGAGCCAGATGCTTCGCTACGCTCAGCATGGCAGTCAGCTATAACCAAACATGTCGGGTTTCTTGTCCGGCAGGCGCCGGACGCCGGAACCCGACCTACCGCCGAGTCCTGCGGGTTACTAGTTGTCGCTGTACTGAATAAAAAATACTCCCGACAGGATTCGAACCTGTGACCCTCTGCTTAGAAGGCAGATGCTCTATCCAA
>CAZFAL010000057.1:0-16971 GCA_964516945.1 uncultured Ignavibacteriales bacterium
GTATTTCTCTTTCTGCTTTCCTTGCATACTCTGGCGACAGCTTCAGACAGCGCCGATATCAACATCGTCTATCCAAAACAAGACCAGCGTATCGGCGCTATCGACTCAACCTTCATTTTCGGCTCAGTCAATCCGTCATGGAAACTGACGGTCAATGGCTTTCCAACCCCGGTCGATAAAGGTGGCGGCTGGCTGGCCTTTGTCCCGCTGAGTCCGGGTGACTTTGTTTTCCAAATTGTCGCAACAAAAGGGACAAGCAGTGACACTGTCGACTGGCCGGTGAAGGTCCCTGATATAGCCACTGCCGACGATGTCGATTCATTGATTGTTTTCCCGGACTACCGCCTGCCGACGCTGTCACGTTCTGTGCAGACTGGGGACATTCTCCGACTGCAATTTCGTGGCGCCCCAAACTGTCGGGGCTGGGCGGAGATCCCCGGAGTTGTTGATTCTATTCCAATGTCCGAAGCGCTTGGAGTCGCATACCCCTATCATGCCGGTGATGTTTTTGACACATCGACTGCAACGACAGACAGCGCCTTGTTGGTCCCCGGTATCTATCAGGGATTGTATCGCTTCAGTCTACCTGTGGCAATCGATTCAGCGAGGCTTATCTATCATATGACAGCGCCCGGGTTGCCTGATTCGCTCCCCACGCCCACCGGCAACAGCATAATGGGTATTGACATCAGTCTCTTGCGCTCTATCAACTGGGGCCTGATGCAATACTTCGGTAGTGTCGCCAATGACACTGCGGAGATTGCGCTGTCATTCAATCCGGAATCGTATCCGCGTACAATAGAATTCACAGACACCACCCAACGCCTGCGCGTGGCTCCGGCTCGCGGCTATCTCGGTCTCTTCCAACCGGCGGGAGTACGGGCGCTGGCGGTGGGGTTTGAGGGTGACTGGTATCGTCTGAAACTCTCAGAAACCCGCTACGGGTATGTCGAGATGTCGCGCGCGAAAACACTCAAACCCGGTGTCCTGCCGCCGCATAGCCGGCTTTCCAGTCTACGTAGCGAAAAGAGCGACCATGAACTGACAATCAGCGCGCAACTCTCAGGTAAACACCCGTTTTCAATCACTGAACCGGACCCGCGCACACTTGTCGTTGAACTATTCGGCGTAACAATGGATACGGATTGGTTCCGCTATGATTACCGTGACACCTTCCTGACTTCAGCCACCTGGACACAACCGGAGCCGGACTTATTCCGTCTCGAATTACGTTTCTCTGGGCCACTCTGGGGCTATCATGCCGGTTATCAGGGCAATGTCTTCGAACTGCAATTGGAATACCCGCCAACGGACATCCACTCCTTGCGCGGGAAGACTATTGTCGTCGATCCCGGCCATAACCCCGACCCCGGCTCAATCGGCCCGACCGGCTACACCGAAGCCGAGGCGAACCTGGCGATTGCCACAATTCTGCGTGATGAGCTTCGTCGCAAAGGGTCGGAAGTTATCCTGACCCGCACAGGCGCTGAAGGGCTGACACTCTATGACCGGCCGAAAGTGGCCGACAGTGTGGACGCTGATTTGTTCGTCTCGGTGCACAATAACGCTCTGCCGGATGGCGAGAATCCGTTTGTGAATTATGGCGTTTCAACCTATTTCTATCACAGCCACTCACAGGCGCTGGCGAAGGCGATTCACAAAAAAATGATTGCATTGACCGGTCAAAAAGACCATGGTTTCTATCATGGCAACCTGGCGGTCCTGCGGCCGACCGAACGGCCCTCGGCGCTGGTTGAATGCGGCTTTATGATACTACCCGAGCAGGAGCGGTTGCTGAAAACCAAACGCTATCGCCGCAAGGTCGCGCAAGCGATAGCGCAGGGAATAGCGGACTTCTTCGAAGAGTTTGGCAAATAGTCCGAAGACGGTGGCGCCGCGATGGGAAAAGTTATGGCAGGCCCGAAAGCAAAACGTGAAGAGACAACCCCGGACAGCCACGGAGGCGGGGCGAAAACACCCGGGCGCAAGCTCACAGGACTGTATCTTGCCTTGCTCGTAGCCAGCTTTATGCTCATCGGACAGGCGCTTGAGGCATTTCTGATGTGGAAACTTCAGGCGCGGCTCGGTCTCACCTTACTGGCAACGGCGGTGATAATCGGCGCCTCGAAAGACCGAATGATACTCGGCGTGGCGCTAATCATCCTCTGGGGCGGGTTCTTGATGACTGTCTTGCATTGAGCAATATGCCCGGAGCAGTAGGGGCAGGGTTTCCCTGCCCTTTTACGATTCAAGCGCTTGCCCGGCTAAACAAGGGCGCCGAAACGACGCCCCTACGTCCCCAGACCATACTGCTTGCATCCGGTTATCTGTTGACAACCCCGCCACTTTCGGGTTTATATCCACCTGCATATACAGCGAAATGTGTATATGTATAACAGCAGGCGATTCACTCTTGCCCCCATGGTGTAACGGATAACGCGTCGGCCTCCGGAGCCGGAAATTCAGGTTCGATTCCTGATGGGGGTAGTGATTCAATTGAGTTAACCAGCAGATTAGGCAATCAACAAGAAGGACGCGCAAGTGCGCTGGACACAAACTTACATCCCGACATTACGTGAAGCTCCTGCCGAGGCGGAGCTTGTTTCCCATAAACTCCTCGTGCGCGCCGGCTATATTCGCAAGCTGGCCGCCGGAATCTATCTCTATCTGCCGCTGATGCAGAGAGTAATCCAAAAGTTCTCACATATTGTGCGCGAGGAAATGAACGCCGCCGGGGCGGTGGAAATCACTATGTCCGCGCTGGCTCCGGCTGAGGTCTGGCAGAAATCCGGGCGCTATGAAACGGCCGGACGGGAGCAGATGCGCCTCAAAGACCGTCATCAGCGCGACTATGTTCTCAACGGCACCCACGAAGAGGTTATCACCTCGCTGGTCTCCGGCGAGCTGAAAAGCTACAAACAACTGCCGCTGAACATGTATCAGATTCAAATCAAGTTCCGCGACGAAATCCGTCCGCGGTTCGGGCTGATGCGCGGGCGTGAGTTTATTATGAAAGATGCGTATAGTTTCGACGCCGATCTGGAGAGCCACAAAGTCAGCTATCAGAAAATGGTCGACGCGTATTTCAAGATTTTCGAACGCGCCGGACTTGACGCGCGCAAAGTCGAATCCGACACCGGCGCGATGGGCGGCGAGGCGGCGCATGAGTTTATGGTGATTGTAGACACCTCCGCCGGTGAGGAATATCTGCTGTTTTGCGACACCTGCGACTATGCCGCCAATCGCGAAAAGGCGACATTCGGCGACGAAAGCTCACCGGAAATCGATTCCGAAGAAAAAGCTCTGGAAAAAGTAGCGACTCCCAACGCCGCAACAATCGAAGAAGTCACCGCCTTCCTCAAAGTCCCTGCGACCCGACTGGTCAAGACGCTGATTTACAAAGCTGATGACAAACCGATTGCTGTGCTGATTCGCGGCGACCGTGAACTGAATGAGGTCAAGCTCAATAATATCGTCAAGGCAGTCGAACTGGAGATGGCCGACGAGGAGACAGTCAAGAGCGCCACAGGCGCTCCGGTGGGCTTTGCCGGACCTGTCGGGCTTACAGATATTCCCATCTATGCGGACAATGAAGTTCTGGAGTTGAAAAACTTCGTTGTCGGAGCCAATGAGGCCGATGCGCATTATCTCAACGCCAATGTGGGACGTGACTTCGAAATCACCGCCGACGGCGATTTCCTGACGGCGAGCGAGGGCGACAAATGTCCGCTCTGTGACGGACGCTTGATTTGCAAGAAGGGAATAGAGGTGGGCAATACCTTCATGCTCGGGACAAAGTACTCGCAATCGATGGACGCCAAGTTCCTTGACGCCAATGGTAAAGAACAGCCGTTTATTATGGGCTCGTACGGTATCGGTATCACCCGCACGCCGCAGGCGGCGGTTGAACGGTATCACGATGACTCCGGTATCATCTGGCCGAAAAATATCGCTCCGTATGCGGTGGAAATAGTGCCACTGAACTACAAACAGGATGATATCCGCGAGGCCGCCGATGAACTGTATGCGACGCTTACGGATGCGGGAATTGACACTTTGCTCGATGACCGCCCTGAGCGGGCCGGAGTCAAGCTCAACGACGCTGACCTGATTGGCTGTCCGGTGCGGATAGCCATTGGCGCCAAATCCCTGAAAGAGGGCAAGGTAGAGCTCAAAGCAAGAAACAGCGACGATATTGCCCTCATCGGGCGTGAAGACGTTGTTTCATCGGTTTCAGAGCTTTTGCAGAAGCTGAAATAGCTCAAGCAGACGGTTATGTTGTCTGCCGTTTAGCGTTGAACTGCAATAGCATAGCGAAGCAAATCCCCGGCGGTTGCAAATAAGAAAAAAATCTGTTGCCTTTTGGCTTGCGCGCCAATATATTAGCCACGCGTTCTGAAGTGGGCGAAAGCCCACTTTTTTTCCGCCATTTTTGCGGTCTGGACGTGAGATGTTGATGTATGTGATTGGTTTGTGAGCCATAACGTTACGGTACAGTAGAGCGGAAAGTCCGGATATGTCTGAAGAGTTGGAGAGCCGGGTTTCAGCGCTTATTGAAACGGTCCTGGAGCGTGAGGGTAGCCACGAACTTGTTGAGTTGAAAGTCGTTCGTCACGGCAGGTCTCTGCGCCTGCAGGTTTTTGTAGACTCGGATGACGGCGTTACGCTGGCTGATTGCGCCGGATTGTCGCGAGCTATCGACGGCGAACTTGAAGCGCAGGAGCTGTTTGAGGGGTCATATACAATTGAAGTGTCATCACCGGGGATTGACCGGCCGCTGACTACCGAGAAGGAATTCCGACGCAAAGTCGGGCGCACAATTGCGATTGATTTTACTGATGAATCGAAAAAGCAGATGCGCGGTGAATTAAAGAGTGTTGAGGATGGGCAAGTAATCATTAAAACGAAAAAGTCCGGAGAGCAGAGTATTGCTCTTGCAGATGTTTCCGTTGCCCGTGAATATATATAGCAGAAGTGAATGGCAATTTTCAAACTGCCTGCAGGAGAGCAAGAGCAAGTTCATCGAACCACAGGGATTTTCGTATAATAAGTAAGCGCGCTTGGCGCGTGATGAATTGAGAAGAGAAAAAGACACAGGCAGACACAAACGAGAGCGGTTCTCCCCCTGCGCGACCTTGGGCTTCGGCCATGGATTGGGCTTGTGGAATCCGGTCTTGATTTTTTTTCACTAAGAGAGACTCTGACAGTAATCAGGGTTGCAGGTTCAAACGCCTGAGCGCTTGAAAGCGTTCTTGTAAAGAACATTCTTGAAGAAGTCTTCTTGAATAAACATTCTTGAAAAGAAACTGGAGAAACATGAACGATGGGTTATGACATCGTTGAGGCGATGACGCAAATCGCCAGACAGAAGAATATAGATTTCGAGGTCGTTGTTGAGACTCTTGAAGCCGGATTATTGGCGGCCGCCAGGAAAAAATATCCTGAAGCTAACAATATCTCTTTTAGCTTCAGCAAAAGTGACGGCGAAATCACGATGATGGCGGTCAAAACTGTTGTCGAGAAAGTCACCGATCCGATTACCGAAATCGCTCTGGAAGAGGCTGTTTCTCTGGATAAGACAGCGCAAATCGGTGACGAGATGGACATCTATCTTGACTACGAAGAGTTCGGCCGCAATGCCGTGGCCTCCGCCAAACAGATTCTGATTCAGCGCGTCCGCGAGGCCGAGCGTATGAGAGTCTTCGGGGAGTATGAGGACAAAGTCGGCAAGCTCGTTTCCGGTGTTGTCACACAAATCGACAAGACCGGACTGCTGGTTAACCTCGGCGACGCTGAGGCGTTTCTGCCGATGCGTGAATTGATTCCGCGCGAGAAGTATCGTCAGGGAGACAGATTGCGAGCTATTATCACGTCAGTCGAACAGGTGACACGCGGTCCGCAGATTACACTGTCACGAGTGTCGGACGACTTCCTGAGAGCGTTATTCGCTGTCGAAGTGCCGGAAATTTACGAGCGTATCATCGAGATAAAAGCTATCGCCCGTGACGCCGGCGAGCGCGCGAAAATTGCAGTCAGCTCGATTGACGACAGAATTGATCCGATTGGCGCCTGCGTAGGTGTCAAGGGAGTTCGTGTGCAGTCAGTTGTGCGTGAGTTGAATAATGAACGAATTGATATTGTCTTGTACAGCTCTAATTCGGAATTGTTTGTTACCCGCTCACTGGCGCCGGCGAAAGTTACGGCGCTTGATGTCTATTCAGACCGTCAATCAATGACTGCCGCTGTTGAGGACGAAAAGCTTTCACTGGCGATCGGACGCGGCGGGCAGAACGCGCGTTTGGCATCCAAATTGACCGGCTGGAAAATCAATATTCTCTCGGATACTGAATACAGTCTTATCAAACGCCAACAAGTTGAAATGGCAATGCCAATCGGCGGACTTGAAGGTGTCGGGCCGAAAATGGAAGAGCGTTTGATTGAGATGGGAATTGTCTCGGTGCAAATGCTGGCGAACATGACACTTGAAGACCTGACTGATGTCGAGGGCATTGGTGAAAAGACTGCCGAGACATTACTCGAGAAGGCGCGCCAGATTTCAAATCGTATTCAGCAGGAGTATCTTGCACAGATACGTCAGGAAAAAGCCGAAGCGGCGGCGCAGCTTGAGCCCGGTGAGAGGCCCAAGACAGGTATTGAGTCACTCTTTGTGAGTGAAAGCGGCGAACCGGAAGAGGATGTCTCCGACGAATCCGAATCTGAGCCCCTTGAGGAGGGCGCCGACGAACCGGGCGGTAGCGAAGAGAAAGCGGCGCCCGCTGAATAATTGTAGCCTAATAGAGTTCCGTGAAGTTCTGCGGCAGGGAAGATAGAACGTGGCAAATATACGAATATATGAAGTTGCCAAAAAATTCGGCATTTCTTCAAACGCCTTTCTCAAGATAGTGCGTGAGTTGCGCTTTACGCCTAAGTCGCATATGAGTGTTGCGACTGATGAAATGGTGGCGGCAGTAACTCGCAAATTTGATATCGAGAAGGCCAATGCCAAGAAGGACCTTGAGCACAAAAAGAAGGTGAAGCGTGATCAGGCGCGCGCCGCTGCTGCGAAGCAAGCCAGTGGTCGAAGTAGCTCCGGCGGCTCCCTCGGTGATTTCGTAAAACCGACATCCGGATCATCAGTCGGATCGAAGACAACCTCTTCGACGCCCTCAAGAAATCCTTCCGGTAAGCCATTTCGTCCGCCCGGAGGCGGAGGATTTCGTCCACCCGGAGGTGGAGGGTACCGTCCGCCGGGCGGTGGATACCGACCTCAAGGCGGTCGCAAGCGCAAACGTCGTAGCAGAACAGTTGATACGGCGGAGGTCAGCAAGAGTTTCCGCTCAACCATGGCTCAAATCGGCGGCTCACAAAAGACGAAAAAGTACCGCCGTCGCGGCGCCTCAGAAGGCGAGTTGATTGATGTACAGAATATCGTCAAAGTGACTGAATTTATGACGGTCGGAGAATTGGCGAAGTCGTTGAACATCAGCTCTGGCGATTTGATTAAGAAAATCATTGAACTCGGCCAGATGGCGACGATCAATCAACGCCTTGATATCGATACGATTGAGATGCTCTGTCTTGAATTCAATCACGGAATCGAGCAGGAAGCCGAAGCCGGAGAATACGCCAAAGAGGTCGAGTCCGAGGGCGAGCAAGTGAAACGTCCGCCGGTTGTGACAGTGATGGGGCACGTTGATCACGGCAAGACCTCACTCCTCGACTATATCCGGCAAGCGAATGTGGTGTCCGGTGAGTCAGGCGCTATCACACAACACATTGGCGCGTATCAGGTAAAGAATAAGTCCGGAGAGACTATCACATTTCTGGATACACCCGGCCATGAAGCTTTCACAGCCATGCGCGCGCGTGGCGCTCGTGTCACCGATGTGGTGATTCTGGTAGTCGCCGCTGACGATAATGTCATGCCCCAGACAATTGAGGCGATTGACCACGCTAAAGCGGCTAAGGCCGCTATCGTTGTCGCGATAAACAAGATTGACAAACCTGAGGCGAATATCGAAAAAGTGCGCCAGGGGTTGTCAAATCATGGCCTTGTGCCGGAAGACTGGGGTGGCGACACGCCTATGATTCCGGTGTCGGCCAAGACCGGTGAGGGGATAGATAAGCTTCTCGAAATTGTCGTTCTGACCGCCGACTTATTGGAACTGAAAGCGGACCCCTGTATCAGAGCGCAAGGCAGTATCATCGAATCAAGGCTCGAAAAAGGCCGTGGACCGGTCGCAACGGTTCTTGTCACATGCGGGAGTGTTTCCATCGGTGACACAATGGTGGCCGGTGTGAATTATGGCCGGGTGCGCACAATTGTCGATGATCGTGGCAATCAGCTAAAGCAACTTCACCCGGGAGACCCCGGGCAGTTGACCGGTCTTAACGGTGTGCCACAAGCAGGAGACTCCTTCCTCGTTGTTACCGATGACAGCTCAGCGAGAGAGATTACAAACAAGCGTCAGCAAATTAAGCGTGAATATGACTATCGCCAGCCGCAAGGCCATACCACACTTGAGAATCTCTTTAGCCGGATACAAGATGAGAAGGTCAAAGAGCTGCCACTGGTTATCAAAGGTGATGTCGACGGTTCAGTCGAAGTGCTGGCTGAAACCTTGTCGGCGATTGAACATGATGAAGTGCGTGTGCGCATCGTTCACAAGAGTGTCGGCGCTGTGACAGAGTCCGATGTGCTTCTCGCGTCAACATCGGGAGCCATCATAATCGGCTTCCATGTCGGCCCTACACCTCGCGCCCGCGAAACGGCGGCGATCGAAAAAGTTGACATCCGGCGCTATTCAGTGATCTACGAAGTCGAAAACGACATTCGTCAGGCGCTCGAAGGACTGCTGGCTCCGGCCTTCGAGGAGCGTCACATGGGTCTCGCGGAAGTTCGGGACACATTCAAAACACCCAAGGTTGGCCTGGTCGCCGGTTGCCATGTCAAAGATGGTGTTGTGCGTCGTTCACATAAAGTCAACTTGATGCGCGACGGCAAAAAAGTGTACACCGGTTCCATAGATTCACTCCGCAGGTTCAAAGACGACGTAAAGGAAGTGTCGGCGGGCTTTGAGTGCGGTATTCATATAGAAAATTTCAACGACATAAAGGTCGGAGATTCAATTGAGACATTCGAGATCGTCGAAGTCGCGCGTAAACTACAGGAAGGATGATGGCTCTACTATGGTTATTGGAAGCTTAACTATCGAGGTTTCTCTCCCGAAGATCACCTCAACCAAGGAAAAGCAGACGCGCTTAAAGCCTTTGCTGTTTCGCATAGGCAATAGTTTTAACGTATCAATCGCAGAAGTTGGTCGTGACGATATTTATCGCTCGGGCATCATCGGCATCGCCGCAGTCGCAAATGAACAGGCGTCAGTCAGTTCAATTCTTAACAGTGTTGTGACAATGGTCAAAGGCGAACCGGACATGATTCTCGTCGATTACACGACAGAAATGCTTTAGGCAGAAACAGGAGTCAATCGCGTCCGTTCTCCCGGCGTCCTGCGTCGGCGCCAGCAGTGACAATTAACAAGCGCCCGTACAGTCCACGCCTGTGCAAAAAGAGATTTTCAGAAGAGAAACACTTCTCAGAACATACTTGAGTGTTCCGGCTCCTCGTGACGATTCAGATAACGATTCAATCAGGAGGAGTCGGCTTCTGTCTGACGATACTCAAAGAGACGCACAATCACTGACTGATTCCCACCGAATTGATTCTCTTAGATATTATGAAATCCTACCCACGTTCACGACGAGTTTCAGACCAAATCCTCCGCGAAGCAAGCGTCTTGCTCGACAGTGTCTTAGAGGATCAATCCTTCGGACTGGTCAGTGTGACTGAAGTCACTCTGACAAAAGACTTGCGCAATGCAACGATATTTGTGTCGTCATTGAAAGCCGACGAGGAAGGACGCATCGAGCTGCTCTCGTTTCTCAAAGAGCGTTGCAAATCATTTCGCACGCGCCTCGCTCAGCGAATTACAATTAAATACATGCCTGAAATTGCCTTCGCTTATGACGCATCGATAGAACGGGCAATGCGTATTGAGTCAATTCTTGCCGATATCAATAAGAACAAACCAGCCGATGACACCAGCCCTACTTCAGATGGCAGGCTGTCATGACAGCCCGACGACAGACGCTCAGGGTGAATCTGCGATGTGCATTAGCTAATCTCTTCGCGGCATCCTTTTAAGATGACTCCTCATATTGATAACATCAACGCTATTCGACAATTGATCGAATCCGCCGACAATATCCTGGTGACATCACACATGGACGGCGACGGCGACTCAATTGGAACTCAGCTGGCTGTTCTCGATTATCTGGAATCGTTGGGCAAAAGCGCCACTGCGGCTCATGCAAGCGACGTGCCTGATATGCTTCGCTTTCTGCCGGAATCCACAAGATTGCACAACGTGCGCATCCCTGACGAATTAAAGAAAGTCGAGAGCGCCGGCCCTTATGATTTACTGCTGGTTCTGGAATGTCCCACGCCTGAGCGCATGGGCGCTGTCTGGAATCTCAAGGCTCCGGACGCCAGGATAATCAACATCGACCATCATCACGACAACGTCGGCTACGGTGATGTCGTATGGGTTGACCCTGTTGCGAGTTCTGTGGGAGAGTTACTGACAGAGTATTTCATTGGCGTTGATTTTGAGTTTGGCGCTGCCACCGCAGAGTCTTTGTACACCGCCATCCTGACCGATACCGGCCGGTTTCAGTACAATAGCGCAGGTCCCAAAACATTCCGCCTTGTAGCTGACCTGGTCGCAAAAGGAATCGATATTCGCAAAATAGTTGACCACATCTATCTCCAACGCAAACCGTCATCTCTCAAATTGCTCGGACTGGCGCTGGCTACGATTCGTTTCTTTGCCGGTGGACGGGCGGCGCTGATAGAGATTCCGCCTGCTATGTTTCAGCAGGCGGGGGCGACCTCTGCGGACTGTGAAGGAATCGTAGAATACACGTTAATGGCTAAAGGCACAGAAGTCGGCGCATTAGTCCGCAGTGATGACAATCAGCGAACAAAAGTGTCACTACGGTCGCGCGGGGGATGTGATGTTTCTGCTATCGCTTCGCAATTCGGCGGTGGCGGTCATGCCGGAGCCGCCGGCTGCGCCTTTGATTCAGCAACAAGTGCGGCCGTCAAGACCATTGTCAGCTCAATCGAAACCGCACTCGAGTCACATGTAGCGGTGGGAGTCGAGTCGTGAATAAACGTAAAGCGCCGGACAAATACAACGGACTTCTTCTGATAGACAAACCGTTGGGGATGACCAGCCACGACGTTGTGCAGAAACTACGTCGCCTGCTGAATCAAAAGAAGATAGGGCATGTCGGTACACTCGATCCGCTTGCCACCGGGCTTCTGGTATTGTGCCTCGGAAGCGGTGGCAAGATAGCGCGATTCCTGACTGACTATGACAAAATCTATGAAGCTCAAATCAGGTTGGGAATCCGCTCTGAAACCTACGACGCCGAAGCTGTCAGCGAGGAGCAGATTAACGCCGCACAGATACCGAAGGTGACACGTCAACGAATAGATAACACGCTTGATACGTTTGTCGGTGAAATTAAACAGCAAGCTCCTGCGTTTTCGGCTATCAAGGTGAACGGTCAACCACTGTACCGCTCTGCGCGCAAGGGTGAGCAAGTCACACCGCCTGTTCGCAATGTAACAATTTACCGGATTGATGAAGTCACCTTTGATTTGCCGCATCTGTCGTTTACCGTTTCCTGCAGTAAAGGGACATATATTCGTTCGTTAGCGCATGACATAGGCGAACGTCTCGGTTGCGGAGCGTATCTTTCAGGACTCAGGCGCACGACTGTCGGCAAACTTTCTCTCGCAAACGCTCTGACTCTCGAGGACGTTGAGCGACTTGTTGAGTCACAACACCTTGAATCACAGAAACTTCAAGAGCACATAATTGGTCCGGTTGAAGCGCTGGATTTGCCGTCTCTGATTGTCTCTGATGATTTCGCATTGCGCGTTGCCGACGGACTACGTCCAAGTTCGTCAGACATCGAACAAATAAACGGCGACTTTAACGCCGGCGCATACGTGCTTCTCGTCGGCACGAACAACGCTGCCCTGGCGGTCGGGGTTTCTGAAGTCGACTCCCGCGAGATAACAACGACAACACGACAACCCATTTACCGGCATGTGAGGGTCATGTAATGGGTCACATATACACGAAACTCTCTGCGGCGCCTCACTCACCCGGCCGCGTCATTACTGTTGGCAATTTCGACGGGTTGCATCGCGGACATTGTGCGCTTCTTGCTGAACTCGTTTCACAAGCCAACGCACGGGGCCTGGAACCACTGCTTGTGACATTCACGCCTCATCCGCGTGAAGTAATCAACCCCGCCAAAGCGCCCAAATTGATTTTTCTACCCGGCGAGGAACAAGAGGCGCTACGCAACGTGTATCAAGGTGACGTGCTGATTATGCCTTTCACCGAAGATGTTCGCAATCTCACCGCGCGTGAGTTTATCGCTGACCTGCTCATCGGCAAACTGGGCATGAAAGCGCTCGTGTCCGGGCAGAACAACACAATCGGCAAAGACCGTTGTGGTGACCGTCAACGACTGGAACAACTTTCACAGGATCTGGGGTATGATTTTGTAATTGTACCGCCGGTGGTTATCAACGGAGAGCGCCTGTCATCAAGCTCCATCCGCAAGGCCATCGCTGAGGGAGATATGGAAAAGGCAAACAGCGCACTCAGTCAACCATACAGCATCAGCGGTGAAGTTATTCGTGGCATGGGTCTCGGACGTAAGCTCGGCTATCCCACCGCGAATTTGAATTATGAAGAGCGTAAAGCCCTGCCGAAACCGGGAGTATATGCCACTCATGTAATCGTTGGTGGCCAGAGGTATGACGGCATGATGTTCATCGGTAAGAATTACTTGAATCCGGAAGATGCATTTTCAGTTGAGGCAAATATATTAGATTTTGACGAAGACATTTACGGCGAGATTGTCACGTTTCAGCCGGTGGCGTTCGTACGCGACAATCGACGCATGTCAGGCAAAGAGGAATTAATTGAACAAATTGGTAAAGATAAAACAATGATAGAATCAATATTGGAAGAGAAGGAGACAGAACGTGTCTGTGAGAAATGAAGCGGTGAAAGAGCGGAAGCAGAAAATGATTGAAACATTCCGCGTTCACGAGAATGACACCGGTTCGCCGGAAGTGCAAACAGCGCTTTTGACGCAACGTATTACGCACTTAACGGAGCATTTGAGAAATCACAAGAAGGATTTCCATACCCGTCGCGGCTTGCTCAAGCTTGTCGGCCAGCGACGCAGGATATTGGATTATTTGAAGGACAAGGACATTGAGAGCTATCGCGCATTAGTCGCGCAGCTTGATTTACGTCGCTAAGGAAGGCAGCACACTGCGTCGCGCCAAAAGAAGACAGAAGGTGGGGAAGACAAAAGATGTCCTCACTATGAAGCGATGCGGTATTCATTACATGGGATGACGTTAAGTGACATCATTCCCAAGCGGAGTTAAGGAATAGAGAATGAAACACGTAGTTAGTTTAGAACTTGGAGGGCGCACGCTCTCAATCGAAACCGGCCGGATGGCCAAACAAGCAAACGGCGCCTGTCTGGTGCAATACGGCGATTCTGTCGTGCTGGCCACTTCCTGCGCGTCATCAGAGCCATTACTCGGCCGTGGATTCTTCCCATTGACGGTCGATTATCGCGAGCGCTCATACGCCGCAGGCAAAATCCCCGGTGGCTTTTTCAAGCGCGAAGGCCGCCCCGGCGCAAAAGAGACACTCGTCAGTCGTATCATTGACCGTCCGATACGACCGTTGTTTCCTGACGGATATTTGCATGAAGTGCAATGCCTCGCCAATGCGCTCAGCGCAGACAGAGAAAATGACACTGATTCAATTGCGCTGATAGCTGTTACTGCTTCCTTGTATATTTCCGACATCCCGTTCAGCACAGCGGTAGCCGGTGTGCGTGTGGGACGAATCAATGGCGAGTTAATTGTCAATCCGACTTTTGATCAGCTTGAAGAATCTGACATCAATATCTTCGTCGCCGGTACGCCTGATTCAATCGCGATGGTTGAAGGCGGGGCGCTTGAAGTTCCTGAAGCGGATATGCTCAAGGCGCTTGAGTTTGCGCATGAGAATATCAAGAAAATCACGACCGTGATGGAAGAGCTGCGTCAGTTATGCGGCAAGCCTAAAGCTGAATTTACCGCAATTGTTCCTCCTGCGGAAATGGTCGCTCGCGTCCGTGAACTTGGTGAAGCTAAAATCCGTGAAGCCTGTGTCATCACTGACAAAGAAGAGCGTCGCACAAAGAAACATGAGATTTCTGACGAAATAGTGGCGACCCTTGCCGAAGAGTTTCCAGAGCAGGAAGGGTTTATCAAATCCTCGATTCATGATCTGGATAACGAAATCAATCGCCAGTTGATTGTTAAAGACAAAAAACGCATTGACGGCCGGGGGATGGATGACATCCGCCAGATAACCATTGAATCTTCGGTGTTGCCGCGCACGCATGGCAGCGCACTCTTCACCCGTGGACAAACACAGGCGTTGGTTGTATTGACACTCGGTACGAAAGTCGACGAACAACGTATCGACGACCTGCAGGGTGACCACACCAAGAGCTATATGCTTCATTACAACTTCCCGCCGTCATCGGTCGGTGAAGTTCGCCCGATTCGCGGCGTTGGTCGTCGTGAAATCGGTCATGGCATGCTCGCTGAACGGGCGCTGGAGCCGGTGATTCCCGCAGACAGCTCATTCCCGTACACAATCCGTCTCGTTTCAGACATTCTGGAATCAAACGGCTCATCATCGATGGCGTCGGTTTGTGGCGGATCATTGGCGATGATGGATGGTGGTGTGCCGATTAAGTGTCATGTCGCCGGCATCGCGATGGGACTTATCAAAGAAGGTGACGATTTTGCTATCCTGACAGACATCCTCGGTGACGAAGATCACTTTGGTGACATGGACTTCAAAGTCTGTGGCACAAAAGACGGCATCACTGCCTTCCAGATGGATATCAAAATCACCGGTATCGATCTTGAAACTATGTCGCAGGCAATGGACAAAGCCCGCAAAGCGCGGCTCAGTATCCTTGAGAAAATGAACGAGGCGCTACCGGAGAATCGCAAGTCGATTTCTGAATATGCTCCGCGTATTATTACCATCAAGATCCCGATTAACAAAATCGGTGAGCTCATCGGCCCCGGAGGCAAGAACATCCGGGCGATTGTCGAGGAGACCGGAGCCAAGATTGACATCGAAGACGATGGCACAGTAATGATCGCTTCCGTGGATTCTGTCGGCGGCGAAAAGGCGCTGGCCAAAGTTCAAGGGTTGACTGAAGAAGCGGAAATCGGTAAGGAGTATGACGGCACAGTGCGGCGCACTGCCGCATTTGGCGCTTTTGTGGAGATTCTGCCGGGCACCGATGGTCTCGTGCATATTTCAGAAATTTCGCATGAACGTATCGGTAAGGTAGAGGATGTGCTGAATGTGGGTGATAAAATCCGCGTGAAAGTCATCAATATCGATCCGGAAGGAAAGATTCGTCTTTCCCGCAAGGCCCTGCTCGACAGGCAGCAAACAGAAAACGCATAACCAGTCTCTTAGGAGGTACACAGGTGGCTGTCAAAAAGACAACCCTGCCTGACGGACTGCGGATTGTTACAGAGCGTATCCCTTCGATACGCTCTGTCTCTGTTGGCGTCTGGGTGGATGTCGGTTCGCGCAACGAACAGGCGTCCGAAAATGGCGTGTCCCACTTGATAGAACATATGTTCTTCAAGGGTACGCGTTCACGCAGCGCAAAGGAGCTCGCCAATTCAATTGAGCAGCTTGGCGGCGCTATCAATGCCTTCACAACCCGTGAGCAGACATGTTTCTATGTGCGCGCGCTTGACGAACATCTGCCGCAGGCGGTTGATGTTTTGTCAGACATGCTGATGAATTCGACATTCACGCCGCACAATCTCAAACGGGAAAAGCTGGTAGTGCTTGAGGAAATCAAGGAAACCAATGATTCTCCGTCAGAGTTAGTTCATGATATTTTCGCGGAGCGCTTTTGGGATGGCCAGCCGTTGGGGCGACCTATTCTTGGCACTCCGGAGTCTGTTCAGGCTATGCCAAGAAAACGTATCCTGGACTATATCAAATCACACTACACCGCCGACAAAGTTGTTATTTCAGCCGCCGGGAATCTGTCACATGACGAGCTGGTCAGGCTCGCCAAAAGGAAATTCAAGTTTTCGAAACAGAAAAGTCCTGCGGCGGCCCCGGCTGTTGAACCGCAATCCGGTGGGACACATTTCTATGAAAAGGATATCGCGCAAAATCATTTTGTACTCGGTTTCCCCAGCATAGACTTTTGTCATAAGGCAAAGTTCGGCGCATTGGGGTTGAACTTCTATCTCGGCGGTGGTATGTCCTCGGCGCTGTTTCAGGAAATCCGTGAGAAACGTGGCCTGGCTTACACGGTCTATACCTTTCAGGATTTCTATCGTGATTCGGGAGTCTTCGGTGTCTATCTTTCCACAGACGGCAAAGGGTTGCCACAGGCGCTTGAATTGATTCGGGCGCAATTCCGCAAACTCCAAAAACGCGCGCTTTCAACTCAAACTTTGGATAAGATAAAGGCGCAAATTAAGGGCTCATTGATCTTTGCTTTGGAGAGCGCGTCAGGACGTATGAATCGAGTCGCGAGGCACGAGTTAATGCTGGGCAAGAGTACGCCCCTGCGCAAGTCACTGGCGATGGTGGAGGCGCTACAGCCGAAAGACTTGCAGGAGGCGGCGCAAATGATTTTTGACGAGAAACTACTCATAGCTGTCTCTCTGGGACCGGTAACCAAGAACGAGCTTGGAGAGTCGCTCTCGGTTTAAGGTTGGTTCAAACTGATTAAAAGAGCAGTCATTGC
>CAZFAL010000058.1:0-8733 GCA_964516945.1 uncultured Ignavibacteriales bacterium
AGCGACAGGCCGCCGTTCTTAAACCTTGTATCCGGAACAATAGAAACGGTCGGTCCGCGGCGATTCTTGGACCTGTGAGCAATCTTCAACCCCACATAACTGCCAATAATCGCGCCGCTGAGGACATCGCTGAGATAGTGTTTGTTTTCTTCGATGCGAGAAATACCAACATAGGTGGCTCCCAGAAACGCCGCCGCGCCCCAGACTTTGCCAAAGTGGCTGTAAATAACTCCGGCGCTGGCAAATGAAGTTGATGTGTGGCCGGAGGGGTAGCTGTATGGTGATCCATCAGGGCGTGTACGGTCGGTAATGACTTTCATCGACAGAGTAATTACTCCGCTGAAACCCTGTGCGCGAAAAAGATCTGAGCCGAAAGATTGTAGCGCAGAGGAGTGAGCTAATTTACCGACACCCATACTTACCAGTGATGCGCCAATATGTAGACTTGCCTGTCCTATCCATTCACCCTGTTCAAAGAACCTGTCGGCGCCGGGAGAGTTGTGCAATCTATTATTGAGCGCCACAGATTCATTTGCGAATGAGGAGCGAAATACAAGTGGCGCCGCGCCAAGCGCTCCCATGACAATATAAAAATCCGGCTGGCTTGTTAAGTAGAAGCCGTCATCAAGCGCCTGATGAAACAACGAGCGCTTCACCGGACGACTGGATGCGGGCTTTTCAGGTTGAGTTGTCGTCGCGCCCACCATCAACGTGTCAGAGGAAGCGCGCAGGTCGTAATTGTTATCTGCGCCAGATGCCGCAGGAGCCAGCGTGAAAAGGCAGAGCGCTGTAACACCTGAGCAGGACAGCAACCAATATGATTTCATGAGTCAGCCATTCTTTGTTTATACTCTGTTATAAGAATGAAATCTTGTGTGCAGTCCGAAAAAACCGGACTGCTGTTTCTATAGCGCTATATCGGCAAAGGTCTTTCATCACTCCATCGTACAAATGTCCACCCAATTGTGTCCAGAGAAAATCCAGGCGAGGAAGAAGAAAGAACAAAAAAAGGAGCCAACTCGTCAGAGTTGACTCCCTTAATCTTCAAAATCATCGGTCAGAGACAGGATTATTGATTATACCGTTCCTTATATTGCTCCCGCAGGGCATTGGCTTCTTCGGGGCTCAGCCCCTTCTGCCAGCGATGCTCATCCTGAGATAGCAAAGCATTGACCTTGGCTTCGTATTTCTTGCCCAGCTCCGGTGATTTTGATTTCGCCGCGTCAATGACAGCGGGAAGGAATTTATCATAAAAATGCTGTGAGACTTCATACATGCCATGCCAGTGGGTATAGTCCGGACCCTGCATACTGGCGCCGTGACGAGCCCGACGACCTTCGTGATGCCACAACTCAAAGAAGATCCACTGGACACTATGTTCGAACGGCGCATCCGGATTCAATACTCCGTCTTTCTTCAGGTCAGTCATCAACTGCTTGGCCGGTTTTGCGAACTTGTCATTATACAGGTTGACGAGACCGTCGAATTGATCGTAGAAATTGTCCACGAAGGTCCCGCTGTGGCAATTAGCGCATGCGCCTTTCATTTTGTCCCGACGCTCATTCCAGCGAATGACCCTGGCGACTTTGCGTTCGACTGTTTCGCTGACCATTTTGTAGTCTTTGACCGTCTTCTGTTTGGTCTGCACCTTATCGCCTACTGCAGGAAGCGTCCGGCTTTCGGGATAATCCTCCTTGAAGCCATCCTCATAAACCACCATGTTCAGTTTCGTACTGACTACCGGCCGCAATGTCCAACTGATGCGCTCCCCGACATCATGGCTGTTGCCGATGACTTTGCCGCCCGGGCTCATGTAACCACTTATATGGCACGTTGCGCAGGTCGGCGCCGCAGAATAATCCCGGCCAAGGATCCACTCACCGTCTTTGTCCAGCGCCATCTTGTCACGGTTGGCATAGAATGCGATGCCATGCTTGGATTCGTCATAGATTTCCTTTTGCGGATGATCCGGACCGAGGTGACATTTGCCACAGTTTTCCGGCGAACGCGCCAGACCCGCGTCAAATGTGTGCCGCGAATGGCAGGCGTTACACGAGCCCTTAGAGCCGTCAGGATTCAACCGGCCAATCCCGCTATTCGGCCAGGTGGTAGCGTCAATCACCGGCATGCCCTCTTCGTCAGTGCGAACAATTGCGCCCTTTTCGTCACGTTCAAATTTCACAATCGTTCCATGACACTGCCAGCAACCGTTGATGGCGTCGGAGTTGTTGTCAGGCAGACCCGCGACTTTCTCAGCAAGCACATTGTCGAGTGAAGCCAGAATCTCTCCGGCCTTGGCATGATGACTGCCGGCAAACTCGGACAGCTCTTTATCATGACAACCACCGCAGTCTTTGGGTGTCACAATTGTTGAAATGAATTCACCGTGGTGTTCCCAGCCGTCGATGTCACCCTTGTCTGCGCCGTGACAATCAATACAACTGACATCTTCCTCGGCGTGTTTGGAATCCTCCCATTGTTTGACCAGCGCCGGATTGTACTTTCTGTGGCATGTTACACAGTCGCCATCTTCCGATGCGTCCGGCTTTGCATAAGCGCCACTCGCTCCCGCTGTCAGCATGATTAGCGCTCCTGAAAAAATCAGAGCGCAAGCGCCGGAGCGCTTGTTCATGAGTTTACGCCTCTTGTGAATGTTCATGTTCTGCCTCCCCCTTTTATGGATTTTGTATTTGGTGACGATTTCCAATCGTCGACACACAAGCTGTTAGAAATTAACAATGAATTGTGAATATCCCCAAAACCCCGGATCGTTGTTGAGCGTCTTGGCGAACGAATCTTCCGGCAGGAATACCGATGCGCCGCTGACAATCTTCGCTCCCTTGACTCTGGTCGTAATAACGGTGAGGTCGAATTCGATTCCAACATCGCTGGTCGCTACAGAATTGAAATCAATGTAATCCTGCATGGTTTTGAAATAGTGAATGTCACCCTTAACAATCCAGCCCCTGGTGGCGTCAAACTTGCCACGGAACATCAGGTCCATCAGGCCGCCATAGTTTGACTTCAGGAAATAATCCATATAGCCACGGAATTTGTGTCCTGTGAGGTAGAGGTTATTGTATGATTTGTAATCAGTGTCGGTGGGGTCATCATCTCCGGAGGATATGTCTGCGCCGATCGCGAGTCGCACATGATTGGCTCCCGGGAAATTGTAGCCGACTTCACCGGTGGCCATAAAGGCTTTGATATCAAGCAATTCGTCGCCGGTAGTTGGTGTTTGCGCGATAGGAGAGCCGACAATACTCTTGCTACCGCTGGCGACGGCAGTGGAAATTGTTCCACCCTGATAGACTGCGTTAGCCTCAAAGTCGAAGTTGTCTTTTTTCTGTTTGATGTATCCGCCAAGGTTAAATCGATTGAATGATCGTTGGCCGACAGTGTCACGTTTAGCATTGCGCTCAAGAATACCAAAGAAACTGGCCTTAGCCTTCTTCGCGTCCACCGTGAAACCATACACATCAAAATCACGATTTCCGGTCAGGTTCATTGCTTCAACTGCCTTGAGAGCCAGACCGGTCACTTTGATTGATTCATTATCATACCAGCCGGTTCCACCTTCCCACGAGCGGCCTACATTGTCCCAGCCGACAGCGCCGAATGTCCGTTGATTGCCAAAATTGACTTCGAATCTACCGGCCATAGCTCCCCAGCCCGCACCGAAGAGATTGTCAATCTTGAGATACGCCTGATGCACATCGACATTCTTGCCGTCTTTGAGTGTTCCGGACTGTTGCTGGCCCGTGAATGTCGCTCCACCGACGAGACGACTGTCCTGGAATTGCACGAATGCATGAGCGTTGTCATTCACCTTCGCATCAACATTGATACGTGTCCTCAGGAATGAATAGGATTCCAATTTGTACATTGAACTGAAATTCCGTCTGTCAAATTCTTTGCGAAAACGAACTTGGCCACTGACGGCTACTTGTGATTCGGCCAGCGCTGAACTTCCGACAAGTAATGACACCAGAATCAACGCCCAGGTCCGAAAACGCTCTCTTAACAAGTTCTTCATTCTGCTCTCTCCTTTTGTAATCTTCCTGGCTTGAGTATCTTGAGTTTCGCGATAATATGAAATAATAAATTCCCGGCAGACATATTAAGGAATTTAAGGTCTGAATGTCCATAATATCTTCAAAAAAAACCGAATTTGTTGCCATTTTCCGCTATTATTTTGCGAGAAATAGCTTGCTTTTACTGAATGTCTTTGGACAGGAAATGTCCACATTTACAGGGGAATAAGTGGAGCGACAGCTATGAACAGATACACCAAAGGAGAATCGGGCTCCCGGGAAAATCTTCAGTGATTCAGAGTCGGCTTTCAGCCTCCGAAGAGGCCTTTTTCCTCGGCAAATGATTCCTGAAGGCTTGAAATGATAGTCAATATCATAGCATCATCCATCCCGAGTTGTTTTGCAGCTTCAGTTTCCGCGAGGTTCTCCGGGGCTTTTTGACCGAAATCAACACCCATGGATTTGGCCATCATGTCAGCCAGATTGATTATTGTAGCCAGCGAAACATCACTTTCAACCGAGGTGAATCTTTCTGTAGCATGATGATCTGCGACCGCGTCAATCAGGTTCTGCGGGAAAGACCATTTCATCAGCAGAATAGACCCCAGTGCGGCATGGGTAAAGCCAAAGCTGTCTTGCTCGAGAGAACAGAAGCTTTCTTGCCCGGCCTCTACCTTTTCGATTATTTCAGTATAATCCTCAGGCATCTTTTGCAGAAAAATGAGTTTACCGATGTCATGCATCAGTCCGGCGATAAACGCTTCTTCGACTTTCGAACAGGCGGTTTTTTCTGCAATTTTCCTACACGCCATGCCGGTTGCCAGAGAATGCTCCCAGAGCTTGTGCTCGGGGCTGTCTGGTCTGTCATTATGAAAGATACTATGGGTAGCTGTAGCTATCAGCAGGGAGCGCAATGTAAAGAATCCAAGTATCACGATTGCCTCTTCAATAGTTGCAACTCCCTGTGCCCGACCGTAAAAAGACGAATTAGAGAGTTTCAAGACTTTTGCAGTGAGAGTTTGATCTGCAGAGAGTGTTTTTGAAAGACCCGCGATATCAGCGTTGAAATCGGAAGTCATATTCATGGCGAGATTAATTACTGCCGGTGAGGTGGGTAAATCACCGAGGGAGCTGATAATCTGGTCCATCTGACGATTGGCTCTAATCTCTTCCTGTGAAACGGCTTGCATGTTCTGACCCTTATTGAAACGTTGGCGTGTATGTATCTCCAAAGGAAACAGAGGTAACTAGTACTTCATCCCTATATTGTAGTGTCGGCTACGAAGTCTTTCAATTGAGCCCCGGAAGAGAATTCGACCGATAATGGGCGTTAACCTGTTGATGTGTAATGAATTGTAGCTGGTGACGGATTGTGTTCAGGGCGATATGTCCCGCGAGAGCGATGAGCTACAGGCTGTTTTCGTCGAATTGGCCAATCGAGGACGTCTCATATTCCATGTTATACTATAATGGTATCTTGCATGATTCCCGGTGAAGTTCTATCGCTCGGAGCCGGGGCCTGATTTTTCTGTTTTACGATGACAAAACTGTTGACATTTTCGCAATGACACCCTATATTCTTTACCGGACGATTGGTACAAGTAACCCTCAAAAATGGACCTTACATTCAATTTGCGAGTTAACAAGTGAGACACTGAGTTTCAGCGCAAACATGATGGTTGTGAGACCCATTCCGATTATTTTTTAATACTCTAATTACTTCTTTACTGGCGCTTGTGATGTCTATAATCGCAGGTGTAGATTGCAACAGACGGTAGTAACTGCCATTGAACTGGCTCTTTTCGACACCAATTGGTTTGCGTTCGTATTTTCGCGCATGCCGAAACGTGAGAATGTGGCATGGGATTTGTTGCTCAGCCATAGGGCGATTCGAAAGTTGTCTTGCCCTGCTCTGGATTGTCTCCGTGAAGGGGATGAGATGTGTTCAGGCAAGGTGGCCGGAGAGGACAGTCTTTTGAAGCGGCAGTCTTGTGGATCGACAGTCTTGTGAATCGACAATGTGTAGTGGCCTTGTCGACAAAATCAGTATGCAATCAATGACAATGAAACTGCGGGAGAATTACTGACTACGAAACGTTCTTGAGCGTTTAGGCGATGTGTCGATACAATTGCTAGGCAAGTTGTTCAACGAATATCGAAATCGCGAACTGAATTCCGCAGACTGTCTGTGCTTTCACAGTAAGGAAATATGAAGGAGAAAAGAATAATAATGAGACGAACTAACCGCTCACTTCCTGCAACGTTTTGCACAGTTCTGACTGTTACCGGGCTACTATTGATGTTGGGGGCTACTGAGACTAAGGCCCAGCCGGACTTGATTGTAGATGTAATTGACACAGTCGCCCTGCCGCATACGCAGAACACTGTCATCTCCGTCTTCGTTGATAATTTCTCCGATACGGTCGCAGGTGTCGAACTATGGATTCAGCTTGACCGCCCGGATGCGATTGTGTTTCAAACGAATGTGGACACCCTGCCGGATACAACACTCTGGCGCTGCCTGACCGGGACATTTCCCAATTGTTCTGACTCTGTTCAAGTCTTCGACACTATTCGCTATTGGAGATGTCAGAACCCGACCGGCGCTGTTCCGCCGAATTGTCTGGACTCCATTGAAGTCGCAGATACACTGCTCGGGTATGATTGGTTTACAACAGTGCCGTACGATTTTCTGCATGTTGCAGATCAGGAAGTCATCATAGGAAATTTCGACACGACCGGCACATTGATGTCCGGCTGGGAATTTGTTGACGCCCGTTCACTTGGTGGGCAGGGATTTGATGTCAAAATTTCAGCGCTGGCAAATCAGGCGGCATTACCGGTGACTCCCGGTTTTGGGCCGCAAACAGGTGGTTTGCTGATAAAGCTGCTCGCGGATGTCATCCTTGATGACACGGCAACTGACAGAACGGTGAACATGCGTATTGTCTCATCGACTTTAAACAATTTCTCGTTCTCTGATGAGCAGGGCAATTCTATTGGTATTACAACTACAGCCGTTGAAGATACCGCATTCTGGTTCTGTGAGCAATGGGACCCGTTTGATTTTACAAACTGCCTGAGTTATGTCCGTGTGCCGACTCCGCCATTCGATTCGATTTCAACAGATACAATTCTTGTCGGGTCGCTCGACACCTCAAAGGTGATTCTGTTGGACGGCTCACTGACTATTCTCACGCCGCCGGCATGTGATTGCGGGGACGTTGATGATAATGGAAGGAAAAACATAGCTGATATTACCTACATGATTGCTCGCATTTTCTCCGGCGGGCCGTCGCCGATGTGTGGAGGTGTGCCCAGCAACCTGCCCGCTGACCCGGATGGCAATTGCAGGTTCAATATTGCGGATATCACGTATATGATTGGCTGGATTTTTTCAGGAGGACCCGGCCCGGCCGGATGTTGTGAGTAGATGAAAAGAAGGATATGAAAAGAAATCTGAAGCCACGATTTTATCACCATTTTCTTATGTGGCTTGGCTGAAAGAATCCACTTGAATGTGATTCCAAGGCAGATAATAACAGAAGGTTAAACATGAATAAGAACAGTCGGGGTGTACGTCAGTGGAAGAACGCGGTCCTCTCTTGTAAAGAGGCGACTACGTTTGACCGCAGGGAGTTTTCCTCCCGCTTCATTTCCGACATTCAATCGCTAACACGTTTGAAAAAAGAGGAGGAAACGCTTAAGAAGAGGTAGGTTTTGTTTTATGTTTGACGCACTGTGGCTCTCAGTTGTGTCAAACACGAGATTTACTTTTGATGGTCTATTCTCTTGAATAGAGTTTCTAAGTCATCGGAAGTTAATAAGCGCAAATGGATCAGCAGAATGGTTCTAATGATTTATTTGCAAACTTGTAACACGCGCTCAAAAGAAACATAAACGATCATGAATCAGTTCAATTGTCATATCCAAACCCATATCAAATATCGATTTGTGGCTCTCATCGACAGATATGCAGAATGGACAGTCACTTCTTGTGATGTTCCACTGTTGGATACAAAGTTGAGCTGTGATATGGTTTGTACATTAAATATTAGGAGTACAAGATGAGTCGTAAACTACTTACTCTTGTATTGAGCTCGCTTTTTGTTGTTTCTTTTGGGCTCAGCGCACAAGCGCAACCGTCTGACGTTCAGGTGATTTTGACGGGTGGAACGGCGCCTACATTTGCCGACACACTCAATGGCTTGGATGCCCAGATTGGTATTAATCAGACGTATAACTTTGCTGTCCAGGCGAAGACCAATGGCGCCACCGAAGACGGTGGAACTATCGGGTTTTCGATTTACAGCCCGGACGGCTCGCTGACTAACTTGAATGTTTCCAATTTCGCCATGTCCCCGGACTGGGCTTCGGCTTCAGTTTACTGGACACTTGGTGGTGGTCAGCTTAATGACAGCGACGGTATTGACGGCGTGCTTCCCGAGTCATTCTTGACCGGTGGCGCCGCTCTTCCGGGTGGTGGTTTCAGCTCAGCGACATTTGTCGACGCTGTTACGTTCCAGATTGCCACTGGTAGTGTTGAAGGTGTTTTCTGTATTGACTCCGCCTTCTTCCCGCCGGCCGGTGAATGGTTGTTCACCGGTAGTGGTGTCGCCCCGAACATGATCGGTGGCGGCGGCGACGGCCCTGTGGGTGGTTCAAGCCCGACAGCGCTGTGCTACACATTGTTCCAGAT
>CAZFAL010000058.1:8833-16947 GCA_964516945.1 uncultured Ignavibacteriales bacterium
TCACAAACAACGCTCCGTCTCTCACTTGTCCGCAGGATATTGCTGTTGCCAAAGGTAACTCTGGCACAACACCGGCGGCCAATGGTTCGGACGCGGACGCTTGTGACGTTTTAGTGTATTCACTTGTTTCAGTTACCCCGACCCCGGTCGGTACTGTGTCTGTTGATCCGTCAACCGGCGCTGTCACCTTTGCAGCTGATAATGCCGACGCCGCTGGCGCCGACACACCATACAGCATCGTTCTCGAAGTCTCCGACGGTATCGCTACTGCCCAGTGTTCAATGACTATCACAGTCCTGTTCACCGAGCCGTTCTGCGTCGCTATCGGTCAGACTGACAAGAATCCGCCGTCACCTGGCACCCTGCAGGGTCATCAGGTTGATGTTTGCGTCACCTATGAGGCTGGTTCAAACACACTCGGTGGTTTTGATTTCTTGATTCAGTACGACAACAGCGCGCTGTCATTTGTCGGCGCGACTGAAGGTAACATCTTCCCGGATTATGGTTGGGAGTACTTTACCTATCGTTTCGGTCCGAACGGTAACTGCTCAGGTGGTTGCCCGTCCGGTATCCTGCGTGTTGTTGGTATTGCCGAGCAGAACGACGGCATGAACCACCCGAACAACTTCCAGTTGGTCCCGGGTGATGAGTTTGCTTGCCTGACATTCCTCGTCTCCAACGATCGCAACCTCGGTTGCCAGTTTGCCCCGATTCGCTGGGTATGGGTTGACTGCGGTGATAACTCACTGTCGTCATCCGGTGGTGACACACTGTACATCAGCCGTAACGTGTTCGATTATATCGGCACCGATAACGCTAATGTCGTCAGTGGTTTCCGCGCACTTATTCCGGGTACCGATCAGTCCTTCCCGACTCTGACAGGCGCTCCGGATGAGTGTGATGTCGCGACGTCGAAGGGCGCACCGTTACGTTTCGTCGATTACAAAAACGGCGGTGTGAAAATCATCTGCCCGGGTGACATCGATGGACGTGGTGATGTTAACTTGAACGGTCTCGACAACGAGATCGCTGACGCTGTCATGCTGACCGAATACTTCGTGTCCGGCGTGGCTGCTTTCGGCTCCCACATGGAGGGTTCGATTGCCGCGTCAGAAATCAATGGTGATGGCATTCCGCTAACCGTCGCTGACCTGGTCTACTTGATCCGTGTCATCGTCGGTGACGCTCTGCCGCTACCGAAGCTCGCTCACAACGCTGAAGCCATCACAATCACCTCTAAGGATGGTGTGATTTCTTCAAGCGCTGACATGGGCGCTGCGTTGTTCGTGTTTGATGGTATTGCCGATGTAAATCTGCTGGCCAACAACATGGACATCAAAGTTGGTGTTGTCGATGGCAACACTCACGCTCTGGTTTACAATTTGGATGTTGAGAATCTGCAGCACATTTCCGCTGGTGAAGTTATCTCATCCAATGGCACACTGGTTTCTGTCGAAGCTTCAGACCTCAATGGCGCTCTGTTGTCACCGGGTCTCGAAATCGCCAAGCCGACCAGCTTTGCCGTATATCAGAACTACCCGAACCCGTTCAACCCGAACACCAAGATTGCTTTCGATCTTCCGGATGCCGCTAAATACTCAGTTCGTATTTACAACGTCGCCGGTCAGCTCGTCCGCGAGTACAATGGTGATCACGAAGCGGGTCAAGTTACTCTTGACGTTGACGCCAGCTCCTGGGCCTCAGGAATTTACTTCTACAAGGTCTCTGCTAATGGCTTCACCGCTACCAAGAAGATGGCTCTTCTGAAGTAGTCAGGTCTTGCAGTAATTTTTACGCTTTTTTCCTTTCCGGGGGAGGCTTCCTCCCCCGGATTGGATTTTTTCTCTGACTTTCACGCCTTGTTTTCCCGCCTTACAGCCGTCCACCGTCGATTACAGTCTCTTTTAGTCCACTGACATTGCCTATTGGCGCTACCAATCTGGGGTGGTAAACTCTTTGACGGTCATTGAAGGCCGTTGAAGGTCTGTGTGAGCAATTCTGGATTAAGATTTTCCCGGATAAAGAGATACCACTGACATATTGGCCAAGATTATGGAGAAATAGACGCGAAAACCTTTGACGAAAATGTGGATAAGTATTATATTATTGTCAGGTCAGTTGGATACGATTCCCCTCGCACATCCGTCAGCAAGATCTCGTTAAGGAGTCTCGTCAAAAGCAGGGAATACATCCTTCATATGGACTTCATTTGGACGCAGAACTTGAATGTGCGTCGTACCTTCAGGCCAATAGCGCAATTGTTTGCATGTCATGGACATGACCAAATCGCAGACCAGTGGCGCTTGCTGTAGTACCTGTATTACTTGCATTATATACTTTCCGCCTCTAAGCATACCCGAAGTCGTCAGAAGGGCCAGAATTAGCGAACAGGAAAACGCTCAACGAATCAGAAGAGAGTGTTTTGCTGATGTAAGCTATTAGTGGACAAGTGTTTTCTAAGAGAAAACGCTCAGAATAATCGCATCTCGGGTTTTGAACTCACCAATTGCCCGAAATAGCTGTGCGACAGATGAACAGGATGTTCTCCCTTTATTGATAGATCGGCGGTTCGGTCTGCTAATTGCTCAAAAGGGGGTGAAGGTTTTGGCCTGCGAAGCGCCTGAAGTTGGCGCCAGCGACATAACTATCTGTGGCACAATGGCTCTGCCAAGGAAGTTACGCGACCGGTGGCCGGAAGCTTTGCGAAGTGAATGAAGTAAGTGTAGTAGACCCTGATATGTATTGCGCACTGACTTAGGATGGGTGCAGTACCGAAAGAAAAGAGCGTTTGCGCTGAATAAGCACATCGAACATAACCAATCAAAAAGTTTCCGGACAGAAGTACAAGAAGTACAGTCTGTCCGGTATCATCAGGCCGGGCTGATTCCAGCCCTGAAAGCGACATTTGCCGCCACGCTTGTGGTATCGGTTCTGTTTGCTCAAAAAGTCGCGGCCGCCGGCGCTCCGGTGATTGAGCCGCTACGTGATGTGTATCTCAGCGAAGGTCAGACTGCTACAATTACCGTCAAAGCGACTGATTCCGACGGTGATCCATTGTCGTTGGCGGCCACCCGGCGTCCTGTCGGTTCTTCGTTCACAGACAACGGCGACGGAACAGCGAGCTTTACCTGGGAGGCAGACTTCACCGGACCCTATTCGTCTGACGGATCACCGTTTACTGTTGTCTTTGCGGCCTCTGACGGCTTCTCAGTGACATCGCAAGTAATGAAAATCTATGTTCAAAATGTGAACCGCGCGCCGATAGTTACTGTCCCGGATACCGTGAGTGTTGAGGTCGGAGATACGGTCAGAATATATCCCACCGTTTTGGACCCGGACTATGACAGTATTATCTGGTCGGCGCCCGGAAGTCCGGTTGGGGCGACATTACGCAATACTGACGGTTCAGCTCCGGTTGAGCTTCAATGGGTCCCGGCAAAAGACGACAGCGGCGCCAATACAATTACACTTATGGCCACTGACCAATGGGGCCTGTCTACCGGCGCAAGTTCAGTTGTCGCCGTTTCTGTCGGTCCCGAGTTTGCCATTTCAGTCGCGATTGATACAGCATTCCCCGGTGAAGTTGTCTCATTGCCGGTTTCGTTGAAAAACCGGCAACCGGTCAGCGGATTTAGTCTGGAACTGCATTATGACGCAAGTGTGATGACTTTCATTTCGGCGCGCACTGATAGCGCACGCGTTTCCTCTTTTGAGTCATTTACATTCCTGACAGGTGTGCCGTCGCCGGGTGATTTGCTATTCAGAGGGGTAGCCGACTTGCCGGATTCGTCACTCACAGCGCCGCTTCCCGCCGGAGACGGTCCTCTGTTCTATCTCAATTTCTTTGTCTCGTCACAGAATACTCTGGCGGGCCTGTTCCTGCCAGTCGGTTTCAACTTTGGACCTTTTGACCCTGTTGTTAATAACACGCTGACGGATGCAACCGGCGCCACGATAACCTCCGATTCAATTGTGTTCAGCAACGGCGGCGTCAAAGTCAAGAATCAATCGTCAATCACACGCGGTGACATCAACCTGAACGGTGTGCCGTTTGAAGTCGGTGACGCGTTGAGATTCACAAACTATTTCATAAACCCGGTCACATTCGGATTTAATGCCGAGCAGTTTGCGAATTCAGATATCAATTCCGATGGAATCGTTGCTTCAGTAGCCGACTTTGTCACATTACTTTCGATAGTTGTCGGTGACGGTTCATCAAGTCCAAGAATTAGTTATGGAGACATCGCTCCTGTAACCGTGATATATGACCGTTCAAGTGAGAATCTGACTCAAAGCAACATTATTCGTTTTGTTACCGATGATGTCTCTACAAAAGTCGGGGCCGCACTGCTCACATTTGTAGTTCCCTCCGGCTCAACTTTGTCCTCATTCGAAATTGATAGTGACATAATGCCAGCCGGATATAAAGTGTTGTATCATCAAACAAATGACACACTGCGCGCGCTTCTGTACAATCCTTCACCGGTAAGCGTTCAATCCGGAAGTCTCGCGGGATTAACAGAAGTGCGCTTTAGCGCTGTCAATTCGCAAGGTGAATCAGAAGCGCTTGAGCTGGTGGCAGTCGAGTCAGCCAGCGCTCAGGGCGCGCCTGTTCAGACAGAGCTGGCAAAAACCGGTTCAGTGTCCCTGCCGGAAACGTTCGAATTATCTCAGAATTACCCGAATCCATTCAATCCGGAAACACAAATTCACTATGCTCTCTCCGTCAAATCTGAGATTTCACTTGTTGTCTATGACATTCTTGGCCGGAAAGTCACAACACTCGCACAGGGCGCGTTTGACGCCGGAGAGTACGTGGCGCGCTGGGATGGCAGGAATTCAGATGGCTCACCGGTTGCCAGTGGGATGTATTTCTATCGACTGACCGCAAATGGAAAAGCGCTCTCAAGAAAAATGACACTGCTGAAATAGCCGAAATAGAATTGTGATGAATACAACAGAGCGAACAAGTTCAAATATATATGCCGCAGGTTTTGAGAAAAACGCTGACGGAGTTGATAAATACGAAGACACAATGACTGATAGTTCGAGGTATACGATGAGACTGCGACGAGCGCTGTTACCACTGTTCATAATCCTACTTGCCCTGCTCCTGCCACGCGTTTCCAGTGCGCAATTTCAATGTACCGAAGGTGTTGACTACAACACATTCGCTCCGGACACGATGCGTATCGTTAGCTTCCAGGGACAACCGGGCGACACAATTGAAATGTCAATGTTTCTCAAAGCAGACTCGGTTGTTTTGGGACTCACGTCCAATATCCGTTATGATTCAACGTTGCTGTCCCCGATTGTATTTCCAGATACGACAATTTCAACGGTAGTTGATAGTTCTATCATTCCTTTTGACACCATCATAGATACCTTTATTATTGAACGCCTTGATATTCGGGAAGCCGGGCGCGCAGTCAAAACACAGACGGTTTTCGTAAACGGTTTCCCTGTTCTGGATACAATTGACCTCTTTCGCTCGAATTCAGTGAAAGTGCGCGACAGCAGCATCCTCAAAATTCAATGGCTTTCCAAGATTCCAGGAGCAGGTGTGTTTCTTGATTCTATACCAGGTGGATCCGGCGAGATTGCACGCGTAAAGTTTGTCGTCAAACCGACGACCTTACCTACGGGCACACTCAGCCAGCTTACCCTGGAACATCTTCCTGTTTTGGACACATCAACATTCCCACCTCTTCAAATAGCCTGTGCCTTGACTGCAACGGCGCAGAACTGGGTCGTGACATTTGACACTACGCAGGAGGTATTATCGTTATTGCAAGTTCCCGTGTTGGCTGAGGGCTTCTTCAAAATAGACACGCCGATAGTGAATGTTGAGTGTACCGGTCCCAGCGACTGCGCTCCACGTTCAGGATTTACTGTGGACTGCATAAACTCAACTTGTGTCTATACACCAATTCAGACTACACAATGTACAACAGCAAATGACTGTACATCGCCGCCAGCCGGATTTACCTTCCCGGCGTCCTGCGACGGTAATGGAAACTGTGTGTACACTCCGATTACCACCGGAGGTCATGCGCCGGTCATTGCTCAGGTCATTCCAAATATCATCACTGTCAAACAGGGCGAGTTAGTGTCGTTCAATGTGACTGCCACCGATGATACTGCATCACACGTGATAACAATTACTGCGTCAAACCTGCCGTCAGGCGCCTCATTCAATTCAACGCCGAGCGCCGCGGCGGCCAGCGGCTCGTTTACCTGGACTCCGACACTAAATCAATCCGGTTCATTTGTTGTGTCATTCACAGCAACGGATAACCCCGGCAATAATACCTCGAACACCGTCTCAGTCACTATCACTGTTGAAAAACTCGAATTTGATCAGCTTTTTTCAACTTCAGTGAAAGAAATGGCTCCGGCAGGTGGTATCCCGGGATTTGATCCGGTGTTGTTCCCAATCAACTTAATCAGTTTGAAAGACAGTGTGTTTGGTGTGCAGTTTGATCTGATGTACCCGTTTCGACAGGTTGAAATTGATTCGATACTGACAACGCCTCGCACACCAACCTATATAATTGACTGGTTAAAGATGAATGACAGTCTGATTCGGGTCGTGACACTCGGGTTGAACAACGAAGCTATCCTGGGGGATTCAAGTTCGGCGGTGCTACAGATTGCATTGCATATTGACTCAACTGCTTTGCCCGGCACGTATAATATGATTCTCCAAAATGGCAGAGAGTCTATTGATCCGAATCCGGCAATCGGCTCTGTGCAACTGCTGACACTTCCGGGTATTGTCGATGTTGACCGCTTTGGTGATGTCAACCTTGACAAGCTTGTTGATGTGGCGGATCTGGTTAACGTTGTGGCCTACATCATTGGCAATTTCGGTTTGCCGGCGCGTCAGTTTGCAACTGCTGATGTATCTCTGAATGACACAGTTGATGTCATTGACCTCGTCGGAATAAATAATCTCATCTTCGGTCTGCCTATCACTCCGGGCCCATCCCCGGTTTCAGGCGCCAATTTGGCGAGTGTCGAGTTAGATCAGAGTGATATCAAAAATGGTGAATGGAGCAATGTTTCCATGATAGGTGATTTCCCTGAGGAAGTCGCCGGCATGGAATTTCATATTGATTACAACCCGGCAACAGTTTCGGTGCTTCCGCCGGAGTTGACTGATGTCTCGAAACGGTATCGATTGAGGTATAGCAATGATCGTGTCGGGACGATGCGCGTGGTGATTTACAACACATCGCCGTGGAACGAACAGACGTTGATCCCGCAGGGATTATCCGAAGTGATGCAGATTCCGGCGTTACTTTCCTCAAATGCTACCGATGCGGATATCAAGCTGACGAATGTAACACTTGCGAATCCAAATGCAGCAAGAATTGAGACAGAGGCGCCACCTGAGACTATTCTGCCGGAGACATTCAAACTTGAACAGAATTATCCGAATCCGTTCAACCCGTCAACCACGATTGCCTACTCAATTGGGCAGGATGCTGACGGCGGCAAAACGCAGGATGTTCAGCTTGATGTCTTTAACATCCTCGGACAGAGAGTGAAAACTCTGGTCAATGGCGCAAAGGCCCCGGGCGAATATACGGTTCAATGGGATGGTCGTGATGCAAATGGTAACGAGGTTGCGACAGGCATTTATTTGTATCGCCTGCAGGTCGGAGCCACAAAGCGTGACACAAAGAAGATGATTTTGCTGAAATAGTTGAAACTATCGAGAGGCATCAGGGAGATATAGCATAACATGTCCATACGGAAACTAACATATCTAACAGGGTTCTTGCTCTGTATTGTCTCAGGAAGCGCGTTTGCCCAGGCGAACAACCCGCCTGTGTTGAATCTAATCGGGCCGCAGTCAACCACTGAGAATGTACTCCTCAGTGTGCCAGTCTCTGCGACCGATGTAGAGTCAATCCCGACATTGACAACTTCAGCTCTGCCAACCGGCGCCAGCTTCACCGACAATCTTGACGGCACCGGCTCACTATCCTGGACTCCGACATTCTTGCAGTCCGGTGTGTACAGTGTCACTTTCTTTGCGACAGATGACTCGCTGGCTGTTGATTCTGAAGTAGTCAGTATTACAGTAGCCGAAGCCGGTAACCAGC
>CAZFAL010000059.1:0-7642 GCA_964516945.1 uncultured Ignavibacteriales bacterium
TTTCAACTGACTCGAATTGCTCGGCGTAGCCAAGTTTCGGATCCGGGAGCGAACCAACTTGTGGCGCGCGGGCCAGCGCCGCCTGCCAACTATGATACGCGGCGGAAACTGCCGGTGAGTTTTCCTCGGCAAATGCAAGGTAGTCGGTGAGTGTCGTTAGTTCTGCCGGAGTTGAATTGGCCGTTTGGGCCAACAATCCTTTGAATGTGAACAACACTACCAGAGAGCATATAAGTCCAGTAAGCAGACTTCGCTTCAAATCTCTTGTTGTTTTTTGTGCTTTTGTGCTTAACACAATCGCTTTTTCCTCTCCTTGATACATGTTGCGCAGCATTGCGCACGATGCGTCACATTGATACTATCGTCACCGCATATACATCTATGAATTGATGCGGTCTTCTGTGTCGCCTCTCAGACAACACAAATGTGGACCAATTACATCAGGTCCGACATTGACAATCAATATGGAAAGGTCTCAGCAGAGAAGAAGTTGCGAACCGATGCCAGAGAGGATCGGGGGCTCGCCGGATAGTACAGAAGATGCTTCACTTTCAGGCGCAGTAAAACACGCCAGTATGTGAAGAATATGTGGCTGTTGAATCAGTGTAGTCAGGTTATCCTGCCGCTCCTGTTCAAAATTGCGGGGCGGAGGAGGAGATGATGTATGTGAACCTGTCCGCATCTGTTTGGGACAGTGTCCAAAACTCTTGCACGACGTCGCCCAGGCGAAGGTGGATGCGGCTGCCTGTCTATAATCTGTTTGTTTTACTTGTGACTGGACGGCTGGAATCCCGGCGTCCGCACTTGGGTGTATTGCATTATGGTCGGCCTGTGCCGATTTGGAGAACGCTACATCTCCGGCGGCCTTTGAACAACAGGGCATTGGAGCTTGTTTGGCTATTTTGTTATTGTCGCCGTGAGCACAGCAGCAGGTTACGTGTTTGGCGCTCGTTGCGTCATTGGCTGACGACATCGGGCAGGTCGCGCTCTGACTTGTAGAGGTCGACTGTACGATCGAGCAACTGGAACAAACACCCGCTGCGGCTGAAGAACCGGTCAGGACCACAAACATAAGCGCAGAAAGCGCTCGCAGGAGCGCTGAAGTTCTCAAGTATGTAAATATGCCTCGGTTCATGTATCTGACTCAGGGAGTTTGTATTTGATGGCTTTGTTCTTGACTACTTCTTTTGTTCTTTTGTCGGGGCCAAAACTACAATTTCTATTGTTCTCTACCATTCTCTATCATCGGCATCTGCCGGATAACTAAATACATATACCGTGCCGTGTAAACAGTAGTTCCATCTAAACGCTGATTCTCGTAGTCTCTGATTGCATGCTGAACACTTCGAATAACGTGCTTATCCTATTGTAGCACAAAACGTTATAGTTAGGCATTCAAATATGGGCAGACTCAGAATACGAGGTCAATCAGACAGGAAACATCGCCTATGTCAATGCGGCCGTTGCTATTACAGTCTCCCTGTTCAGGGCAGACTAAAGCGTCCCCACCAGAGAATATAAGACTGATGAGCATCGAAATATCAACAATATTCACCTTGCCGTCATTATTGGCGTCATTAATAACTGAACTACAGAGCGTAGAACATCCCTCACTGATAGAGTTCTGGCGAATACAGCGGCTTTGACAGGCGCAAAAGTAGTTCGAGTCATGCCAGCCGGTGACGTGGACTCTGTCCCCGGCGGTGAAGCTACCATAATTGTCTAAAACATACCTACCGGGGTGATGGTCAGGGATGAATATCAAACAACCGTCACCTGTCAGACGCAAAACTCCGCAATCGTCCAGATTACCGAGTGCATACGCCCTGTTTGCGCTGAACAGTAGAGAGACAGTCAATAGCGGTAACAAAATGGTCTGTTTGATTCTCATTGCCGGTAAGCGCCTCAATAGGCGTCTTGTAAGAAAGACACTCTCATCCCTGAAATCTCATCTACAAAAACTGTTACACCCGCCATCGCAGGCAACACATACGTCAACTCTATGAGAGAAAAATGTTCCGAGTAGGAACCTGTCGGAGATACGGCAGACGGACGGTAATTTGCCGGGTACTACTACAAGCCCGGCTGAGACAATAATAGCGCTTCACCTGCAGCCGGTCAATCATTTTCTCCAGATCGGTTTCTTTGGCGCCGTTTTCTCTAAATCCGCATCACCTGACAGTTTTCATCGAAGAATTGTCGCTGAAAGCCGGAATCGTTCGCATTCTGAGAAACGTTGAGCCCAAGACTGTTCCAGGACTGTTAAGAAAACCCGACAGGGAGTTACTGCGAAACAACAGGCAGGGTCGATATGCGACCCTGCCTGTTGTAATTCACGCTACCACGCAACCACGCAACGAGCATGTTGCGGGGCTATGAGAATGACACTCATCAAGTTCCGGTTGTCCCACAAATCGGAGCGGGTCCACCGGCAAAGATTCGGGCTATCCCATAGGTAACATCGGCGATATTGAACGTATTATCACCATTGGTGTCTGCTTCATCATTGCAGAACGGAGCCGGGCCACCGCCGAAGATACGTGCGATTCCGGCAGTCACGTCTGCGATATTGAACGCGCCATCGTGATCAAAATCACCGGGAGTCACGCAGCAACCGGCGCAGGCCGGATCGGCGCTGTCGGTGAATCCGTTGCAATCATTGTCTTTGCCGTCAGTGCAATTCTCCGTATTCCCCGGATAGATATCAGGGTCGGCGTCATTGCAATCTGTACAAGCAGTTACGCCGTCAAAGTCATTGTCCGGAAATCCTTCATCGACCGCAAAGTCACAGTCATTGTCTTTACCGTCACAGATTTCCGGCGCTCCATCATATACAGTCGGATCTGCATCATCGCAGTCACATGATGTTGCATATCCGTCACCATCCACATCCGGTCCTATGCCCACATTGGCGTCACAGTTATTGTCAATGCCGTTGCATGGATCAGGGGCTCCCGGATACACAGCCGGATCATTGTCATCACAGTCACCGCAGATATTAGTGAAACCATCCCCGTCGTTATCATGACCATCAGCATTACCACTACAGTCATTATCTATACCATCACAGATTTCCGGCATGCCGGGGTTGATATTCGGGTCATTGTCATCACAATCCGGTGGAATACTGCAGATTGACCAGCCATCCAGATCCTGATCAAAACCTTCGTCGACAAAAGAATCACAATCATTGTCTTTACCATCACAGATTTCAGTGGCTCCGGGGTAGACAGTCGGGTCGGAGTCATCGCAATCAATCGAACCGGGAGAGCCGTCACAGTCGAGGTCCAGGTCCTTCTTGGTTTCAAACAAGACATCCTGGTCGGCGCCATTTCTTCCATCATTGAAGGTAAACCCGAAAGTCGTCGGCGTCGCAAAACTCATATCAGCTCCGAGATAGTCACCGACCCAAAATGCGCCCGCAGGGCCGGGGGGGCCTACTATGGTACTCGTTGAAATGAGAGGTCCCGCATCAGAGATAAGGCCGTCGGTCCATGTGATTCCACAATCGGATGAAACCGAACCCCAGACTTCAGAGCCTGCTCCACCACTGGTTCTCTGGTCGTAATACACAATACATAGATCACCTGTGACAGGGTCCTGGGCCATTTTTGGAGACCATTGCATTGCTCCGCTACCCGGTGGGTCGCAGTTGACACGAATGGGGGTCTTCCAGGATATTCCTCCATCGGTGGAATACGTAAACCAGATGTCGGCGTCTCCGAGCGTCATATCCGCCCAGCAAACATAAACATTCCCCGGGCAACCACCCGGTCCGGGTCCTTTGTCAACCAGGATAGATACTCCGCTTGAGGCCAGGATAGGGGGACCGTCGGGGATAATTGGCGGGATGGGAGGTCCTGTCGGAATAACCGGACCCGGGGGAAGCAAACCGAAAGGCGCGCCTGCTCCCGGCGCCGGCGAGGCATCAACCCAGATCCCACCGCTGAGAGGGTCGTTCCACGCGACATATACTCCACCCGGAGGAACAACAGCTGTCCCAGGGGCTCCGGCCAACGCCAATGCCGGCCGGTGTTCCTGATGTTGCATTGGTGAAACCGGAAGAATCGGGCCAATCGGGATAGGTGGCGCAAATGCCGGAAAGACAAATGGTCCGGCGAGCGTATTTGAAAACGAGAACATGATTTCATATGCATCAGCCGGATCATTAAAGGGATTCAAGTCACCATCAGCGTCCCCGTCTCCACCCTCGTGATATTGTACCCACGCGATGTTGGCTGTGCCAAAGCCCGGAGCCGGATTGCCCGGAATATCATCCATGAGCAGGAATGGAAAGTCATGCCATGTAGCTCCGGCAGCGGGAAAGACGACATTTGGCATCAATGGGCCGATTCCAGGTGGAAATGGAGCGCCTCCTCCGCCGGTTGCTGTAAACATGATTCCGTTCGGACTCATGTATGGTGGACCAACCCAACCGGCGCTGGCGACCAGAAAACCGCCGAGAGGATGCGAGCTGATACTTGGATTCCATTCGATAGGGAATGCGGCTGGCGGTATTGCCCCCGACTGGCGGTCTTGGCCCAAAGTTGACCCATGTACCGGGAGCCCGACCAGCCGGTGACCAAGCTAAGCCAATCAGCGCCGGAACAAAGCCGGGACCCATGAATTCATTGTAGACTGCATACACTTCACCTGGCGCCACTTCACTCCATGAGACACTCGAATTATTGTTCTCCCCCGGTGGCGATGGCGGCGCCCCATGGACCAATGCATTCGGACCGGCAAGGGCCACCGCAGTGGAGGCATACTCCTTTTTCTCATGCGCGGGTTGCTTTTTCGCGTCGTTCGCTCGCTGGCTCCAGAGAGCTCGTAGCTCATCGGCAGACAACGCTTTCTTTTGTTTTGTGTCAGCCATTAAGCTAACCGACACGAGAACCATCGTGAGAACCATTGCGAGAAATAGTCCCCATAGCGCAAATCTGTTAACGGTTTTCACCCTGCTTCCTCCTTTGTACTTCTTTTTTTCTGTCTTGCGCACACAATCGAGTCACTTCCACCGTCCCGGCCCACGACAGTGAAGTCATTAGTGGTAATATCTTTGTCTGTAAAGTATGTGCGAAGTGACATTCGCTAACGTATCACTATATTAAATATGGTTAGGTAGACCATTTGGTCAAGTATTATTTGCATGGGCATCGTAGACCCACTAAGGACGCCGGACGAATTCAAGCGCATGTCCGATAAGGAGTTACTGAACACAAAGCCGTAGCCGTGAACAGAAAAAAACTGAAACGGCGCTCAGATCGGGAAGGTCACCGGTAGAATCGACCGGATTCGAGAAGTATAAGAGTGAATAAAGACGTTGAAGGTCTATGCGCCGGGCTTGTGCACTGTCCAGATTGAATCGGCAAAGAAGTGACGGGAATCGAAGAGCATTTCCATGGCGCGGAAACCGGTTTCCGCCGCGAGAGTTTTGATGTCTGACTCAAGGTACTTGTATGAGTACTCGGTGTGTATCGGCTCCCACTCACGGAACGAGAATGAGCGACCGATAGTGTCGATATACACATCCTGATCATGCATACTCACGAGAAAACTTTCCATTGCGCCGTTGAAAACATTGTACGTGCCATAGTGACGGAACTTGCTGAGATCAAACTCTCCGCCGAGCTCACGATTGATACGCACGAGCAAGTTAAGGTTGAACTTTGCGGTGACACCGGCCCGGTCATTGTAAGCCAGCAGAAGCGCCTCGATGTCTTTCTTAAGATCAAACCCTGACAGCAGGCAGTCATCATGGTTGAGCGCATTCCAGACATTGCGCAGGAATGTGCGCGCGCCGGCGTGTGTGAAATTGCCGACACTCGAACCAAGGAAGAGCACAAAATTGCGCCGCTGGTAGCGATTATTGAGCCATTTCATCCCACTGAAATAATCTGAAACGAGGCCATGCGTTTCCACTTCCGGCATTGTCTCCTGCAAATCAGCTATCAGGTCTTTCATCGCGCCTTCGGAAATGTCAATTGGCACATATTGAAACTCCAAGCCCAATTCGGTAAAGCGCTTGAGCAGTATCTTTGTTTTTTCACCGATACCGGCGCCCAGTTCAACAAGATTGAACGGCACACCGGCGAACCGGCTGGCAATACTGTCTACATGCGTCGTAAGAACCTCGCGCTCACAATCGGTCAGGTAATAGTCGGGTGATTTGGTAATCGCAGTAAAGAGTTCACTGCCGACAGTATCATAGAGGTATTTTGACGGCAGGGCTTTATGAGTCTCTGACAATCCAACGAGCACATCAAGCGCAAAGGCCTGAGTCTCATCAAATGAATCTTCAAAATCCTGGGGGTCGAGTTTCTTATATGTAATGGACATGGGCTGTTGATCTGTCTCTGACATGTATCTCTCTTAGTTGCGCGGTAGCTTTAGTAATGCAGATTCGTTTCCGGCTTTCTTTACTTCAAACATTATCCGCCAGCCGGAAACCGCTCATTTGCCAACGTTTGTCACATTGGAAAAAGTTGCGATAGGTCTCGCGGACATGTGAGCGGGGAGTCAGGCAAGACCCGCCACGGAGAATCATCTGGTCGGACATGAATTTGCCATTGTACTCACCGAGTGGCCCCGCCTCTTGAATATATCCCGGATACGGCAGATAGGCGCTGGCTGTCCACTCCCAGACATCACCGAACATCTGTGACAGTGACATGTCATGCTCGCCGCAGGCCGGATTGTCCGGCTTCGGATGCAACACACCGTCCTCAACGAAATTGCCATTGCGCTGTATTTCATCGAGTGTCTGCGCGGCAACTTCCCATTCGGCTTCAGTCGGCAGACGTTTCCCCGCCCAGCGCGCATAGGCCCAGCTTTCATAATAGCTGACATGACACACCGGCTCAGCCGGGTTCAGCTCACGCAACCCGGCGAGAGTCATGATTTTCCAGCCGGAATCATCTTTCTGCCAATAGAGCGGGTGACGCCAGCGCTCCAGTTGTAACAGCGCCCAGCCATCCGAGAGCCAGAGCGATGGCGTCTCATAACCGCCGTCTTCGATAAACTCAAGAAACTCACCACAGGTTATTAAACGCGGCAAAAGCTTGAAATCTTCGAGATAGACTTTATGACGCGGACGTTCATTATCATAGCTGAACGGTTTCTGAATTGAGTTGGCGCCGTTAACACCTATTTCGCACAAACCGCCTGTGAATGTCAGGTAGTTGTTGCGCAAGGCGCTATTGCCTGACTTCGGCTGTGAGTCCGCTGATTGATAGGCAGGCTGCAGAGGATTCAAGGCAAAGACATTCTTAATGTCAGTCAGCAATAATTCCTGATGTTGTTGTTCGTGGTTGAAGCCGAGTTTGAACAGATAGGCGATTTCGTCCCATTTGTCATCCGGGGCGGTTTCGATAAATTCAAGAGCCCGTTCATCAATGGCCGCGCGATACTCCATGATTTCGGCGATTGTCGGGCGGGACAATGTGCCGCGCCGTATCCGCTCAGCCTGTTGTCCAAGTGAATTGTAATAGGAATTGAAGATGTAATAGTAGGACTCATTAACCGGACGGTAATTGTCCTTGAATTGCTGAAGAATTACCCGTTCGAAAAACCAGGTTACATGCGCCAGATGCCATTTGGTCGGGCTGACATCGGGCATTGACTGCACCACGCAATCTTCCGG
>CAZFAL010000059.1:7742-16675 GCA_964516945.1 uncultured Ignavibacteriales bacterium
CGGGTCTGCAAGTGTCACCAAATCATAGGCGGCAATACTACCATCGGTGGAATACGCCGCGATGACATCAACTGCGCCTTCGTCAATCGCAGAGTACATCAAACTGTGATCCATGCTCAATAAGTCGGTAAACTGCAAATGATACGTGTCGCGTAGCGACTCCCATTCCGGTCTGCCGAAGAACTCATAGTCACTACCCATTTTCATATTCTTCGACAATGGACTCAGGTCCGCCACACTTGTGAGCTGTTTTCTTTCAGCGAATGTGCGTTTCACCGCGAGCGCGTAGGTGTTTTCGAATCCCAGACTGCCCAGACACTTCACGTGATATTGTTTATCGAGCCAGTTTGTTAGTTGGGTGAGAATTGTGTCACCTTTGGGAACTGTCTTTCTTTGCATATAATTAGCCCAGATTGTGCCGGAATAATCTATGTAACAGTCCACATCATTGTTGACGAGCGCTTCAAACAAAATTGTGGATCCCATGCCGGAGCGCACTTCGACATCGAAGCCGTCATCAGTCAGGATTTCGCTCATCACTTCGGCGAGCACATATTGTTCAGTGAAAGTTTTGGCGCCGATGACAATATGCTCTTTCTCCGAATTCACGGAGCGCTGGAAGAGTGGAAACAGTCCGGCCAACAGAAGCGCGAGCAACAGGGCGCTGAGTCCATAGGCGAGCGCCCGTTTGCGTTTACTGACTGCGCTTTCTATCAGATGAATAAACTGATCCAGGATTATTGCCAATGTTGCGGCGCTGACACTTCCGACAATCACGGCAGTGTAGTTTTGTGTTTGCAAACCGCTGAAAATATAATTGCCGAGCGATGTGGCGCCGACAGGTGTCGCCAGCGTCGCTGTGCCGACAATCCAGACTGCCGAAGTGCGAATACCGGCGATAATCACCGGCGCCGCCAGCGGCAGTTCAACAAGTCGCATCGATTGCCCCGAAGTCATCCCGGCGCCGCGCGCGGCCTCGGTCAGCGCCGGATCAATATCGAGTATGCCGGTGACCGTGTTGCGTATCATCGGCAACATGCTGTACAACACCAGCGCAATCAGCGCTGGTAGGGCGCCAATCTGTCCCAGCAACGGCACCATCAAGGCCAAGAGAGCAATGCCGGGGATTGTCTGCATCACACTGGCAAAGGTCAGCACCGGCCATTGAAGCGCCCGCACGCGAGTCACCAACGCCGCCAACGGTAAACAAATCAATATCCCTATCGCAAGCGCTGAAACAGTCAGCGCAATGTGGTGTGACAGATAATTCGGCAGAAGCGCCAGTTGTTCGGCGAGTCGTTCTGTCATGATTGCTCAGCGCTCCCGGATTGGTTCAACAACTCTGTCAATGCATTCATCTGACTGACCGGGGCATCAAGCAGGCGTTTGGCATAGGGGTGTTCCGGATTGCGCAGGATATTCGCCGGTGTGTCCAACCGGACAATAGCGCCGTTTTCCATCACCGCCACCCTATCGGCGAGTGTCAGGGCTTCGCTCATGTCATGAGTCACGAGGATGATTGTCACAGACATCAGCTTGTGCAGGCGCTTGAGTTCTTTTTGCAGGCCGATGCGCGTCAATGGGTCCAGCGCTCCGAAGGGCTCATCCATCAACATCACCGACGGCGACACCGCCAATGCGCGCGCAACGCCCACCCGTTGCTGTTGTCCACCGGATAGTTCATGCGGAAACTTGTCGCGGGTTTCTGCCGGAGACAACTCAACCAGTTCAAGCAATTCAGTCACACGCGCTGACATCTTCTGCGAATCCCAACCGAGCAATCGGGGAGTGATGGCGATGTTTTCAGCGACAGTCATGTGCGGAAACAGACCGATGCCCTGAAAGACATAGCCGATCCTTCTGCGCAGAGCAACCGGCTCCAGCGCCAATGTGTTTTCGCCGTCGATTTCAATAGAACCTGAAGTCGGCTCTATCAAACGATTGATCATTTTCAAAGTGGTAGTCTTGCCACAACCGGACTCACCGACCAGCGCCAGCAGTTCACCGCTTTCAATGCGCAAATCAATATCCCGCACAGCGAATGTGTTACCGTTGTCATAGGATTTGGAGAGGGATTTGAGATGTATCATGGGTATTGCTATCCGCTGCAACTGAATTGACATTATCGCCAGCCATTTGAAACATAATGAACAACAATGTGTTTGGCCAGTTTGACTTTCGAGACGGCAAATCTTCCCTTGCGTGATTCGGTCAAGATCGTATCTTACCAGCAAGAGCGATAAGCTTGCCACAGTCCCTCACTTTCGACAGGCGAGAATCTGACATGAATACCACAATCAAAACATACGCAACTTTTCTGATTTCTCTGGCGCTTTCGCTGAGTTTTCTGCTGTCCTGTTCGGAGACGCCAATTGGACCCGGTAAAACAAATCCGAAACCGGTGCGTGGAAGTGGCTGGCAATCAATTAATCCATACCCGACGGCTGAAAGTTTCTATGATGTCGACTTTGTAGATAGCTATGTCGGCTGGGCAGTGGGAGAAAACGGCATAGTGTTCCATACAGCCGATGGAGGAAAATCGTGGAACAGGCAGGCGCGAGAGCTTGACGGTGTGCTGAATTCGGTTCAATTCACATCCCGCGACAACGGTTGGGCGATGCGAACACGCTACATTGATTCAGCGGGTGTTACTATTATTCGCACGCAGGACGGTGGCGAATCATGGGAAACACTAATTCTGCCTAATATCGACTTCGAAATTTTGTCCTTCCAACTCACTGCTGACCGAGTCGGCTATGTGGCCGGAACACGCGGAGTTATCCTGCGTACTGAAGACGGCGGTGATACATGGAAGCTCCTCAATCAGGCGGACTCAGTTATTGTTTCATCATTGTCTTTTGTAGACTCTAAGACAGGTTGGGCCGCTACTTCAAAAGTAGGGTTCGGCGATGGTTATTTGGGTCTTACTATCGTTTACACTCCAACCGTACTAAAGACAAATGACGGCGGTGACAGTTGGGTGCGAATCAATCTACCGGATGATTCGCTCAAACTGACACAAATATATTTCCTTGATGACCAACGTGGCTGGTTATCCGGCTATTACAACTTCTTAGATCAGTCAATCTTCTTTGACTTTTCGACACAAGATGGCGGTGAACACTGGACACCGTTGCGGGGCGGCCAATGGAGGTCACAACGTATGAGTTTCGGAAACATCCAATTTCTGGATGAAGATCGCGGGTGGGCGGCTGATTATAATCTTTCCAGAACACATGACGGTGGCGACACTTGGGACAAAATTATGCCGGAGAGAATTGCCGGAATACACGCGCTTGATTTCATCGATCATCAAGAGGGTTGGGCTGTTGGTAGCCGAGGACGCATCCTGCACACAATTGACGGAGGTGGTGAATGGCGAGAACAATCAAGTTCCTCAAGAAGACCAGGGAGGATAGTGAAGTTCTTCGACGACAGTTCAGGAATTGGCCTCGATAAACTCTCACTGATGCATACATCGGATGCAGGGAAACACTGGACATCGAAACCAATAGATCTTGAGAATGGAATTATTGGAGGCGCGTTTTTCTTAGATGAATCAAATGGATGGATATTTGGTAGCGCCACCAAGAACGACAGAAATCGTGGAGCTATCATACTGAAGACAATAGACGGTGGCGCTTCGTGGAATATTCAATACCATTGGGATGTCACTGACTATTTCACTGACTCGCATGTATACGACAATCTGTACGGTGGGGCATTTTTGGGTGACTTATTCGGCTGGGCGGTTGGCGCCAATGGCGCATTGGTACGCACTAGTGACGGTGGACTGAACTGGACAGTGAAAACGATATCAGATCAAACACTGTTTGCTGTCACATTTATTTCTCCGAACGAGGGCTGGGCGGCCGGTAATCGAGGAACTGTGCTACACACACAGGACGGTGGAGAGAGCTGGACGAAACAGGTGACAAATACATCTTCGACACTCATGGACATTGAGTTTACTTCAGCAACCGACGGTATCGCTGTTGGCAGTAGCGCGGTGATTTTGAAAACCAGTGACGGCGGCGCGAATTGGCGCATCGTTCAAACCCCAATTGATCCACACTATGACCTGAAGGATATGGAGTTTGCCGATGCTCTCAATGGCTGGACCTGTGGCGCGGGAATCATCTATGGCACAACTAACGGCGGTGAGACATGGATAAAGCAGTTTTCCAATTTCCAATCAGCGTTCAATTCACTCTCCTTCCTTGACAAGAACACCGGCTGGGTTGGGGGCGGCGCGCTTCTGCACACCACAAGTGGCGGATGGTGAGGTGTCAGGACTTAGGCAGTAACCGTTTCATCAACGCTATCTGGCCTTTGTGATGGGCTTCGTGTTCGAGGACGTGGTAGAGAATCCATTCGATGGTGAAACGGCTTGAGGCATTGTCATCGTTTTTAGCGTCAAGCGGCGTTACCTCACGTATCAGGTCGGTGTCACTCAACGCAGCAAGTCCTGCTTTTGTTTCTGCCCGGGTTTTATCCAGGATTTCCAGATAGTAAGTCAGTCCTTTGCCTTTGATTTGCGGCATGTCGAATCTCAACGCGAACGCCGGTTTCCATTCTTCGCCCATCGGTTTGCGGAAGATGTCCTCGCCAATCCATGAGCGCTCGACTGCGGCAATATGTAGCAACAACGTGCCGATGGATTCACAGCGCTCATTGGGAAACCACGAAAGTTGTTCGGCGCTCAGGCCTTTGACATATTCTATGACTCTGGCGCGCACGTCGTCTATCAGCGTAAGGTATTTGCCGATAGTTGGCGAAAAGCCCTCCAGTGATGTGACGTTGTATAAGTCAGGTCCCATGTGTGTGCTCTATATTACGCTGTCATTTCTGCGCAGGGGCTTGTTGAAAAACCTTCGGCTGTTGCGTCGGGTCTTGATTTTCGCAGAGCGACAGTTTCATAGGCAAAAAACTGTGACCCGACACGTTACCCCGGAACAAGCGGCAGGTCACACGACAGCAAAAAGCGCTGTCGCAAGACCTGCCGCAACTCTAAAGGACTTTTTCAACAAGCCCGCAGGCGGAAATCCAGTCAAGCTGGTGTATCAGGCAATCTTTTCGTGAAGTCCTCATTGGTCAGAAAGTTTTTTCCATTACAGTCGTTTTCATTTCAAAAGTGTCTCATCATCGTTACTTGTCTGGATGCCCGTCTCCACGGGCATGACGGAGTGGCAGGCGTCTCATTGCTGTACATTCTTATCAACGAAACAATCGAAACAGCTTCACGTGTCGCTATCCGTATCAGCGTCTTTCTTGCCTTTCAGTTCCCGCAGTTTGACTTCACCAAGCGGAGTGTCATACTTAACACGCACACTTTCGGACAATTCACGACGGAAGTCGCGATTGTAACGGATATTGTACCAAGCCACGACCGAGACTGTGATGAGCGCGCCAAGTGTCGCCAGTCCCATATCCTTGTGCGCATCCCAGACATCGCCCTGTGTTCCAAGATAGGCCATCCCGAGGTCTCCACCGACAATCTCTGCGGCGCCCCATTCAATAAGTTCATAGAGCATCGACAGTGACATCACCCATTCGAGTGGCAAATAATAACTCCAGACTCCGCGTGTGTCAGCCACGCGCGCAAAAATCTCCAACACCGGATAGGCCAACAACAATCCGAAAGAAAAATGCACTAACCGGTCAAAATTATTGCGTGTAAATCCGAACAGATCATTGAGTGAAAATCCCAGCGCCGCTGTCCAGCGCTCATAGGGAACTTCGGCGTATGTATAATGCGCTCCAATCGCATGCAGACAGAGGAAGACAAACATCAGCGTATAAGAAAGACTACTAAAGCGAAACCTTTTGCGCGTGAGAATCAGCGTCGGCACAAAGATAACCGGCAGGATATTCTCCAGTATCCAGTCATTCATGTCCAGCGGATGATAAGCCCAGAGCGCCCACCAGAGGACATAGAGAATTAACAGCGTTGTGCGGTATTCGATACGTTGCTTAGCCATGACAATCAGCATAGCGGATTGAATTCAGGCAGGCAAGTAGAATTGTAGCTCGGAACTCGTGCGACTACGATATGGTTGAAATGTCCAGATTGCTCCCTATATTATATAAGGTTGTGTGAAATCAAGCAAAACCGTGAAGGCGCCAACTTACAGCCACCCAAAACGCCGTGCCAGAATTAAGCAAGAAGTTTCATTCATCGTTATAGAAACGGAACTACCTATGAAGCCGAAATACGGCGAGAACCTTGAATTCCACAACACTGTCACTGAAGTGTTCTCATTTCTCGAAGAGGAGTATGGCTTCAGGGTTCGTCCATTTAAGGAATATGAGGTTATTTACGCGAAAAGTAGCCTTGAAGGACTTGTGGTCACCTTTGATATTGAGCCACCGTTGATGTCTGTTGACGTGACTATTCGCCGCATTCTTAACGAAATATCTCTTGGCAATATCTTAAGCGTTCGCTCACCGTCTGATGCCCGGAATTCAGGGTTACACGCCAGAACGCATGAGATTCTTGTTGCGGGATTGACTACGATGGCAAAACTTATGAGAGAATACGCTGATGATATTCTTCGGGGAGATAGACGGGCCTTCAAGGAAATCTATCGAGTTGCTTCCGAGGAAAGTAGGATTTACACGCTCAATTGTATGTACGGTCCTACTCGCAAAAAAGCCAATATAGCATGGCGGGAAAAACAGTACGACAAGGCGCTGGAGTTATATCAAGCGATGGAAGAGGCGTTGACAGTAACAGAGATGCGCAGACTACGATATCTCCGGGGTCGTAAGTTACATTAGCAAGCAACATTTCATACATCATGTTGAATACATTGTCATATCACAATTGACGCTCATTCCAGCAGGTCGAAACCTTTACGGTTTCGATTATTTGATGTAGAGGAGCTTCGACATCAACCAAATCGTAACCTGCCTCTTCATAATATCACGGGTTTCGCGCTACGCTTGGATATGTCGAACAACAGCTATTCCAGCGTCGCCAGTTGTGACTTGTCAAAGGGCTTGAGCTCGCGCCAGTCGTTGTCACGAACTATTTTCACCCAATCAGGGTTGGCTATCAGCGCTCTGCCGACTGCCAGCAGGTCCGCCTCGCCGGAGTCAATAAGTTTGAACGCGGGAGTGGGATCTGAGATCACATCCTGCTCGTCACCATAAGCGCGGTCCATTGTCAGTGTCACTGAAACTTTACCGACAGCAATCACCGGCAAACCGGAGAGACGTTTCGTCCAACCCGCCAAGGTCAGCGCCGCGTCTTCATCAGGGAAGGCAACATCCACCGCCGAGCGGGTACTGGCGTGCAGGATACTTGCACCCGCATCTTTTAGGCCAAGGACCCATTGTTCAAGTTCCGCTGAGTTATGAAACTTCATTTCAGCGAAATCATCGACTTTCCACTGACTAAAGCGATAAATAATCGGAAACTCAGGGCCAAGGGCTTTTCTGACTGCCTCAAGAACTTCACAGGGGAAGCGCATACGGTTTCCGAGTGAGCCTCCGTATATGTCGGTGCGTTGATTATTGACCGGACTGACAAATGAATCAAGCAGGTACCCATGCGCGCCGTGCAGTTCGATTGCGTCACAACCGATATCTTTCGCAGCGAGCGCGGCATGAACAAAAGCGTCAGTCACTTGTGTAAAGTCGGTGTCGGTAATGGCTCTGACCTGCGGACGTGGTGTTCCGTCGGCCTTCGCAGGTAATGTTTCATCTGACGGTCCAATCGGATCAACGCCAAAACGTCCGGTGTGCCACAATTGTGGCGCAAAAGCCCCGCCTGCGTCATGCACTGCCTCAACCACACGCTTCCAACCGGCGATCTGTTCGTCGGTGTCAAAGCGCGGGACAGTCAAAGTGTCATAGGCGTGGATTGAATCAACCGGTGTCCCTTCACTGATTATCAATCCGACTTCACCATCCGCCCGGCGGCGGTAGTATTTGACAATCGCATCCGTCACTACCCCGTCTTCTCCAGCCATACGCCGGGTCATTGGTGCCATGACAATGCGGTTGCGCAGATGCAGTTTACCAAACTGTGCGTCTTTGAACACTGCCGTTCCCGTCTTTGCTGTTGTGGTCATTGTATATGGCTCCTTATTCGCCAGTAGCGTAGGCTTATATGTTAACTAGGGAATTGTTTCTTTCAGCGGGGAGTCACTTTTGTAGAACCATCTTCCCTGTCACTGATTCATCTCCGACACTTATCTCATAGAAGTAGATACCGGAGGGTTGAAAAGTCGCAATCCACGTAAACCAATGTTCTCCCAAGTACGCATCATCAGAAGTTATCAACCGAACCAGTTGCCCCTGCGAGTTTCGAATCTTTATTGTGTAGCCGTCGTTTCTGGTGATAGCGAAATGGATTTTTGTCTCTCCATGGAATGGGTTTGGGTAGTTTCCGTACAACTCAACTGCAGGATAGTCAAGTGAAACCGCCGGTTGTATCTCAACTCCTGCTGGAGTTGCGACATCTATCGACTCCAGGAGCCCCGGCGCATAGATTGGAGCGCCCGGGGGGATTACGTCAGAGCTGTTCGGAAGAGCAATAATTACTCTGTGCCCTGGAACAGGTGGGCCCAGACCGTAGTAATGAATGTCATTTATTACTGTGTCACTTACGAAATACGGAGGTGAAAGGATAGTGAGCTTCAATCCTCCTAAAGGGATATCTGAGGTGTATAAACCAGTGTCACGTACAATCTCCCCCGGCATGAAAGGTCGTCCGAGTTTATCCTGTGGGATTGCGTTACCATTCATGACCGTTCTGAAATAGACCAAATCTGCCATAGTTAGAACTTTCCCGTCACCATTGACGTCAGTTCTCGCTATAGATTCCGACAGCTCATTCCATGGGACGAATGGGAACTTCGTTAGGAGATAGCCAAGCATTAAATCAAAATCCGGCTGTTCAAACGCTACGCCATTGAGGTCCAAGT
>CAZFAL010000060.1:0-16146 GCA_964516945.1 uncultured Ignavibacteriales bacterium
AGTCATCAGTGTCAGCTTCTCGTCTACGTCTTTGTAGGCGTCGGCGTTAGTGTAGAGCGAAATCTGCTCCAGAAAAGCGCTCAGTGACGGGTCGGCGGACTGGGCGGTGAATTCCACAGCCGCAGATACCAATTCGTCGACATTGTCCATCCGTGAGCGCGCCTTGATTTCGTTCTCTGCGTCCTTCTTGATTTCTTCCTCAATACCGACAGCCGTTATCAAATCCTGAATCAGTGTGTCAACACGCTCACCATGCGTGGTAAGCGATGATGTAGCATGTGATGATTCCGAATCCGGCGTCACAGGTGGCGTGTCACTTCCGGCTCTGCCCTGGAATTCGTCAATCAATTGCACAAGTCCCGCCAGTGATTTCAAAGGCCGGGCGCCGAGAGTGTCGCTGAGTGTTCCGGCGGCTAAGTCTTCTTTGGCTGTCGCGAACAGGGACTTGCCTCGCGCGCGCGCCAGCAGTTGCAGTTTCGCCAGCGAGGCGCCGCCAAAGCCGCGCTTGGGATAACCGATTGCGCGTTCAAAGGCGACATCATCATGGGAATTAGAAATCAGTTTCAAATAGGCGATGAGGTCTTTGATTTCCTTGAGCTGATAGAACCCCTGCCCGCCGATGACCTGATAGGCGATTTTGCGTTGAATAAGAGCGTTTTCCAAAGCCCGTGACTGAGCGGTTGTCCGGTAGAGAATAACCATATCTTTGAGCGAGCACGTCGTATTCCTGCTCACAATCGACTCACTCACCAGCGCCGCTTCTGTTTCCGGCGTATCCGATACCAGCAATGTCACCAACTCCGAGCCATCGACATTGGCGCGCAATTGTTTCTCTTTACGATTCTTGTTATTTGATATGACTGAACCGGCGGCATTGAGAATTGTCTGTGTCGAGCGATAATTCTCATTGAGTGTGACAACCTTCGCTCCGGGGAAATCACGCTCAAAGTCTCTGATATTGCGAATATCTGCGCCGCGCCAACCATAGATTGACTGATCTTCATCACCCACAACGCAGATATTGTTGTGTGAACCGGTCAACGCCCGAAGCAGAAGATACTGCGAATGATTTGTGTCCTGATATTCATCAACCATCAGATACTTGAACCGGGTGCGATACTTTTCGCGAACATCCTCATGCTCCTGCAGCAAACGCACCGAGTGGAGAATCAAATCATCAAAATCCATCGCGCCGTTAATCCGCATCCGCTGATCATAGAGTGAATAAATAGAAGCCGTGCGGGTTTCGAAGTAACCGTTTGCGCGCTCGGCAAAGTCTTTGGCGGTCAAAAGAGCGTTCTTGGCGTTTGAAATAGTAGCGCGCAAAGAATTTGGTGTGAATTGATTCCCGGAAAAATTGAGCTCTTCGAGACAACGCTTCAGCAATGTCTTACTGTCATCGGTATCATGGATTACGAAATTGCGCGGAAAACCGATGCGCTCACATTCCTGTCTGAGCAATCGCGCGCAGAAGGAGTGGAATGTCGAAATTGTCAGCGCCTGCGGTGAAGAGCCAAGCATGGCGCTGACACGCTCCGCCATTTCTTTGGCGGCTTTGTTGGTGAAGGTGACGGCCATAATCTGATGCGGTTCGGCAAGACGTTCGGCAAGGATATGCGCCACACGAGTAGTCAGCACACGTGTTTTCCCGGACCCGGCGCCGGCGACAACCAGCAGTGGTCCCTCGGTCGTAGTCACCGCCTCTAACTGCGCGGGGTTCAGTTTCTCCGTTAATCTGCTCATTAGATGAGTATAGCGCTTTCAATAACTAAAGAGAAGGCATGTGACACAGCTTCATGTGGCCTTTGCATGCGGTCTTTGCATGTGTCATCGAAAAAGAATTGCAAGCTTTGGAAATACCGAAACAGTTATTTATCGGGTCGCACAACTATCGGCGGCCATTCGTTCGCTCCCCCGGGAACATCGCTGTCGGAGCCGTATATATCCACCGCCAGAAAAGTATCCACCTCCAACGCCGGAAGTATCAGATGGACATGCTTTTTCAATCGCGTAGCGGTGATGTTTACCGGGATGTTGTATTGCAGTATTCCGCCGAAGAGGCCGTCTTCGGAGCCGGAGAATACAGCGGTATCGTCAAAGACACCATCAAGTTCTTTGTCATAAACAATATATCCCGGAATATCCGCCAAATCGACTGCAACAGAGTCGGCCTGCGTTGAATCTGCAACCATGATTACCCTGCCGGAGAATGTGACAATACGCTCAGAGGAAAACGAGCACGAAGTCAAGACCAGCCCCAGAATCACAAGCGCCGGTAGCGCGATACATTTGTTAAATTCGGAAAAGCGGCTCAGGCGACTGTCACCTCTTTGCAGAGATAGACATCCTGAATGGCATTCAGCAATTCCACACCGTCCTTCATTGGTTTTTGGAAGGCCTTGCGTCCGGAAATCAGGCCGGAGCCACCGGCGCGCTTGTTGACTACCGCAGTGGTCACCGCCTGCGCCAAATCGTCGGCGCCAACACTGGCCCCACCTGAGTTTATCAAGCCGGCCTTGCCCATATAGCAATTGGCAACCTGATAGCGGCAGAGGTCAATCGGATTGTCACTGGCGAGGTCAGCATACATTTTCGGATGTGTCTTGCCGAATTTCAGGGCTGTGAATCCACCGTTATTTTCCGGGAGCTTTTGTTTGATGATATCCGCTTCAATCGTCACGCCGAGATGGTTCGCCTGACCGGTCAGATCTGCGGCAACATGATAATCCTTGTCGGCCTTGAAAGCATTATTGCGCACATAGCACCAGAGGACAGTGAACATACCGAGTTCATGCGCTTCAGAGAACAGCTCCGAGATTTCCTGAATCTGGCGTGAGGATTGTTCCGAACCATAGTATATTGTGGCGCCGACACCGATAGCGCCCATATCGAAAGCGTTCTTCACCGAGGCAAATGGAATCTGATCGTACTTGGTCGGGTACGTCAGTAACTCATTGTGATTGAGTTTGAGAATAAACGGGATTTTATGCGCATATTTGCGTGAAACCATTCCAAGGACGCCGAATGTCGAGGCGACAGCGTTACAACCGCCTTCAAGCGCTAATTCGACAATTTTCGCCGGATCAAAATAATCCGGATTGGGCGCAAACGAGGCGCCTGCGGTATGTTCGATTCCCTGATCAACCGGCAGAATTGAGACATAACCGGTTCCGGCCAGCCGGCCGGTATTGTAGAGCGTGTGCAATGAGCGCAGCGTGCGCGGAGTCCTGTCACTGTCAGCGAAAACTCTGTCCACAAAGTCTGCGCCGGGCAGAGAGAGACGGTCCCGCGAAATCTTGGCGGAATTGAATGTCAGCAGATCCTTTTGATCGCCGAGCAGGGATTCGATTTTCTTATACATCTTACATCCAACCTACATGGGTTATATTTAGATAATTGCCGGTTTCGGTTTCCCGACGGCGAAGTCGGGAACGTCTCCTGCTATAATAGTAAAAAACAGCGACATACTTCAAGGGGCGAAGGCGAAAGTAACTCAATCAGCGCAAGATTAGTTATTGCGGTATCGCAATATCTTCCACCATATAACCCCATAAAAAAACGCTCCCGGCTTTTCAAGTCGGGAGCGCAAATGTTTGCTATTGAGTTTTAGTTGGCTTTCTGGGGCTACTTCCGGCGGCGTTTGAGATAAGCCGCTCCGGCCAGACCAAGAGACATCAACAGAGCCGAGGCCGGCTCCGGAACAGGCGAAGCATTGCCATCGTCGTCGCCGTCATTATCGTTTTCACAGTCGTCTCCATACCCATTGTTACCGTTGTCACCGTAGCCGTCATCGCAATCGCCATCATATTCGTCGCCACTGTGCCAGTCTTCGTGAGCATTTTCATCATAGCTGTCACTCCAAGAGGAACCACTCGACAACGATGGCCCGTAGGAGTAATCGTTATGCGAGTAATTACTACTCGGGGAACCGGTTCCGTGTGTCACCGTCGGTAGCGCGAACGCCGGTGCGCCGAAAACAAGACAGAGGAGGGCGAATGCGAATGCCACTGTCGAAATAGAGAGGAATTTGTGTCTGTAAACCTTATGCATAGTCACCGTCATTTCCATTGAAAGGATTGTTGTTTTTTATTCTGAGCTCAACCGTGAATCTTGTCCACGATTGATATCTTTTTCACGACAGGCATAAGAGCAACTTCGAGACCAATTGGGAGAAAAGAGCGGCGCCAAATTACAAGCCGTTGCGTAGCATGCTGTTAGCGCGAGAATAGAGCGCTCTGACGGTGAGAGAGATCAGCAAAAGACTCAATGGAGAATGAGTGTTGTTCTTTGACTGCTTAATCTACGCAGACGGTTGCACCGCAGACAACTACGATGGAGAAGAAAGTATGATTGAGAAGCAACTATGATCGAGAAGCAAGAGCCACGTTCGGAGTTATGCGCTCTTCTTTTTGGGCTTTGATTTGATGTACTGCGGCTCGCCGGTACCCCGAATCACATCGGCTGTAACGACTACTTCATCGACATCGGTCAGCGACGGCGCCTCGTACATAATTTCCAACATGGCTTTTTCAAAAACTGAACGCAGCGCGCGTGCGCCGGTTTTGCGTTTTCTGGCTTCGACAACCGCCAGTCGAAGAGCTTCCGGCTCGAATGTCAGATGGATATTGTCCATCTCCAGCATGCGGACATACTGTTTGACAACCGCATTCTTCGGCTCAGTCAGAATCGACATCAGCGCATCTTCATCAAGAGCATTGAGAGGTGAAATCACCGGCAAACGGCCAATCAACTCCGGAATCAGACCATAAGCCAGCAAGTCCGAAGGCGTGACATAGTTCATGATATCTGTGGATTCAGCGTCAATGGATTTCCTGTCGACTTCAAATCCGAGGCGTTTGTTGCCCTCACGACGGGCTATAATTTTATCGAGACCGTCGAAGGCGCCACCGCAAATGAAGAGGATATTTGAAGTGTCAATCTGGACAAACGCCTGCTCAGGGTGCTTACGGCCACCTTTCGGCGGGATATTGGCAACTGTGCCTTCCAGAATTTTCAACAATCCCTGCTGGACTCCTTCACCGGAAACATCCCGCGTAATCGAGGGATTACCGTCGGTACGGGAGATTTTGTCGATTTCATCGACATAAATAATACCCCGTTCGGCTGTAGCGGCATCAAAGTCCGCCGCCTGATAGAGACGAACCAGAATATTCTCCACATCTTCGCCGACATACCCGGCTTCGGTGAGCACAGTTGCATCAGCGATACAAAAGGGAACTTGCAGAAACTTAGCGAGCGTGCGCGCCAGAAGTGTTTTGCCGGTTCCGGTCGGACCAATGAGCAGGATATTGGACTTTTCCAGATCAACATCAATGTCGGTTGTAGCGCCGTTACGGGTTGCCGGAGCGGTTTTTTTCCGCACCAGATGATTGATTCGTTTGTAGTGATTATAGACAGCCACAGAAACTGAGCGCTTGGCCAGTTCCTGCCCGATAACATAGGTATCAAGATGCGCTTTGATTTCCTCGGGGATAGGAATATCCACTAACTCAGCCGGCAAATCCGCATCGGCCGATGATTTGAGAATATCCGAGCAGAGACCGACACATTCATTGCAAATATAGGCCTCATGACCGGCAAACAGACGCTTGACCTGCGCGCCGGGTTTGCCGCAGAATGAGCAACGTTGGGTAAGTTGTGTATTGTCCGGGGGTTCCCCGGAATGTTTATCGCGAGCCACTTCAGAGTCCTATTCTGTTCGTTCGGGTATCGCAGAAGCGCAGGTAATCAGGCGCTATATGTGTCTTAGTTGTCTGTGTTTCTTAGTTGTCTTAGCGTCTTAGTTGTCTGTTCGTCTTACTTCTTTTTCTTGCCTGTGTCGGTTTTTTGACGATAGACCCTGTCTATCAGGCCGTACTCTTTGGCCTCGTCGGGAGACATAAAGTAATTTCTGTCAGTGTCTTCGGCAATTTTTTCAATGTTTTGTCCGGTGTTATCGGCAAGGATTTCATTGAGACGACGTTTGGTGCGCTGGAATTCATTGGTCATTATCTCAATATCTGAGATTTGCCCCTGAGTGCCCGCCAATGGCTGATGAATCATAATCCGGCTGTTGTACAACCCCCCGCGCTTTCCTTTGGCGCCGCTACTGAGCAGAAATGCGCCCATTGACGCCGCCATGCCCATACAGGTCGTGGCCACATCCGGCTTGATAAAGTTCATCGTGTCGAACATCGCCATCCCGGAGGTTACCGACCCACCGGGAGAGTTAATATAGACAAAAATGTCGTTTTCGGGGTCTTCGGCTTCAAGAAAAAGCAACTGGGCGATTACGAGATTAGCCAGATTATCCTCAATCTGTCCGCCGACAAAAATGATGCGGTCTTTGAGCAGTCGTGAGAAGATATCATACGCCCGCTCGCCGCGCCCGGATTGCTCAACGACCATCGGCACCAGTTGTGAGCGCGGGACAGACAATCCCTCCAAAGGACTGCTGTTGGCGCCTGAAAGACGCTCTTCTACCTGTCGTAAGCCATTCTTACCCTTGTAGCCGTACATGCTGATAAAATCAATCATACCTGTCTTCAATCCTTTGGTCTGGAATCCCTTTGAACCGACGCTGTCTGAATTACAACAGCGCCTTTCAAATTTCTTGCTTTTGCCTGTTACACAGACTACAAACGCTCCACAATCCCTGCTTACGCTTTAGCCTGTTTGATTTTTGCCTTAGATTTCAAAAATGCGATGAGTTTTTCTTCACGAATAGAATCTCGAACTTCGGAAACCTTCCCGCTCTTCAGCAGAAACTCTTTGGCCTTCGCAAGCGACATACCATTGCGGGCGCCGAAGTCCTCTATCCATTTATCGGTATCTTCCGGCAGAACTTCAACATTCTCCTGCTCAATTATCTTCTCCGAGAGCAATTTCCAGCGTAGCTGATTTGTCCCAATCATCCGGTAACGCTGGCGAATCTCTGTCTCCTGCTGAGGGTCTTCAAGCTGTTGCGCATAGTTTTTCCGATAGTCGGCAATGACATCATCGACATAGCGGCTGACAAGTCCGTCGGGGACCTCAAGCGGATTCTTGGCGACAATCTGAGAAATCAGTTGATTGTTCAAATCTCTCACTGCTGATGTCCGCTTTTCTCCACTAATTCCGTCCCGGACTCGCTGGCGAAGATCGGCAACAGTCTCCGCTCCGGCCAGTTCACTGGCAAATCTGTCGTCGAGCTCCGGCAGAATCCGCTCCTGGATTTTCTTGACGGTAATAGCATACGTCAGGGATTTGTCAGCGAAGATTTTATCCGGATAGTCAGCCGGATATTTCACCGTCACAGTGCGCTCTTCACCAACTGAAGCTCCCAGCAGACCTTCCCTGAACTCTCTGACGGTTTTGCTGTCAGAGAGATCAATCACCGAATCCGGGAAAAAGTCTCCCTCAATGATATTATGCTCATCTTCGGTCTTGCGCATGTCGGTGGTCAGCATATCCGTTTCCATAGCGGCGCGTTCGACATCCTTGATTTCGGCATGACGTTTCCGCAATGAATCAATGACTTCATCGACTTCCTGTTCGCTGACATCGGTTGGAGTTTCGATGGCGGTCAGTCCGGACAGATCCACTGTACCTATCTCCGGAAAAACCTCAACTTCCGCTGTACAGACAAACGGCTCGCCTTCGTTAAGCGTGAAATCTGTCACTTTCGGCATTGTCGCCGGGTGCAACTCCAAGGTTTCCACCGCAGAGCGATAGCTGGAACTGACGAGTTTCTCTATAACATCGCCCTGGACTTCTTCACCATACCGACTCCGTATTTGCGAAAGCGGGGCGCGGCCTTTGCGAAATCCTTTGAGCGTCACCCGCTTCTGGATTTTGCGAAATTCGTCGTCAAATGCGCTTTGCACCGTTTCAGGCGGCGCCTCAAGGCGAAGAGTGCGACGAAGTCCCTCGCTCGATGTGATTTCGGCCTTAAAGCCGTTTGCAGTGTTTGTTTGCTCTGTCATATTGCGACTGTACATCTTCCTGCTGTTTTAGCTGTTTTTCCCGGTATTGCCTGGTCTCGCCGGGCGTTTCCCTTTGCGAGAAGGGGGACTCGAACCCCCACGTCGTGAAACACTAGATCCTAAATCTAGCGCGTCTACCAATTCCGCCATTCTCGCATTGCGGGCTACCACGGAGTTGAATCCCGTCGGGGTTGACTCCCTAACGAATCACGGGCTGTCTGTAGTGGTGAATCACCAAACAGACCCCACCGGCACAATATGTCGGCAGGGTCTGCCACAGTCAAGGTTTTGCTGGAATTGTGATGCAGGTGGAATCTCAGGGGCTTGTTGAAAAAGTCCCCTTAGAGTTGCGGCAGGTCTTGCGACAGCGTTTTTTGCTGTCGTGTGACCTGCCGCTTGTACCGGGGTGGTAACGTGTCGGGTCACAATTATCTGTTTACAATACTGTCGCTCTGCGAGAATCAAGACCCGACACAACAAGCCGAAGTTTTTTCAACAAACCCTCAGGTCCCGGTTGTACCGCATACCAGCTCTGTACCACCGGCGAAAATGCGGGCTATTCCGTATGTAATATCAGCGACATTGAACATATTGTCTCCGTTTGAGTCTGCCTGGTCCTGACAGAAAGGGGCGTCGGCGCCGCTAAAGATTCTGGCGATTCCTGCAGTAACATCAGCGATATTGAAAGAGCCGTCATTATCATAGTCTCCGGCAACCCAGCAACATTTTGACGCCAGATTCGGAAGAAAAGCGTCGAAACTCCCGACTGATGTAAACAGAGGATAAACCGATCCAGCCTGTTCAAGCGGAGATTGAATGGGCGTTAGCGTATCCCAGACCATTTCTACTGGTTGAGCGCTCGACGGATTAGCCACAGTTACAAAAACCTGGCCAAGCAATTCATTGTTCCACTGTCCGGATGGCAATGACAACGTCGCCAGAGCCAACACGCCTGGTCCTCGAATATCACTGGCGGGCAGCGGGACATTCGAATCAAAGACTATTGAATCAATCGCCGCCGGGGCGCCCCCGACTGTAACTTGCAATGGGGCAACGAATGACTCAAGGTCAACCGGCTCGCCGCCCATGCCGAAACGGATTCCATACTCTGTCTGACCTGCCGGAATGAGATCTTCGTAGCCGAATACGTAGCGTGAATCCGGTGTTGGAACCAAAGGCGTTGAAGACGGAGCGCAAGAAACTCCGCTGGCTCCACAGTGGAAAATACAATTCAACATCTCCTGCGCATCATGCAAGGTGTACAACAAGAGATGATCGACATCCGCAGTGTCAAAATCCACCGCCGGGGCGCCTGCATTAAACAAATACTCCATTCCGGATGTAACATCAGCCACATTCAGAGTCCCGTCGCCATTGAAATCACCACAGATGTTAATTTGCGCCATCAGAGGCCCAGCTCCCATTATCCCGCTAAGACCTGTAACGAGACTAAGCGCTACAAACCACTTCTTCATCTTCTACCTCCCGGCCCCTAAATGGTTATTACATTTCTCGATGACGAGTAAAGCAGGAACACAAGAACAATACTGTGAACCCAATTGCTTAGCAAGCGCATAATCTGCGTCAAACATATCCTCGACGTTTGCTCAATAAAAGCCGGGTTGATTAGATTGCGACAGAAGGTTAGCTTCACTATGACAATCCTAACCGGATTGTCTGAGACGGCGCTCGACCAAATCGAAGAACTAAGAAGGATAATATGACCATAGACCTCTCAACCATCTTCAAGGCCTACGATATACGTGGGAAGTATCCCGAACAACTCAATGACGATATCGGCTACTTAATCGGTAATGCGCTCGCGGTGTATCTCAAACCGCGCTCAATCGCTGTCGGGCGGGATATGCGGCTGTCATCACCGGCGCTGTTTGAGGCGCTGACTCGCGGGATTACCGATACGGGAGTTGATGTTGTCGATGTCGGCATTGTCTCGACCGATGGGCTGTATTTCACCGTCGGCAAGTACGGCTATGACGCAGGAGTGATGATTACCGCGTCGCACAATCCCGGTGAATACAATGGCTTCAAAATCTGCCGCTCCGAGGCGATTCCGCTTTCGGGGGCTGAGGGGCTGAACACAATTCGTGATATGGTTGAGGCCAATGACCCAAAGGTCCGGCCGCAACGCGGCAATATCGCGCGACGGGACATCAGCGCCGCGTATACAGAAAACTGTTTCGCTTTTGCAGAGACAGACAATCTGCGCGAGTTCAAAATTGTCTTCGACGCCGGCAATGGTGTCGCCGGCAAGACATTACCGCCGGCGCTGGAGCGTCTGCCGATGATTGAAGCCACTGAGTTGTTCTTTGAGCTCGACGGCTCATTCCCGAATCATCCGGCTTCACCGATTGAACTAGAAAACCTGCAGGACCTTATCAAAGCTATTGCTGAGACAAAGAGTGATTTCGGTGTTGCCTTCGATGGTGACGCTGACCGGATGTTTCTGGTCGATGTCAACGGTCGTCAAGTCGGCGGTGATATGGTAACTGCGATGGTCGCCAAATCATTACTTGAAAAGCATCCACACGAAACAATCATCTACAACGCTATCTGCTCGCGCGCTGTGCCGGAATTGATTGAAAGACTCGGCGGTAAGCCGGTGCGCACACCGGTTGGTCATGCGCTGATAAAACCCACGATGCGTGAACACAACGCCATCTTCGGCGGCGAACATTCCGGACATTTCTATTTCCGCGACAACTGGTTTGCCGATTCCGGGATGATTGCCTTTCTTGTGTGTCTTGAATTGCTCTCCAAAGACAGCCGACCACTGCACGAAATCATCGCCGACATTGACCCCTATGTTCGCTCGGGTGAAATCAATTCGGAAGTCTCAGATCGTCAAGGCAAAATCGAAGAGCTCGCCGCAAAATACGCCGACGGAACATTAGACCGTCTCGATGGCCTCTCAGTGTTCTACGCTGACTGGTGGTTCAATGTCCGCCCATCGAATACCGAACCGTTGCTACGCCTCAATGTCGAAGCGAACACAGCCGAGTTGATGGAGCAGAAGCGCGATGAGTTGTTGGCGGTGATACGGAGTTGAGGTTGACCTATGCGGGACTACTCTATGCCTGGCTTGTCCTGATATTGAATCCATCTATCCGGGGGGCGAACAGTGTTGGAACAGCAAAGATTTGGTATCACCCCGTGTAGAAAGTATGACAAGTACACTATATCGGCAATTGTGATTTCACCATCACAATCCACATCTCCGGCATTCGGTGTCACAAGTAAAGTGTCGCCATGAAAGTATACATTCACGAGCGCTGTGACATCAGAGTCAGAGACAACTCCATCGCCATCAATATCTCCGCATGTATAACATGGTTCTCCCCCTAGTAACACAGATACCCGACCGTTATTGTTCCAAACGCCATCATGGAAAGGGGCGCCAATAAGGAAATCGCTTTCACCGTCTGAGTTCACGTCACCTGCGGTTGAGATAGAGAAACCAAATGCCGAGAGCGCCGAGTCCCCTGCAAATACCCGCATAGGAACGCCAGTGGCTCCAGAGTATATATAAACACGCCCTGGACTTGACCCATTCGTAGGATCCGGGAGTACCGCCCCAGGGGCGCCAATCACTATTTCGGAAACACCGTCAGAATTGATATCCGGCATCACTGCCAAACTTAACCCGAAGTATTCATACGATTCAGATCCGTCAAACGTCCGCAGGAGCGCTCCGGAGCTACTGGAATATGCGTATACTCGGCCACCATTTATATTCCGCCCGGAATACCATGGAGCGCTGATAAGAATATCGTCCAGTCCATCGCCATCCATATCTCCCGCTGAACTGACAATCGCCCCAAAATTAGAAAACGGCAACCCCGGCTGGTATGGACCATTAATGCGTAAGAGCGTATCCCCACTTATTCCGGAAATCAGAAAACCTAAGTCACGACTACTGGAGAGAATGTCGTCATATCCGTCACCGTTGATATCCTGTATCGGCTTTACGTGTTCGACACCCGGAATTGATAATAGTGTATCAAGGGTTGCTCCAGACAGGAAATACCCCCGCCTCCCACCGATAAATATATCTGCGGTTCCATCGCCATTGAGGTCACCAACACTTGTCACTTCGCTACCAAGAGCTTCGGCTGAGTCACTCCCCCGGAGTGATACAATGGTTGCGCCGTCGGCCCCTGAGTAAAGATATGCTCTACCTGCTCCGCGAGCGACTTCATCGTCATTCGGCGCTCCAACAAGAATATCTTCATGACCGTCGTTATTGATGTCCCCCACACCGGAAAGGTAGAGTCCGAAATAATCACCATATCTCACTTGATAGCGGGCTTCACTCAGAAACTCAAAAAGCGTATCACCAGTGGCCCCGGAAAACACAAATACACGGCCGTTGTAACCATACAAACCGACTGAGCCAACAAGTATATCTCCGACACCATCACCATCGACATCACCGCAAAATGCAACTGCCGCTCCGAATAACGATTCTTCGCGGGGACCATTGTAAGAATACAGTGTCAAACAACTGTCAGATTGTGCGCTTACCAGTTGGCTAACTATAAACGTAGCAACTACAATTGAAACCATCAAAGATATTTTTCGCATGTCAACAAGTTCATGTGTGAAGTAGAATCAAACTAAGTCCGCCAAGTTTCTTATTAAGTTTTTGAGAACGACGGCATTATGAATATAATATGAGTAACACGATTTGGCAAGGAACAATCTTGTGTCATTTTGCCGCCAAGTTCGATCCTCACACCACCGCCAAAGTCAAATACCCACGCGCTATCAATGTTTCCGCTTCCCCTGTAACACCGTAAATCCAGCTTTCTGCGACGCTTAATTTTCTGCCATGTTTGATTGTTCGGCCGCGGGCGATGAATGATTCGCCTAGTCCGGGACGTAGCAGAACAATCTTGAATTCTGCGGACAATGTGTTATGGTCTTTGTCAACCAATGTCGCCGAGGCGATTCCGGCGGACATATCCGCCAGCGTAGCAATCACCCCGGCGTGCAGAAAGCCGTCCTGTTGTTGCAGCTCCGGCCGGTTTTGTAGCTGGCAATCCAGCCAGCCGGGACCGATGCCGCTGATTTTCAATCCGAGATGATTGACAAACGGCATCGAATAAAACAGCGCTTCGGTTCGTTTGGCGTATTCCGCATCCGGCGGGGTGAATTCTACATCTGGCGCGCGCATATTTTTGCTACTCCTTTGGTTGCGTTTCTCTCACTGCCGTCGAATGATACGCCAAATCCGGCGCGCTGGCAAAGGAGCGCAACTCCGACTGCGAGAATGTTATTGTTTGACGAAAGTCCGCCCGATAGCCGATACTGTAGGTAGGTCGAAACTTTTGCGGTTTCGACAAGAGATTTCAAGATGAAACATCGAAACCATAAAGGTTTCGACCTGCGAGCCAATGTCATGCTACGAGCAATGTCATGCTGAGCGAAGCGAAGTATCTTGTTTGATGTTGGCAGGATGAACCGGAAGTAGATCCTTCGCTACGCTCAGGATGACAGAGGTGGAGATGAATGGCAAGGGGTGAGATGGATAACAGGGGATGCCCGGAATAACAAGAACCGTAGGTCGGGTGCCGGAGTCCGGCAGCCGCCGGACGGAGAAACCCAACATGTTCACATCCAGCAGGCATGTCGGGTTTCTCTCGCGCTGAAGCGCTTTCGGAACCCGACCTACGGGACATATCATAAACCATGCCGCAAGCCATGCCACAAACCACGCCTAAAAAACCAGCGCCATCCGGAGTCGGCCGTCAGGTTTTGATTGTCATTTTCGCTGTTCTGCTGACTGTGGCGGTGAATATCTTCTGGTGGCTCTACTATGGCAAAACCAAGGCGCAATTCGCCGCGCAACTCGATGCGCGCCTGAACTCACTGGCGATTTCCGGTTCGGCCTTGCTGACCGAGGAGGAAGTCGGCGATTTGCTGGCCGGTGATGTCGATGTCTACTTAAAGACGCTGGATTATATTGACCGTCTGACGACGGCTGACTCTGTTTCGGAGGTGTTTGTTGTCGATCAGGATTTCCGTGTGGTTATCAGCTCACAGCTTGAATCAGATTCGTTTTACTTGCTTGCGGACTTAAACGGCGACGCGCTGGATTCGGTGTTTCACGCTGACTTGCAGGACGGCTCGCTGGCGTCGGTGGTGACACATGGCTACAAAGTCGGCAATCTGATTCTCAAAACCGCATTTGCGCCGCTCTATGACACAAGCGGCTCGGTTGTCGCGGCGCTGGGTGTCGAGGCGGATGTCAACTATACAGCGACATTGCGCCGCCTGCGTAAGAACTTATTGCTGTCCTCATTTGCCAGCGTTATCGCCGCGATTATTTTTGCTGGATTGTTTCTGGCGATTCAACGTCGACTCACCAAGGCCGAGCGCTCGGTTTTGCGCGCTGAATCAGAGATGAATCTCGGGCGGATGGTCGCGGTGGTCTCGCATGAAATCAAAAACCCGCTGGCAATCCTGCGTAGCGCCGCCGAGCGGATTCAGAAGAAAACCGAAATGAAGGAAGCCGGCTTTCTGATAGACGAAGTCGACCGGCTGGATAAAATTGTGCGGGGCTATTTGGACTTTGCCCGTTCACCGGACAGAATCACGCTCAACTTCACAGCCATTGAAACTGTCCTGACAGACCTGCGCGAAATGTCCGGCCAGCTCCGGCCCCGGATGGAAAAGGACGGAGTCGAGTTGACGACTATCATTCCCCCTGCGACAGGCGCCTCATCGGGCGGCTCTATCCTCGTTGACACTGCGGCCTTGCGGCAAGTCGTGATGAATCTTATTCTCAATGGAGCCGACGCCGCCAAACAGGCGCTGGCGCAGGACAGAACAGACACCGCACAAGCGGAATTGCGTTTCAGCGTGGCGCTTGAGAATGACGCCGTACTGATTCATGTACAGGACAACGGAATGGGCATACCGGAGAAATTGCAAAAACGACTGTTTGAGCCGTTTTACACGACCAAACAACATGGCTCAGGGTTGGGATTGTATTTGTGCAAACAACTCGTGGAGCGGATGAAAGGGACAATCACAGTTGTTTCATCCTCCGGCGGCCCGACACGTTTCACTGTCACATTACCGCTGAGCAAACATTCAGACGGCGCACCTCACACAACCGACTCAGAGCGCCAAAAGGTATTCTAAGGCCATGGATTCTTTTTACACACCCAAAGCGTTGCTTGTCGATGACGAGCCGCATGTGACAGTGATTCTCGACGGCGAACTTAGTGACGCCGACTTTGATGTGACCGCCACCAACAGCTCGGTTGAAGCGATTGAATTGCTGGCCAAAGAGCGCTTTGATGTGCTTATCACTGATTTATCGATGCCGGAGAAAAGCGGACTCGATGTGCTCAAGGCCGCGCGTGAGTCCGAACTCAATGGTGACATCGGCGCAATCATTATCACCGCTCATGCCAGTCTTGACTCGGCAGTCAGCGCCGGACAACTCGGTGTCGCCAAATACATTGAAAAGCCGTTTAAAAATGACGAACTGGTGGCGTTGGCATTGCAGGTTAGTGAGTATACCCGTGTGGCGCGCGCAAAGAAGGACGCTCCTGACGATACGCAGGAGGAGTTCCAGATTCTGACACATGACATTGTCTTCGGGTCAGCCACTGCCGCAAAACAAATGAATGAGTTGATCCGCAAAGTCGCGCCAACCGATGCAACAGCGCTGTTGACCGGCCCCTCCGGCGCCGGTAAAGAAGTCGCCGCGCAGATGATTCATGCGCTTTCCAAACGCGCAAACAAACCGTTTGTGGCGGTTAATTGCGCCGCGCTGGCGGAGAACCTGCTTGAATCCGAATTGTTCGGCCATGTCAAAGGCGCATTCACCGGCGCGACCGACCTCAAACGCGGGCGTTTTGAGCTGGCCGACGGCGGCACATTGTTTCTGGATGAAATCGGTGAGACCTCACCGGCGTTGCAGACAAAGCTGTTGCGTGTGCTTGAGGAGCGCAAGTTTTCCCGTGTCGGCGCCGGGGAGGATATCACCTGCAATGTGCGGGTTATCACTGCCACAAATCGTGACTTGCAGGAGGAAATCCGTAAGGGGAATTTCCGCGAGGATTTGTTTTTCCGGTTGAATGTTTTTCCAATACCGATTCCGTCATTGGCCGAACGCAAGGCCGATATTCCGGAGTTTGTCACAGCGTTT
>CAZFAL010000061.1:0-16082 GCA_964516945.1 uncultured Ignavibacteriales bacterium
CTGTTTCCAAAGGCTGTAACACTCAAGGCCGTCGGTGGTGTCACCAATCGCGCTGTTGCCACGACAGACAACAATCGCTCCTTTGAACGCCGCATCTACGGCGCCTCGCTCGGGTTTGGCTCGCGCACAGGCACACAGATTACATTCATCGCGCTGAATGCCCGTGACCAGCTTGCCTCTCTTAATGATCCACCTCCGGCGCCAATCGGCGACTCGGCGGTTGTCAATGACACTACCACCGATACAACCTTGAATCCGCAGGCGGTCACCCCGCAGGAAAACCTTGTGCTGGCGACTGTCTTCAATGTCTCGGCGCTCGGCGGGAAAGTCACCTGGAAAGGCGAGCTCGCAGGAAGCGCCAATACCCGTGACAGACGCTCCCCGGCGCTCAACGCCGACGAGGTCCCCGGCGCGATCGATAACCTCCTGACTCCGACTGTCAGCACATCATTTGACTACAGCTATATCACCGATGTCCAGCTCCGCGCCGGCAAGCAAGTGACACTCAATGTCGGCTACAGCTATCTTGGCCCGGGCTATGTCTCTCTTGCGGTCGCGTCATTGCCGGTGGATTATCGGCAGGTGCGTTTCGGCGCCAATTATCGTTCTCGCGCCACGCAGGTGCGTTTCAATGCCGCGTTACAGGAAGACAATCTCATTGACCAGAAACGCTTCACCACCAAACGCAATCGCTTCACTCTGGCGCTGGTCAACCGTCCGACATCGCGCTGGAATATCACCACCAGTGTCGGTCTGGTGCGGCTGGACAATAACTCAACAGACTCGCTCGCGTCAGTAGACAACTATAACTGGATAGTCCGCAATGCCCACACCATTTCATTCCGTCGCGGCATAATCCGCAGTTTCGGAATCGACTATACGTATCAAACCGCCAAAGAGGCCAACCTCCTGCGCAAACAATCAGAATTCGATTCGCATACAGCAACCATTCGCCTGGCGTTCGGCCTCGGCCGGTCGCTCTCACTCTCTCCCAATATCAACACGGTTATCAGCCGTCGCGGCTCAGGCGGCTGGCGCACAACCAAATCCTTCGGCGCCTCGGCGCGTCATCGCGCTCTGCGAAACCGCCTCGCAAACAGCGCCTCGGTAAATGTCTCCAATGACAGCCAGAATACCTCCCTGCGTCTCAATCTCCGTAGCTCCTATCCAATCAGAAACATAGGAAATCTGACAATCGGTCTCAGCCACACCCGTTTCACTTCGGACAACCCCACCGCCAATGAATTCAACGAAACCAGCGGCAATCTCGCTTTGAGCCGGTCGTTCTAACTCTTTAGGCCTGTTGCGACCGCAAAATGACTGTTTTCGCTGGAACTCTCACTGCCACAGGCGCGTTTAACTCCATAACTGCGATGCAGTAACGGGCGGTTTTTGCTGTTTTTTCCCTCATAGAGCGCATCGCGAGTTATCGGAAGAGGATATACTCTGCAGAGAAAGGCCTGTAAGCGCCACTTGGACAGCAGGTTGCATCGCAGAAACAAATCTTTGGACAACTTCCGCCGATAGTATATATTAGAATACAGTTGCTATTCCTGTCCACTCTGTAGCGGACATATTCTTTCGGAATAGTCGAGCAATGCCAGTCAGATCTGAAAAGGTGATTTATAAGTCTAAGAAATCAGGCAACTGACAACGAAAAGAAGAAAAATAAGAAAAAGAGACGAAGAATCGTAACCCCCTAACCGCTTCAAAGGAGACCCCCTTGAAAACGAACATTCTTAGAAAAATTACCTCAGTTTTTGCAGTAGCTGCGTTAGCGTTTGCGCTGACAAGCGCCACAGCATCCGCATGTGGCGGTTCCGGTTGCCCGGCATCGAAAAACTCTACTGTCTCAGCCAAAGACAAAGCCGCCTGCACAGCCTCTCAGGCATCAATGTCAGGCAAAGCTGGCTGTTCGATGTCCGGCAAGAAATGTCCACACGCCACCACGACCGCATCAACTGACGCATCAGGCGCAAAGATGATGATGGCCGACAGCAAAAACTGCCCGTTGGCCAATGGCACATTTTCAGTCGCATCTTACAAAGTCGACGGTCTCACCTGTGGTGGTTGCGAAATCAACCTGACCAACGCGTTTGAAGCGGCCGATGGCGTAGTCATGGTGCCGAATGTGTCCTATGCCGACGGTTCAGCGAAAGTTATTTATGATCCGACACTGACGAATCCTGAGGCCTTGACCAAGGTTATCAGCGACGCTGGTTACAAAGGTGAAATCGTTCCGGCGGTTGCGGTAACAACCGGTTCAGGCGACAAAAGTAAGGCCGCCTGTTCAGCGAAGGGCGCGACCGCCAATGCAAACGGCTCGGCAACCTGCCCGCACGCTACCAAAGGCGCCAATGCGACAACCGCTTCAGCGGCCGGTTGCTCATCGGCCTGTTCACAGTTGACATCCGCCGAGCGTGAGGCGTTTTGCAATAAGTTCTGCAAGTCACACAAAAAGTCAGACAAGAAGAGCAAAGACATATAGGTTGAGTTCTACTTGTTTATTCAGTTCTTTCCAATGAATGAAATGACTAACCGGGCAGGCCAGTTTCGGCCTGCCCGGTTTTTTTGTTGGCGTGGAACTTTTCAACCGTTGTTTGTAAGACGTCAGGGCAGGCGACTCAGAAATTCCCGGGCAGGAATAGGATTCGCGTTGTTTTGCCGATATATTGAGGAGACAGTGGAAGTGTTTGTTGTCAGAAAACACGAAACTTCCGCTGTTTCAATTCTGTTCAGTTTCACGGGTGTATCAGGCGGGGACAAAGCAAAAGTAGCCATTGACTTCAGCAGGCCTGAGCCAGTATGAATACCCGAATTCCACATACATATCGGACTTCAGAATCCGACCGGAACAATCTCAAAGGCGCCCGCTTTGCCCGCCACAGATGTCACTCATTTTCTCCGTTTTCGTTGCTATCAGCGATGTCTATCTTGTTTACGCTATCACTGACAACGCTGGCGCCGGAGACTATTCACGCCGAAAAATTCGCCGGTGAGTTCTTCAATCTCGGTGTCGGCGCCCGCGCCCTGGCGCTTGGTGGCGCTGTTGCCGCCGGGCCGTTTGACGGCACAGCCGCCTATTGGAACCCGGCCGGGATGAACTTCCTGCCGAAACGCTCACTTGCGGCGATGCACTCCGAAACATTCGGCTCACTATTGAATCAGGAATTCGCCGCTTATGTGGCGCCGCGCAAAGGAAATGGCTTCATCCGTAGTGTCGGTGTCTATGGCTACTACCTCGGCGGTGACGGAATCAAGCTGACGGCCCTCGACGGCTCCGGGCGCGCTGTTGTCACCGGTGAAGTTTCGCATGGCGACTTTGTGCTCGGCCTCAGCGCCGGGGCGCATACAGGGCGATTCGATTTCGGTGTCACACTGCGTCCTATTTATCGTGACCTTGGTGTGCGCAATGGTTATGGTGGCTCCGTCGATCTCGGTGTCATCTATCAGCATGACTCTCATCTGCGGCTGGCGTTGTCAGTGCGGGATATTACCTCTGGATTTATCAGCTATTCTGACGGTCCCACAGAAACTATCAACCCGACTGTCACACCGGGATTCATGTATGTCAGAAGTTTCGACGAGTTCACATTTCGCCTGCTGGCGTCCGGCGATGTTCGCTTTGAGAACCGTGGCGCCTCAGCGCAATATGACAGCGGGGACTTGTCTGTCGATACACATTATGGTTTCGAGACTGCGTATCGGGGTTTACTCTTTGGCCGTGTCGGACTCGATGTCGGCGATGTAACCGTCGGCGCAGGCGTTGCCGCTGATTCATTTGTCTTCGACTTTGCGCTCCTGTTCCATGAGAGCTTAGACAACAGCTACCGCATCAGCGCCGGTTGGACGTTTTGACATTCTTATTGTTTCATCAGTGAAGCGCCTCAGCTTCACTCCGCATTCTGAAGAATTGTAGATACTATCACAGGTATCATGGCATTTTCGGTTTTCCGTTTTTGTGGTTCACTAACAAAAGGTTGCCTGCGAGTGTTTTCATATACTTCGGGACATAAATCATATTCACCGTGGTTGCTGATGCGCCGGCGCCCCGGATTGAACAATACAACGAGGGTTATTTACATGCGACTCACGTTTACAAACCACCAGACAAACCCGAAAGTAGCTTGCTTAGTGGGGAGTATTAGATAAACTATACGGGTAGATATTTTTTCCGGAGGTCTGTTGATGGACACCGAAGGCGGATTAAGGTACAACGTAAACTACACGATTCTCAACACGGATGGAGTGGGAGTTGAATGAAAGTAAGCGCACTGGAAACAGCGGTTAAGAAGTTGTTGGCCCATACTGATATTGTAATTAACGGCGCAAACCCGTGGGACATTCAGGTTCATGACCAAAGGTTCTACAAGCGGGTAATCGGCGGCGCGGAAATGGGAATCGGCGAATCCTACATGGACGGTTGGTGGGATTGCGACGAACTGGACACTTTGATTACCAAGCTGCTTCGCGGAGGACTGCAAGACACTGTGAAACGTGATTGGTCTATTCTTCTGCCAATCGTTTTGGGAGCTATCTTCAATCGACAGAATATCAGGCGCGCTAAGATAGTCGGCAGGACGCATTATGACTTGGGGAATGATCTCTTTGAAAGGATGTTGGACCCGTTGATGAATTACAGTTGTGGCTATTGGGCCAAAGCTGACAATCTGGAGCAGGCGCAAATAGACAAACTGGATTTGATTTGCAGAAAACTGGAGCTCAAAGAAGGAATGCGAGTCCTCGATATCGGTTGCGGTTGGGGAGCGTTTGGGAGATTCGCCAGTGACAAATATGGTGTGTCTGTGGTGGGGCTTACTATTTCCAAAGAGCAGGTTGCTATGGGCAAAGAGAAATGCAAGGGCCTGCCTGTTGAGTTTCGTTTGGCGGATTACCGTGAGTTGGATGAGACATTCGACAGAATTGTCTCGGTAGGCATGATTGAACATGTGGGTTACAAAAACTATCGCGAATATATGCAGGTCGTGAATCGTTGCCTCGCTGATGACGGCCTGTTTCTTTTGCACACTATCGGTGAAATTCGTTCGGTGACATCGGCTGATCCCTGGACTGAAAAATACATCTTCCCCAACGGCATGTTACCGTCTATCAAACAACTGGGACAGGCCAGCGAGAATTTACTGGTGATGGAAGATTGGCATAATTTTGGCGCCGACTATGATAAGACATTGATGGCCTGGTATGAGAATTTTGAAAAAAGCTGGGATTCATTGAAACACAAGTATGACGAGCGGTTCTACCGTATGTGGAGATACTTCCTGCTTTCCGCAGCCGGTTCATTCCGCAGTCGCCGAAACCAACTGTGGCAAATTGTCTTTTCAAAGACCGGCCTGACCGGTGGCTATACATCACGCAGATAACCTGCTTTGAGATTCCCGCGAAACGTTCAGTGTTGTGATGAATGCGCACAGTCGAGCAGGGAAGGAGCTCGGCGCTCCTGATATGTTCATTGGGGTTACTCAAGGGTAATCTGGGGGCTCAGGTCTTGCGTCCTGCTTCGATACCTCCCATCTTCAGTGCGCCATGAAACATTCGCTCACAGTCGGTGTCATGTTCGGACTCACCTCAGGTGTCATCACTACCCTGGGTCTAATAGTCGGTTTGCACGCCGGAACACACTCATTGTCCGTCATCATTGGCGGCATAGTGACAATTGCAATCGCTGATGCGCTTTCCGATGCGCTGGGAATTCATATTTCAGAAGAGTCAGAGAATGTGCACACACCGAAAGAAATCTGGGTCTCGACTATATCGACATTCCTGTCCAAAGCGCTAATGACACTCAGTTTTCTGGTCCCGATGCTGTTGATGGAATTATCTCCGGCGATAGTTGTCAGTATTGTTTGGGGTTTTCTTGTCTTAACTGTCCTGAGTGTCAAACTCGCAACAAGTCAGCGGGTCCCGGCCTGGAAAGTCATTGCCGAGCATCTTGGAATAGCCACTGTCGTAATCGTGGCTACCAATGTTGTCGGCGGCTTGGTGGCGAAATGGCTCGGCGCTTGAGTCCGACCATCTCCGACAGGGGTAATGCTACTTCCGTTGTGTGAATTGCTTTTGGAAATACAACCTGCGGGATTCGTCACTCCAGCCACTGACATCAAGTGGCCGACCGGTGTATTCAATCAAGCGCTCGATATCACTATCTGTTAGCGCACGCAATCCACTGACACTCAATGCCGCACAATGAAAGGCGCTCAGCGCTTGCGCCTGACCGGCTTGCAATTCGAGCAGTCCGTCAAGATGCAACGCGCTACCCCTCCAGGCCGCCAGCGCCGGCAGGAAGCGCTCATCCAGTTCAGTGACATTGTTAAACTGCAACCCGCCGTTCCAGGTCATCAGCAATTGTAACGGAACGCGCTTAAGCGATTCCACATTTGAAAGAACCAGACCCACTGAGTCTGTCTCGGCGAGCAAAGCAAAATTCTTGTCACTGACAACAATACCGGCATCAAGCCAGACCATCCGCGCCTGACAGCGCAAGACCGAGTTCACGGTCTTCTGAGTCATTTCTGTCAGACCGGTCAGATATAAATTATCACCGGCAAAACTCTCTATCTGCCGAATATCAAACTGGTCCCATGCGCCCAATGACAATGTCTGACCGGCAAACCTTGCCAATGAGGAAGCTTGAGTTTCAGAGATTCGGGTCAGGCCGTCGAGGCGCAATACCCGGCAAGTCGCCTCGCCAAGTTCCCGGGCTTGGAGATCGCTGAGGGTTTGCAAACCGGAGAGATTTAATTCAGCGCCGCCAAACGCAGCGAGAGTCTGCGCCTGCCCGTCACTGAGATAGCGTAAACCGCTGAGATCGAGCGTCAGGCCGTCGAACGACGCCAGCCCGGCAATTACAACATCGTCAGCCAGTGTGATGCCCGACAATGACAACTTCTCTCCCGAAAACCCGGCCAGCGCCCGCGCTTGCAGCGTAGTCAAATCTCTCAGCCCGTTCAATGTCATTCGCTCGCCGCCAAATGCGCCCAACGCGATCGCTTGCTTTAGTGTCAAGCGCTGCAAGCCGTTCAAATCCAACTCTTTGCATTGAGCTTTACTCAAAGCCGTTGCTACAGAGTCTTCAATCCGGGTCAATCCATTGAGATTGAGCATATCACCTCGAAATTGAGCCAGAGCTTCCGCAGTTTGCCGGGATAATGATTCGAGTCCCCGCAGGTCGAGCGCGGCATAATTCCAGTCCCCGCGAAACTGAGCCAACGCCATCGCCTGCCTCGAGTTCAGCGATTTGACACTCCATAAGAGGATTGTGTGTCCGTAGAATGCTGACAACTCCCGGGCCTGCCGTTCGCCGATACTTTCCAGCGCAAATAATGGTAAAACACCACGCGAACCCCGAATGGCCTCCAATTCGTGCGAGACAGCTTGAACTTCAGCGCTTGCGCTGTCCGCCACGGAGGCTTCATAGCTACGGATAAAGCCCTCGTCGATTGTCACTCCCCGGAAGTGGCTTAATTTGCGGATTTGTGAGTCAGATAGAGCAAAAATCTTTTCCCAGCCGACACCCGTCTCGAGGATATTCTCAAACTCGGTGTCGGAAAGCGGTTTCTTTGGCGCCGCCAATCCGGTTTCAGGGCAAAAAATCAGGAGAACTAAGGCGCAAGTGAGAAAACACTGCACTATGCTATTGTATTGGCTATTATATCGAGAGCGCATATATCTGGTATCGGACGATTTCTGTGCCGGTTCATACTTAGCATGCCGGTGGATAGTCCTCTGAAACAACAATATCGGGATATGGGACATTGTGAAATATGACACAAGAGCTCCGCAAATGAGATTGCCGCTCCAAATTAAGCTTTACCGGCGCCTGTAGTGATAACATATTGCTGTACAATGTGATATGTTATAAGTGGCAAAACATGCCTGAACGGAGACTCTTAAATCGGGTTGTCTTGCTCCATAAAGTTTGCCCATTCTCACAGAAATGGCTTGACATAGCAAAGAGGCCGAATATATTCGCCCACTGACCCCCTGTTTGGGGGAGGTGTCCCTCAGGTCGGGGTGTTTAGCCCGTGTCGGGTCCCATGTGTCCGTGTCGGACCCCTTGTCCGTATCGGGCTCTGTCCATATCAGGGCTCCTGATTGAATATGATGTCGCCAGAGCAAGACTCAGAGAGTCGTGAAAACGGCGATTTCGGAGATAGGGCGGAAGATTCAGCCGGAGAGGGACCGGAAGAGGATTCCGGCGCCGGAGCGCATCCGGCGGACAAGTCTGTTGAGCGCCCTGCGGGGAAACCCCGGAACAGTAAGGCAAACGGTCGTTATTCTGCGACTGAGCTGGGAAAGCGGGCGCGTTCACTCGGCTCGCTGGGGATGATTCCGATTCTGTTGGCTGTCGGGCCGATTATCGGATTGTTTATCGGTCAGTGGCTCGACAAACAGTTCAACAGTTCACCCTGGCTGACTGCCTTATTTGTGGTTCTGGGGTTTGTGGCGGTTGTGCGCGAAATGATACAATTGCTTAAGCGTTACAGTGACGAAGACCAAGAGAACAAGTCAGACAAAGACAGCTAAGAAAACAGCGAAGTAGACAGTGTAGCAGAGCGCCTGTACACCTTATCAATCAAAATCAATCAATTATCTCCGGATTTCACCGCCCAAAAAACACCTCACCCTTCAGCGCACCAATCCGACAATGACTTCACTCACATCCAACACATTTTCAGAAGAATTTCTGAGAAGAGCATTACGAATGACTGCCGCGCTGGTTTTGTTGGCTTCGTTGTTCTGTCTCGTGTACGTCGGATTATGGCCGGCGCTGGCGTTTCTGACCGCCGGAGTGTGGGGATTAATTAATATCCATTTTCTCGCCGCCACAGTGCGTTCGGTGATTACATCCGGTGAGATTGACAAATTACATGTGGCGGGACTGGCGTTAATCAAATTTCCACTATTGTACACTGCCGGGTATTTCATGTTGTCGTTTGAGCGGTTTGATGTGGTGTATCTGCTGGCGGGGATGTCTGTTTTCTTTGTGGTAATAGTTCTGAAAACAGTTGCCCGCGCTTTCTTGAAGCTCGATGACTCAGCAAGCAAAGTTAAACGTCAAAGTGTCTTTGAATAACCGGCGCTTGCAAAGGGATTTATTACAAACATGCGACAACCACAGAAGACATACTCCGCGATGAACAAGCGTAATCTGGCGCTGTTTCTTGCCTGTATTTCGTTCGCAGTGTTTGCGTTGGTCTTGAGCGCTCAGAAATCAGCGTTCGCTTCAGGTGAGCATGGCGCGCCGGATGCAGTCGAAGAAAGCGCTGTTCAGCATGGCGCTGATGTGGAGCATAAAGCCGCTCATCATGAGGACGAAGACGCTCATGAACTGCCCAACCTGATTACGTTAATCTTCGGGCACAAAGAGAATCCAACAATCACTGATATACAGTATTGGGAAAATGTGATCTTTGCCTTCCTCGCGGGTCTGATTCTGGTAATAATCGCCCAACGAGCATACAAAGGTCGCAAGCTGATTCCCGGCCGTTTCCAGGGTAGTGTTGAAATGCTGGTAGAGTATTTCTATGACTTTTTCTATCAGATTCTTGGGGAGCAAACAAAGCGCTTCATGCCTTTCCTTGGCACTCTCTTCTTTTACATTCTGACAATGAACTTTATGGGGATGGTTCCGTTTTTGAAAGCGCCGTCCACGAGTTTCAATATCACAGCTTCGCTCGCAATTCTTGTCTTTCTGTACTCACAATATGTCGGATTCAAGGAGCTCGGCGTCGGCGGCTGGTTAGACCATCTCGCCGGACAACCCCGGGATGTTACCGGCTGGGTGTTGGTGCCGTTGATGGTGCCAATTCACATCATTGGCGAATTCGCGAAGCCGTTTTCACTTGCGGCTCGTTTGTTTGGGAATATCACCGGCGAAGATGTCTTGATTTTCGCATTTGTCATGCTTGGGATTAGTATTATGAAACCGATGCATATCCCGATAGGTTTGCCATTGCATGCAATCCTGATTCCGTTAGGCATGTTACTTTCAACGATTCAGGCGTTAGTGTTCACTGTTCTGTCAACAATATATCTTGCATTGATGTTGCCGCATGAGGAACACTGATGCAGGCAAAGAGTTTCTGGATGAGTTTCTTTCGACCATTGATAAGCTTAGCTGTCAAAACTGAGTGGATAGTCGAAGAGTGAAGAGATAGTAAAAAGAGTAACACAACAACATTCAATTGTTTGCCTCGCAGGTGAGGCGCAAAGGAGGAAACTGATGGATTTTCAAGCTGCATTAGCGTTAGCGTTGCCGATTGGCGTCGGCCTGGCTGCTATCGGTTCGGGTATCGGACTTGGGCGGGCTGTCGGACAGGCGATGGAAGCAATGGGTCGCCAGCCGGAAGCGCATGGCAAGATTCAAACAAGCATGATCATTGGCGCCGCGTTGATTGAAGCGCTGACCATTTATGCGCTGGTTGTATTCTTCATTTTGCAGGGCAAAATCGGCGGCTGATGCGCAGATTTTGTGGTAGTTGTCTCCGGCGTGATTACTCCTGTGCGGCGATTACCGGCATAGCTAAGAGTGAATAGCTAAAAAACGGATTGCAAATGAATATAGTCTGGCAACAAATAGTTACACACGCGCTCGGCTTCCTTATTGTCGTCTGGTTACTGAAAAAGTACGCCTGGGGACCGGTCATGGGGATGGTTGAGGAGCGAAATGAAAAAATTGCGAATGATTTCCGGGAAATCGAACTGCAAAAGCAGGACATTCGCCAACAGGAAGAGCAGTATCAGCAGAAGCTCAAAGAGATTGACGCTGAACGCAGGCAAAAACTTCTTGAGGGTGTCAATGAAGGTCAAAAAGTGGCCAATGAATTGAAGTCCAATGCGCAGGCCGAAGCCAAAGAAATCATCAGCAGGGCCAAAGAAGAAACAGTGCGCGAAGTGGCCAAAGCCAAAGTCCAATTGAAGAATGACATGGTCGAAATCACAATGGGCGCCGCTGAAAAGATTCTTGTCGAAAAGCTCACTGCGGACAAAGACCGCGAGCTGGTGGCCGGATTTATTGAGGAACTGGAGAATGCCTGAGACTCTATCGGTTAGTGCGAGTTACTGCAGTAGTATGCCGGTGTGTCTGTGGATGAGCGATGCTTGACAGAGAAGTAGCGATACGATACGCGCGAGCGCTTTTTGACTCCGCCCGGGAGAGGGGCTACCTCGACTCAGCCGATGAGCAATTGGCTGTTTTGCAGAGTGTCTTAGACCACGACAGAGCTTTGATTGAGTATCTCGCGGCTCCGCAAATCGGTGATGATAAAAAAGAAGCGCTGATTCGCAAGGTGTTTGACACTGAAGGATTTGAGCGCGGTATTCTTGAGTTCGTCCTGCTGGTGGCGCGCAAGCGTCGGGTGGAATACCTGCCCTTGATGATAGAGGAGTTTCGTGAACTGGTCGCCGATGAGCGCGGGCAAATCACCGCTGAAGTGACAGCTGCGCATCAACTCTCCGGTGAACAGCGTGAAGCGCTGGTCAGCAAACTGCAAGCCAAACTCGGTAAGACCATAGAGCTGTCAGAGAAACAGGACAGCTCGGTTATCGGTGGAGTGCGGGTGCGTTTGCGTGATGAAGTCATCGATGGCACAGTAGAAAATGAATTGCGCAAATTGCGTGAGCGTCTCGAGGCGCTGGAAGTTAATTAAGTCGTAGTAAAATAGAAGCATTTCGTCAGAAGAGCGAAATCAGATAGAAGTGTTTGAAGGAGTGACGCAATGGGTTTGAATCCCGAAGAAGTGTCGTCAATCATAAAGAAAGAGCTTGAGGCCTACGATACGACTCTCGAAATGGAGTCGGTCGGAACGGTATTACAAGTCGGTGACGGTATCGCGCGTATCTGGGGTTTGCGTGATGTGCAAATGTCAGAGTTGATTACGTTCCCCGGTGATGTAGTCGGGCTGGTGATGAACCTTGAGGCCGACAATGTCGGCGCCGCGATTTTTGGTAGTGACTCGGCCATCAAAGAAGGTGATCCGGTCAAACGCACCGGTAAAGTTGCGCAAGTCCCGGTTGGCGAGGCGCTGCTCGGTCGTGTGGTTAACGGACTCGGTGAGCCGATTGACGGCAAAGGGCCGATTGTTACTGATAAGACACGTCCGCTTGAGCCGGTCGCTCCGTCTGTCGTTGAGCGTCAGCCGGTGAAAGAGCCGATGATGACCGGTCTGAAGGCGATTGACTCAATGATCCCGATTGGCCGCGGACAACGCGAGCTGATTATCGGTGACCGTCAAACCGGCAAAACCGCCATCGCCATTGATGCGATTATCAACCAGAAAAATACTGATGTGTATTGCTTCTATGTCGCAGTCGGGCAAAAACAGTCCAATGTCGCGCAAGTTGTGCAGAAGCTCGAAGAAGTCGGCGCGATGGAATATACAACCGTGATTTCCGCCTCGGCTGATGATCCGGCGCCGATGCAATACATGGCGCCGTACAGTGGTTGCGCGATGGCCGAGGATTTTCTCTACAACGGTAAACATGCGCTGATTATCTATGATGATCTCAGCAAACAGGCCGCGGCCTATCGTCAGATGTCATTATTGCTTCGTCGTCCTCCGGGGCGTGAGGCCTATCCGGGCGATGTGTTCTATTTGCATAGTCGTCTGCTTGAGCGCGCCGCGAAACTTTCCGATGAAAAAGGCGGAGGCACATTAACCGCCCTGCCAATTATTGAAACGCAGGCCGGTGACGTGTCAGCGTATATCCCGACTAACGTGATTTCAATCACCGACGGACAAATTTTCCTTGAAGGTAACCTGTTCTATTCCGGTATTCGTCCGGCGATTAATGTCGGTATTTCGGTTTCGCGTGTGGGTGGTAGCGCCCAGACAAAGGCGATGAAAAAAATCGCCGGTTCATTGCGTCTCGACCTTGCGCAATACCGCGAACTGGCGGCCTTTGCGCAGTTTGGTTCAGACCTCGATGAAGGAACGCAAAAGCAGTTGACCCGTGGCGCCAAGATGGTAGAGATTCTCAAACAGGGCCAGTATGTGCCTCAAACGCTGTCATCTCAGATTCTGATTATCTGGGCCGCCAGTGAGGGGCAGCTTGATGATGTGCCAACTGAGGATCTCGGTCGGTTTGAGGTTGAGTATCAGAAGTTTGTTGATGAGAAATTCCCTGATCTGATTCATGCAATTGATAAAGAGAAGCAGCTCACTGATGAAATCTCCGCTAAGCTGAAAGATGCCATCACGAAGTTTAAGGAACAATTCAAAGCCTCCGAGTAAAGAATCGGATAATGAATTGACTGTTGTCGTATGGCTACACTGAAGGAAATCCGCAACCGCATTAAGTCGGTCAAATCCACCCGCCAGATTACCAAGGCGATGGAGATGGTTGCCGCGGCAAAATTGCGTCGGGCGCAACAACGTGTCTCAGAGGCGCGACCGTATGCCGACCGGATGAATGAGATGCTTGAATCTCTCGCTGAAGGCGCCAGTGGTGACATTTCGCATCCGTTTTTCGAACAACGTGAAGTGAAAAAACACACACTTGTAGTTGTTGTCTCCGATAGAGGATTATGCGGTTCGTTCAACGCACATTTGTTACGCGCCGCCGATACATGGCTGGCGCAGCGCTCCCGCTCCGAGGTTGAACTTGTTTGTGTCGGCAAACGCGCTCTTGATTATTACAATCATCGCGACTATCCAATTGTCGCCAGCTATGTTGATTGGAATGGCGCAATGGAATATGAGAAAGCGAAATCGCTGGTCTCATTTCTCACGAGGCGCTTTATTGACGGTGAAACCGATGCGGTGAATGTGCTCTATGCGCGTTTCATCTCAACGGCAAGGAATATCGTCACCAATCAGGCGTATTTGCCCGTTGATAATCCGGCTGCAAGCGCAGGGTCGGACTCCGCTGTCGTGACAAATCCCGGAACACGCAAAGAGTATATCTTTGAGCCAAGTCCGGAGAAAATCTACGCCAGCCTGCTGCCAAGTTATGCGTTGACACAGATGCTGACTGCCCTGCTGGATTCATTCGCCAGTGAGCATAGCGCCAGAATGATTGCAATGAACACCGCGACGAAAGCCGCCGGTGATATGATTGATGAATTGACGTTGAACTACAATAAAGCGCGACAGGCGCAGATTACCAAAGAGTTGCTGGAGATTGTCTCCGGCGCCGAAGCGCTGAATGCGTAAGAGCATAACAGTAGACAAGATTAGAAAAGAGTAAGGGTGTCATCAATGGCCGATAATACTGGAAAAGATAACGTTGGTAAGATTGTACAGGTAATCGGACCGACTGTGGACTGTGAATTCCATTCGGATTCATTGCCGAGTATTCTGAACGCTATTACAATCAAAGACGAATCCAAAGGCATTGACCTTGTTGTCGAGGTGGCGATTCATGTCGGTGACAATGTTGTGCGTTGTGTGGCGCTGTCCTCAACTGACGGTCTTGTGCGCGGGATGGAAGCCGTTGACACCGGCGGTCCGATTAGGGTTCCGGTTGGGAACTATTCGCTTGGCAGGATTTTTAACCTGCTGGGCAAGCCGCTTGACACCGGTGTCACAATTCCGGCTGATTGCCCGATGCGTCCGATTCATCGTGAGGCCCCGAAGTTTGTTGATCAGGACACTCAGACAGCGATTCTCGAAACGGGTATCAAAGTTATTGACCTGCTTGAGCCCTATGCCAAAGGCGGCAAAGTCGGTCTCTTCGGTGGAGCCGGTGTCGGCAAAACCGTTATCATTCAGGAATTGATTCGTAATATCGCCACCGAGCATGGTGGCTATTCTGTCTTCTGTGGTGTCGGCGAACGCACCCGTGAAGGAAATGATCTCTGGCTGGAAATGACGGAGTCCGGCGTTATTGAAAAGACCGCTCTGGTTTTTGGCCAGATGAACGAGCCGCCCGGCGCCCGTTTGCGTGTGGCGCTCTCCGGTTTGACCATGGCGGAGTATTTCCGTGATGAAGAAAACCAGGACGTGCTCCTCTTTATTGATAATATCTTCCGTTTTGTGCAGGCCGGTTCTGAGGTCTCGGCGCTTCTTGGACGTATGCCGTCAGCAGTGGGCTATCAGCCGACACTCGGCACAGAAATGGGTAGTTTGCAGGAGCGTATCACTTCAACCAAGTCCGGTTCAATCACTTCAGTGCAGGCGATTTATGTCCCGGCTGATGACCTGACTGACCCGGCGCCGGCGACCGCGTTCTCGCATTTGAATGCCACAACCGTGTTGTCGCGTCAAATTGCCGAGCTCGGTATTTATCCGGCAGTCGATCCGCTGGATTCAACATCACGAATTCTCGACCCGCTGATTGTCGGTGAAGAGCATTATCGTGTCGCCCGCGGCGTGCAGACAATTCTGCAACGTTACAAGGATTTGCAGGACATCATCGCGATTCTCGGTATTGACGAGCTCTCCGAGGAAGACCGGGCGGTTGTCAACCGGGCGCGTAAGATTCAACGCTTCATGTCCCAGCCGTTCTTCGTGGCTGAGCAGTTCACCGGTAAGGCAGGAAAGTATGTCAAGCTTGAAGACACGGTGCGTGACTTCGCAGAAGTGATTGACGGCAAATATGATCACATCCCTGAGCAATACTTCTATATGGTCGGTGGACTCGACGAAGTTGTCGCCGCCTTTGAAGCCGCCGGTGGAGAAAGCAAGGCCGCGTAGCAGTTTCGCAGGCGAAAAGGGAAATAGGCAATGTTTACTCTGTCAGTTGTTACACCGATAGCCGTGTACTTTGAAGACGAAATCAGCGGAATAGTCGCTCCGGGCTCTGACGGCTATCTCGGAATTCTGGCTCATCATGCGCCACTGATTACGTCTCTGCAGCCGGGTCTGCTGAGTATCAAGGATAAGAATCAGCAGGAAACGCATTTCGCTGTCGGCGGCGGTTTCCTCGAGGTTTCAGACAACAAAGCCACAATTCTGGCCGAGTCAATTGAGCGTATCGGCGAAATTGATATTGAACGGGCAGAGGCCGCGCTCAAACGCGCTCAGGATAGAATCGCAGGGCTGTTCAAGAATGAGAATGTAGACAAAGACCGGTCGCATCATGCTTTGGAGAAAGCCCTGAACCGTATCGCTCTGGCGCGC
>CAZFAL010000062.1:0-10640 GCA_964516945.1 uncultured Ignavibacteriales bacterium
CCAACATAACGCGAGGCTCGGCCCTTTCATAATATCAAGGGTTTCGACCTACTAAGTTTGTTCTCAATTGCCGAGTTGCAGGATTACGCCGGTTGCGCCTACTATGTGCGCGGTTGCGCCTGCGCCCCAGATGCCTTTCAGGTTGGCGAAGGTTGAGCCGGTCATGGTTTCCCAGGCTGAGCCGTTGTAGTGGATGATGACGCCATTGTCACCGGCGGCATAGACATTGGTTGATCCGCTACCCCAGATACAATTAAGATTGTCTGTGACACCGCTGGTCATGGAACTCCAGGCGCCGCCGGATGAATGCAATATCGTTCCATTTGCGCCGACAGCAAAGATATCATTCGGGCCGGAGCCCCAGACGGCGTTCAAATCATTTGCTGTGACAGTCGGCAAGGTTGTCCAGACGCCGTCATAGTGTAACATCTTACCGCCGAAGCCCACGACATAGACATCAGTCGCGCCGGAACCCCAGACACCGGTGAGGAAGGCGAATGATTCGCTATGTGACACTGACCAGCTTGCGCCGTCATAGTGTTCAACCATGTTGAAGCCGGAAACAAAGATGTCATTCGGACCTGATCCCCAAATACTGAAGAGATTCGACGATGACGCATTCGGTTCGGATACCCAGTCGGCGCCGTTGTAATGCAGGATGACACCGTCGGAGAATCCGAGCGCATAGACATTATCAGACGCAGTTCCCCAGACAGCGACAAGTTGATTTCCGGCGCCGCCGGGTTGCTGACTCCAGCCGAAACCGTCGTAGTGTAATATCAAACCGTTGTTGCCGACTGCGTAGATGTCATCATCGGCCAGACCATAGATGGCATAAATGGCCTGCGGCATCAGGCACGGCAGGGCAGTCCAGTCGGCGCCGCCGACGTTCTGCGACAGACATCCGGGAGCGGGGCCGCCGGAGAAGATTCTGTCAATCAAAAATGTCACATCAGCGATATTAACCGAGCCGGACATATCCGGATCACCTTCATCAGGGCAAACCGGCGGCGGTCCGCCACCAAAGATGTGGGCAATCAGATAGGTGACATCGCCGATGTTGCTGGAGCCGGAGCCGTCAGCGTCACCGGGTGTGACACAACAACCGGCGAACTCGCAGGCGTCGATAATGCCGTTGCCATTGGCGTCCGGCTCACCGGCGAGAATATCGAGACTGTCATTGATACCATTGCCGTTGCAGTCCATCACCGCTGTCCAGGAGAATGTTTCCACGAGCGTGTCCTGACGCACTTTGGGGGTCTGGAAGGTTACATCAAGTTGGACGGTGTTTGTGTAGTCCGGTAGTTCGGCGCCGCTGATTGCGAATGTTGGCTCATTGCCGCAACTTGGGATTCGTCCATTGACTTTCCATTGATATGTCAGCCCGTTGAGTGGCGCGGGTGTGGTGGAGAAAGTCATGCCGCTGGTGTCAATAAGATATGTCGGTGTATTTGACGTAAAGTCGTCGAGGAGACTGATGCGATTTGTCATCTCGATGACATGCGCCTCCTGACAGATTGGGTCGAATCCGTAACCCAGCGCATTCATTTTACAGACATTCCAAGGTCGATATGAGCCGGTGGGATAATACTTGGCTCCCTCGAATGCGCCAACTACTGTGTCATATCCTATCTCCGGGGTTGGCAACGGAGTTGACGGCAGTATCCATGCGTCCCATTTCGGAGGATTGAAGCTCAAGTCAACATTCGGCTCTCCGGTCCATGTCGGCGGCGCTGTGCCACCATAGTCATATTCATCGGCCAGGCCGGCGAAGGTGTGGCCGATTTCGTGCAGCAGGACCTCCGGCGCCGCGGAGTGCATGGAAATGACAGATATTTGCCCGCCCGTGCCGCCGTATTTTGTAGAATTGACCAGCATCACCAGCTCGTCCCACATCCCGACACCGACAAACGAATTTGCGGCGGCCACTGCGCGACTATAACCGGTTCCGTCAATGGTCAAAGCGCGCTCGGTGCCACCGGTCCAGTATGTCGAGTTGAAATATGTGTTGACGAATGTTCCCTGTGGGTCATTGTCTGCTCCTTCCTCAACACTCTCAACACTGATCTGATAGATGTTGACGGCATCAAAGAGTACATCCCAGGGCGGGCTACCGACAAAGGCGGCAATAACAGTCTGGACATCCGCGTCGAAGTCACCATTGGCCAGGTTCGCCGCTGTGTAGCCGTCGCCGAGAAAAACAAAGACGAGACGGTTTTGGTCAGGTCCCACATCGCGCACCTTCAGAGATGAAACCGGTCCTTCGGGAGGAGTGGCGCCGACGCTGATTCGTTCAATTGGCACGAGGAGCGCTTGTTGCGAGAATAGATTCGGCAGGGCTTCACTGAAGCCGGTTGCGCGTGTGGATGCCGAGCGGGTCAGTCGGATTGATTTGGGATTCGAATTGAGCCCCGGTCCGGCAAGGCGCAGTGTCAGAAAACCGGATTCAGAGATTCTGCGCAAACAGGGCTCATTATCAGTTAGCGTCGTGATGGTCCCAAGTGGAAGCTCGGTTTGTGTTGCATAGATGACAGCCCCGGACTCATTGAGCCATTCGACATCATAGGCGATTCTGACCGGTGAACCTGCCACTCCGGGCGTGACAATTCTCTTGACTGCGCTCTCGCAGATTGACGCATCAAGAGCGTGTAATGAAGTTGTATTGTATTCAAGCGCTAACTGCCAGGTCTCAGGCTTTTCAGCGGCCGAGGCCCGGGGGCCGACCAGCGCAAAAGCGCAAATCAGCAGCGCTGCGAACGAGGCATAAATAGTAGATTTAGTTTTCATAATTATTTTTGGCGCAAGGCGCCATGCGGTTAAAAGGTTGAAATGTCAGAATCGAGGTAACTCTATGCCCCGGTAGTCAATATAGTCCTGAGCCGTCTTCCGGCAAGGATATTCTGCCGCCGAAGCGCCGCAGTTAAACAACTTTATTACGTATATAATGCTATTATGCCACATTATATTCGTAATATATAGATATATGTATTATTTTATGCTGATTTCCTTGATATTATCGGCATATAATACTATACTGGCTTTGGCGGAGCATTACTTGAGGACTTGAGAAACAGATAGACATGATAGACAAAACAGATTTACAGATTTTGCTGGCCCTGCAGGAAGACGGCCGGATGTCCAATAAGGAAATTGCCGCGCGGGTAAACCTGGCTCCGTCGGCGACTTCCGAGCGGCTGAAAAAGCTTAACGATCGTGGGCTGATTCGCAAGATTGAGGCGCGCCTTGACAGTGGAGCGTTGGGTTATGGCCTCGTGGCTTTTATTCATGTCCGGACTGATGAACTTCCGGGGACCGGCGACGCCGGAACCGAGCTGGCGCAGATTCCCGAAGCGCTGGAGGTGTATAATGTCGCCGGTGAAGACTGCTATTTAGTCAAAGTGCGCACCAAAGACACTGAATCACTGAGTTTGATACTGCGTGACAAAATTGGCGCGATTGAATCGGTGACATCGACGCGAACAACGATTGTCATGCAATCGTTCAAAGAAACCTGCGCAATTCCCTTGACTGAATGCGCCACAAAAGCGAACCGGCGACAGAGCGCATAGCGCTACTCAAACGGAATATCAGATGACCGCAACAAAGGCGACAAAAGCGCAGATTATTCTCGGATTTCTCACTATCTATTTGGTGTGGAGCTCTACATATCTGGCAATTCGGTTTGTCGTTGAGACTATTCCGCCGTTTATGATGGCCGGATTGCGGTTTCTTCTCGGCGGTATGCTGTTTTATGGCTGGGCAAAGTTACGCGGCGCGGAAAATCCGCAGAAAAAGCACTGGCTACCAATGGGGTTGATTGGCCTGGGTTTGATAGTTGGCGGCAACGGCGGTGTCAGTTGGGCTGAGCAAGTTGTGCCGTCGGGTTTGACAGCGCTGATGATAGCGGTTGTGCCATTATGGATTGTGCTGGCCGACTGGATTCGTCCGGGTGGCAAAAAGCCCGGGGGAATTGTGATGCTCGGGCTGGCGCTGGGATTTATTGGCATGCTGTTTCTGATAAATCCGCTGAATATCTCCTCTGAGCGCGACATTGATCCGCTCGGAGCTGCGGTACTTGTCTTTGCGACGATGTCCTGGGCCACCGGCTCGATTTATTCCCGTCATGCTACGGCGCCGAAGTCGCAAATCCTTGGAGTCGGCATGCAGATGCTTATCGGTGGCGCAGCGTTGCTGGTTATCTCGGGACTCAGCGGGGAGCTGGCGAACTTTGACCCGGCGCAAATTACAACAAAATCGCTGATAGCGTTTGTCTATTTGACAACAATCGGCTCGTTTGCCTTCGGTGTGTATCTCTGGCTGCTGAAAGCTTCAACGCCGGCTAAGGTAGCCACCTATGCCTATGTTAACCCGGTTCTGGCGCTTGTTCTGGGGACAGTGTTTGCCGCCGAGCCGTTTGCACTCTGGACATTCGGTTGCTCACTGGTGATAGTGACAGCGGTAGCAATTATAGTCAGCGCGAAGAAAACCACTGAGGAACATGCAGACGCCAAAGAAGCCCTTGCTCCGGCAGGAAGTGATTAGCGTGTGATGTGGAGGGAAGTCTTAATATGACAACGACAGATAAGGTGGATAAGAAAGATAGCGCCATCCCACCGTGCATGCGTCGCAAAGACAGAGAAGTAACAGATGACTCCTGGATTGATGACTTCCTGATTACCGCTCCTTTCGGAACTCTGGCGACAGCTATTGGGCTGCAACCGTTTGTGACACATAATACATTCTACTATGATGACAAAGAGAATGCGATTTATATGCACACTGCTCACAACGGCCATTTGCGAAGCGCTATTGAAGAAAATAATCGTGTTTGTTTCACAGCGGCGACGATGGGCAGACTGTTGCCGGCAAAAACTGCGCGTGAGATGAGTGTGGAATACGCCAGTGTGATTGTCTACGGCACGGCCGGAATTTTGACAGACATGAAAAAAGCCGTTGATAAGATGAGTTTACTCATTAAGAAATACTTCCCGCATTTACATGCAGGATCAGACTATCGCCCGATTACCGTCAAAGAGATACTGGAGATTTGCGTTTTTGAAATCAGGATAGAATCCAAAACGGCGAAGAAAAAAGAAACCGACAGTAATTTCCCGGGGGCTTTCAAATACAGCGCTCCGCCTGCGCCATAACGCTGCGCTATGACTTATTTTCTGCGCTTTTTGGTCCCACCCTTACGCTTGCGAATCAGAACCAATCCGGCCTCATCAAGTGTCATCATCGTAATTTTTGAGATGAATTTCTCCTTGAAGGTCTTCCATTGATCGTGCAATGCGCAATGTTCCTTGTCATTGCATTTGTCCAGCCCCAGAATACACGTGTCCTCAAGGTTCAGCGGCCCTTCGACCGCCGTGACAACTTGCAGAACGGTGACCTGCCCCGCCGGTTTGGCGAGCTGGTAGCCGCCTCCGGGACCCATGGTCGAACGGATAAGTCCTTTGTTGCGCAGGTTATGCAGAATTTTGGAGAGGAATTGTTTGGGGATTTTTTCTGATTCGGCAATCGTTCTCCCCAGAACAGGTCCTGAGTCCTCGTGTGTCGCAAGATAGATTAGCGCCCTGAGGGCGTATTGACTAGTTGGTGAAAATATCATCTGTCATATCCTTATTTCCGGAGTTAGTTCTTACTCAACAATTCAACCGCTTATCTATACACACTTTATCCCAAGTGAGTCAAGTCTCAATTCGAACTTCAGTATCAATTGCAATATCAATGGCCATGTTTGAACCGACGCGCTCCCGGAGGAAGCTTGCCGCTATGCCCGCCATATCCTCCATGCCCGCTGCGCTCCCTGCGTCCGCTGTGCAGATTCACAACGGAACACCTATTTCAACAAGCATCCTCAATAAGTGTTCAAAACTTGTACGTGGAGAATCGTGTGATTTCTCGCAAGTCTGGTCGATACTTACAGGAAATAGCAAGTAGACAGGGCTTGGACAGATAATTGAATTGCAGGTCATGCTCTATGGAATATGCTGGGATATCGTCGGGCTCCGGTCGGTAAAGCTTAGATCCGTAGTAAATAGATAGCGCCACTATCTGAGCTGAAGAATTTGAATTGAAAAATCTGAATTGAAAGAAGAGGAAGAATGATGAAAGCGTTGAACAACCTACGCATCAGAGATAAGCTATTGATTATTGCGCTTCTGCCGCTGGCGGTCGCTCTCTATTTTGCAGTCGGAGAATACCGGCTCAACAAGCATGCATCTGATGAAATGTCAACTATCCAGCAGCTATCGACATGGGCTACCAAGGCCGGCTCCCTTGTTCATGAAATACAAAAAGAACGTGGCATGACCGCGGGTTTCCTCGGCAGCAAGGGTAAGAAATTCAGTTCAGAGATTCCCGGTCAGCGCAAGCTTGTCGATGGCCGCCTTGACGAACTTCAAGCTGCAGAAAAAGGTTTGGAGACATCCGCGCTTCCGCAAAAGTTCGTGCGCGCTACGAATGAGGCGGACAGAATCCTGGCTGACCTGAGCTCTATGCGTCGTAAAGTCAGCTCCCGGAATGTCGCCACGAAAGAAGCGATTGCATATTTCACCAGTATTAATACGGCGCTATTGACAGCCGTCGGTGAAATGGCTCAAGTGAGCAAAGATGTTGATATAACCTGGCGCGCGCTTGCCTATGTCGCATTTATGCAGGGTAAAGAGCGCTGCGGAATTGAACGCGCTGTTCTGGCAAATACATTCGCATCTGACAGATTTGGCCCGGGCATGTACAAGAAATTCGTGTCACTTGTTACTGAGCAGGACACGTACTTCCGGGAGTTCCTTCCCAGGGCGACGGAAGAGGAAGGTCAATACTACCTTTCGACGTTAAAGGACCCGGCTGTGGAACAGGTGCAACATATGCGGGATATTGCGGACAAGAAATCAACGAGCGGAAATTTTGGTATTGATGCAACTAAGTGGTTCAAGACTATAACTGCCAAAATCAATCTCCTCAAAGACGTTGAAGACAAAATCGCATCCGATCTCATTGCGGCTGCTCAGGAGAAAAAGCAGCAAGCCACTCATACGCTGATGCTGACAGTCGTTGTATTGAGCCTCTCTGTGCTTGTGACCGTTCTACTGACATTCTTCATTATCCGCAGAATTACCGTGGCTTTGCGCAATACCGTCGAGCAAACAAGCAAAATGACTGACGAGTTCAAGGAGTTCGTCACGATGATGGACGCGATTGCGCGTAATGACCTGACACATGAAGTGGCCGAGTCTCAGATTGAAACGCACAATGATGATTCAAGAGACGAAATCGGAGAACTGTCTCGAGCAATCACCGGCACACTTCAATCAAAGGCGGCGTTGGTCAATTCCGCAAATACGATGCGCCGCAACCTGCATAAGACGGTCACAACGTTGGAGTCGCTCATCACAGAACTGGCTTCTGCGGCAACAGAGATTGCTTCCTCGGCGGAGCAGATCTCGCACACATCGGAAAACCAGGCCAGTGAAGTTACGCAAATATCAACAGCGGTTGAGCAAATGACGGCGACTATCTCTGAGTCGGCGCGAAATGCCGAAAACGCTTCGGCGGCGTCGCGCCAGGCCGCAGAAACCGCGTCTTCCGGCAGTTCGATAGTGGATGAAACTGCGAAAGGAATGGGCTCAATTTCCACTGTTATGCAGGATTCTGCGGAATCAGTTAATAAGCTCACAGCTTCGTCACAGAAAATCGGCGATGTGATTGATGTCATCGACGGAATTGCCGATCAGACAAATCTTCTGGCGCTGAATGCCGCTATTGAAGCCGCAAGAGCAGGAGAGCAGGGGCGCGGATTTGCGGTTGTGGCTGACGAAGTTCGTAAACTGGCCGACCGCACAGGAAACGCCACGCAGGATATTTTTGAAATGATCAAGGCAATTCAGGAAGATACCGGCAAATCTTCACAACTGATGGACGCAGGATTGAGTGAAGTCGAACATGGCCGCGAACTGGCGGAAAAGGCGGGAGTCAGCCTGCAGGAAATTGCCACGGCCTCACAGCAGGTAATGGATATGATTCAGCAAATAGCCACTGCGAGTGAGGAGCAATCCGCCGCTTCGGAGGAAATCTCCAATCGTGTCGGTCAGATTTCCCGCCTTGTGGCGGAAACCGCCGGGGGCACGGAGATGTCCGCGCAGGCCGCGGAGGATCTCAGCCGACAGGCGGAAAAGCTTCAGGAAATTGTCGCACAATTCACTGTTTAGTGTGACTGTTCAGCGTGACAGTTTAGCGCCCGCGCATGAACGGCATCAGAACTTGCAGACGTTCCGGCTATGTCGCGGTCTGCTTTCCGGTGGAAACTCTCTCAAGCCAGGCCAGATATCCACCGGCGACATTTACAGCTTCAAAACCATGTCTCTCGAGCGCCGCACAGGCGTAGGTGGAGCGCTCACCGGAGCGACAATTGACGAGCAATGTTTTGTCTTTTGGCAACTCGTTGATTCTGTCCAACAAGCGCGTGTGGGCAATGTTATACGTCTCGGGGATTCTCCCGACATTCCTTAATTCTCCGGCGCGTCGCACATCGAGTGAGAATGTTTCAGTGTCCTGACGGAGAGATTCATATTCCGCGATAGTGATTTCCTGCGTCTGTACAAGCGGAATGTCCGAATCTGCAAGTTGCTGTGGTGTGACAAATCCGACGATATCGTCGAGACCGATGCGTATCAAGTCCACCACCGCATCATCGAGGTCAGATTCTTCTATCAGCAGAATCATTGAGTCTGTCTCAGTGACATAGCACCCGGCAACGGTGTTGAACGAGTTATTGAATGGTGTAAACAACGCGCCTTTGACGTGCCCCTCGCGAAACTCCGGCCAGGATCTGGTATCGAGCAGAACATGATTGTTCTTCAGCGGCGCTTTTTCAAGATCACCAATAGATAGCTGTTGAGGTCGCGTAATGTTCCCCAGTACGCGCGGTCCCTGCCGGTTGTCACGTTTCATGCGCGCGAAATACATCGGTGGTTCCGGCTGGTCTGACAGAATGTAATCTGTGAATCTCTGCAAATCATCGGAAACCAACAAGGCCGCATTTCCCTTCATTTCGTCTTTCACAGTCGAAGTCGGCGCCGCCCCAAGCGCTTTGCCGCAGGCGCTACCGGCTCCATGACCGGGCCAGACGCTCCAATGTTCGGGGAAGGACTTGAATCGTTGCAAAGAATCAAACATCTGTTTGGCGCCGACTTCCATAGAGCCGACGACACCGGCGGCGGTTTCCAGCAAATCCGGCCGCCCGACATCACCAACAAAAACGAAGTCACCGGTCAGGACACCTGCGGAAGAATTGTCGCCTCCTTTTTTGGCGGGAATCGCGAAAACAATATGTTCCGGTGTGTGGCCCGGTGTGTGCAGAACATCAACGGTAAGTTCCCCGACAGGGATTTTGTCGCCGTCCTTGAGCAATGTGTAGTCATAGTCACTCCCCGTGAGCCATTCATATTTCCAGTCAGCGTCACCTTCGTCTGAGGCAAAGACCTTGACACCTGACTCGGCGAACTCACGCAACCCGGAAAGGTAGTCAGCGTGGATGTGGGTTTCTGTCGCAGCGGTAATACGCAGATTATTGTCTTCAGCTATATCTCTGTAACGCTGGATATCACGCTGGGGGTCGATTATCAGGGCCTCGCCTGTCTTCCGGCATCCGAACAAATATGAGTATTGCGCAAGTTTGGGTTCAAATATTTGTTTGAGAATCACGTCAGGTCCTATTTCAGAGTTAATAGAGAAAAGGTTCATTCATCATATTTGCCCACATTCTCTTACCCCCTTATAACCCAGACTGAATATCAGGGCACAAAAAAAGGGCGGCCTCATCTAAGGAGACCGCCCAAACTTATCGCATCAAATCTATGCCGTTACAGAGCCGTCACAGCGCTGAGTCCGGACATAGAGTCATGCATATATCTGCTTAGCTAACGACAGTTACGTCGCGCGCCTGCAGTCCTTTTTCTGTTTCGCTGATTTCGAATTCGACTTTCTGTCCTTCATCAAGGGTTTTGTACCCTTCGCCGGAAATGGCGTTGTGATGGACAAACACATCGGTTTGATTTTCGCGGGTGATAAAGCCAAAACCCTTGTCCGCGTTAAACCACTTTACTGTTCCTACTTCACGTTCTGCCATGAAAACGCTCCTTACAACTTAAAGATTAAACACTAAGACAGAACGTAATGAACTGCTAAACATTTTGTACAACATGATCAAAACCTCCGTCAACATAATAATAGATACTACCATAGTATCGGCTCTTTGGCAAGCGAAATTGCAGGATAATGCATTGTTTTTGTGGAGTAGTAAGTCGCTGTTTTCGGATGTCCTTGTCCGCATACAGGGCAACACCACAGGTCGCCGTCACCGTAACACATTGTGCCACAATACGTTATTTAGAAACTCCGGGCGCGGGGGCGCTTTATGGGGCCACAAAAGTTTGTTTGAGAAGGCGATTGACCCAATTGTCGGCGCTGACGGCCATGACCATGAAATCGTACGTTTGGCCGGATTTCAGCGTCGGGGGCGGATGAATATCACGGATATTTATTGCAACATTTTTCGTATTGTAGAATTCAAACTGCGGCTCGCGGGTGTAGGTCCCGGAAATCAGGTTACCGTTCTTGTCTGAGACCACCTCAAAATA
>CAZFAL010000062.1:10740-16038 GCA_964516945.1 uncultured Ignavibacteriales bacterium
GGGTGTAGGTCCCGGAAATCAGGTTACCGTTCTTGTCTGAGACCACCTCAAAATAGATTGCATCCTCAATGACAGGCGGCGTTATATCGGTTGTTGAGGAGTCACCTTTCCAGTTGAACAACACCTGAGCGCCGGACTCAGCTTTGGCGACAATTCCATCGGGGTCCATGATTGTCGGCTGGCTGGCTGTTTTCAGGTGAATCATGCGTGAGGTATGCAGGGTGTCATCGGTCAGACAGGTGACCACGAGCCAGGTTTCTTTTTGCAAATAGTCTGTCGCATACCGGCGCAGGTAGCCATTGTACACCGGCTCTATCGGCCAGCGGGTTTCGCGAAATTTCTCCCAATCAAGTGTGTCAGTCTGAACTGAGGGGGCTTCGAAGATGCGAATATCGCTGGCGTTGTCTTTGGGATAAAAGTACACAGAAACCGGCTCGGTTTTGCCGCTCATCATACTCTGGTACCCGCCTGCCGCGCAGGCAATCAAATCCGAACGGCGGGGGACGTTGTTATGCCGGGCATAGTAGTCCGCCAAAGTTGTCAGCGGCTCATTTGTACGAATCTGCCAGTCTTCGGGAGAGACAGCAATTCCCGTTTGACCGGAGCCGAAGAAAGCGCAACCGGAGAGCGTTAAAGAGATGGCGCCAACGATTGCGAATTGAAGGAATACTGGATAAGGAAATGGAGAGAGTTTTTCTTTCATGGCGCTACTATACAGAGTCACAGCGAGTTACGCAATGTGAGCCATTGACACATTACCGGAACTCTCCGGGGTTCTATGCAGTTATAGGTGACGGGTGTGAACAGGGCAGGCAATTCGAGTGTAGATTATTCTTGATTTGTTTCAATCGAATTGTGAGGCGTTTATCTGAAAACGAAAGCTCTGCGTGCGCGTCTATTCTGAATCAGCGAAAAAAATATCCTCTCGCATAGTCGGCACAGGAGGTTGGCCGGGGTTGGTGATTGTCATCATTGTTTTCCTGCTGGTCTACAATTCAAATCTCTTTGCCCAATGCAGTTGCGGCGGACCGCCGTTGTTGAGTTCACTGGAGACTCCCTCCACAGGCGCCGGAGTTTGGCAGTTCGGGATAACCACCGAGTACAGCTCGGTGTCTGACTATGTGACATTCAAGACACAACTTGATGACAATGTACGTGACAGGACGGTCGCCTCGGGGTTGTTGCAAGTTGACTACGGACTCACCGATAAGATTACTCTCTCCGGATTACTGACATTTTTGCAGCAGGACCGAACGACATTCTCTGAGTTGTCCGGCCAGAGCGAATTTCTGCGCACACGCGGCTTTGGTGACGCGATGCTTCTGGTCAAGTACAGTTTATTGAATCCATCACCGCTCTCGCGCACACAACTGGCAATAGGCGGAGGAGTCAAGAGTCCGATTGGCCGTTCACGAATTGCCAATGGTAATGGAACGCTAATTGCCGCGACACTACAACCCGGCACCGGCGCCTGGGACGGAATCATCTGGACTTCGGCGCTTCATAATCTTGACCGCCATCTCGGTCTGAATGTATTCGCCAGCGCGACATACAGAATCACCAGCGCAAACAATAGTTTCTTCGGAGACGGTATTGGTGGGTATCGCTTTGGCAATGAATTGTTGACTTCCATCGGAATTGGAATCCGACAGAACTCACGTCTGGATTACACCGCAGGGCTGAGATATCGCTCAACACGAGTTGATGAATCACTGGATTTTCCGGCGGACAATTCCGGCGGCAAATGGTTGAATCTGGCCCCCGGTGTAAACTTCAAGCTCAATGATGTAATCGGGTTACGTGGCTCAGGGCAGATTCCTCTCTGGCGTGAGTTGCGAGGGACACAATATACAACAAGCTATTCGATTTCATTTTCGGTGTTCTATACACTCAGACCAAAGAATAGTGGCGCCGGAAATGATGGTATCAAAGGGTTTAACTAAATCACAGTTTGTAATCACCATTCATACAGGACAGGCGTGACAGTATGAAACATGATATTTCCAAGTCAGAACACATGCGCAATAGGACGCTTGTAGCGCTCCTGCTACCGTTACTTTCGATGTTGTTTGGTTGTAGCAGCTCCACAAACGACTCTTCGGCAGGCGCATTTCCGGGTGGTTCGAACGCCTCCGATTGGCTGGTTCCGGTCAATCAGGTCTTTGACGGCGGTCCGGGTCGTGACGGAATCCCGGCATTGCTCTCACCGGAAATGGTTTCGCCGGTGAAAGCCGGGTATTTGCTGGAGCAGGATTTAGTTATCGGTGTGCGTGTCGGTGATGTTGTGCGCGCCTATCCGCATCCGATACTCGACTGGCATGAAATCGCCAATGACAAAATTGGTGACAGCGCTTTTACCGTCACCTATTGCCCACTGACCGGCACAGCTATTGGTTGGGGAAGAGTCATCGACGGTCAGGAAACAACATTCGGCGTCTCGGGATTACTGTACAATACAAACCTGATGCCATTTGACAGAGCGACCGGGAGTATCTGGTCACAAATGACATTGAAAAGTGTCAATGGTCCGCGAATCGGAACCCCAGCGCAAACATTTCAGGTAATTGAAACCTCGTGGAAAACATTCAAACAGTATTTCCCACAAACAACTGTTGTCTCGACAAATACCGGTTTCAATCGTCCGTATGGCTCATTTCCCTATGGGGATTACAAAAGCAACAATCAGCGACTGCTTTTCCCGGTGAGTGTTGTCGATAATCGCCTGCCGGGCAAGGACCGTGTCGTCGGGTTGATTGTTGACAACAAGAGCAAAGTCTATCCCTTCCGTAATTTTTCAGATTCAATTGAGACTATCAATGACGCATTCAATGGAAAGAAAATAGTCCTTGTCGCCAGCAAGCTGAAGAACTTCGGCATGGTCTATCAGCGGGTTCTTCCCGATGGAACTGAATTGACATTCACGCCAGCTCAAAACTCTGCGCCGGCGGTAATGACCGACAATGAAGGCAATGGCTGGGATTTGTTTGGTCGGGCTGTCAGCGGTCCACGCTCAGGAGTTGAGCTCCCACAGACACTTTCGTACATTGCATACTGGTTCTCATGGACCCCGTTTAATCCCGGCGCTGTGATTTTTGGTCAGTAAGCCATATCCCGAACTATCGCTACCTTCTGCGCCCCTCTGTTTACATCTGAGATTCCTCTTCCTATATTGTCTGACGAATTGGAATGCAATAGTTCCATCAGCCATACGCCACAGAAAGGGATTTCAGATGCAAAGAATCTTCCGGAACACATTAGCGCTTTTGGTGTGCGTTTTGTTCGCAACCAGCGCTGTTGATGCGCAGCACATGCCGGGAAAAAATCAGAAAGACAAAGCCGGTGAAGACAAAAAAGAAAAGGGCGAAATCAAAGAAGTCCTGTCGGAAACTTCACACAGCGTCCTGATTGACGGCCAGAAAGTTTCGTATCATGTGACAACCGGCACAATGGCGCTCAAAGAAAGTATCGACGATCCCAAGGCGGGGATTTTCTTTATCGCCTACACACGCACCGATGGAGTCACCGCCAAAGACAATCCGGCCAAACGTCCGGTGACATTCTCATTTAACGGCGGCCCGGGGTCGTCGTCGGTCTGGCTGCATCTTGGCCTGCTTGGACCACGCCGTATCAATGCCGATTCAATGGGGAACGCTTCTGCGCCGCCCTATGAGTTGGTGGACAATCAGTATTCCCTGCTCGACAAAACAGACTTGGTGTTCATTGATCCGGTCAGCACCGGGTTCAGTCGCGCCGCCAAAGGCGAGGACGCGCATCAGTTTCATGGTGTGCGCGAGGACGTGCAATCGGTTGGTGAGTTTATTCGGCTGTACACAACCAAATATGAGCGCTGGGCGTCGCCGAAGTTTTTGATTGGCGAAAGTTACGGTACAACGCGCGCGGCGGGACTGTCGGGATATTTGCAGGACAAGCATGGGATGTACCTCAACGGCATCATGCTGATTTCGTCGATCTTGAATTTCGAAACAGCCAGCTTCACTACCGGCAATGACCTACCGTATATTCTGTTTCTGCCGAGTTATACCGCCACTGCTTGGTATCACAAACGCCTGCCTGCGGATTTGCAGAGTGATTTGACAGCGGCGCTGAAAGAATCCGAGAACTTCGCGCTCGGTGACTATGCCACCGCGTTGATGCAGGGTGATGAGATTTCTGAGGCCACACGCAAGAGTGTCACACATGAACTGGCGCGTCTGACCGGACTTTCTGAGGAATATATAGAACAAACAAATCTGAGGATTTTGATTCATCGTTTTACGAAAGAATTACTGCGTGACCAGCGGCGCACGGTCGGACGACTTGATAGTCGTTTTACCGGTATCGACTCCGACGCCGCCGGTGAATATAGCGACTATGACCCGAGCTATGCGAACATCCTCGGAGAATATTCGGCGACAATGAATGACTATTTGCGTCGGGACTTGAAATTCAAAAGCGACTTGCCCTATGAAATCCTGACCGGTAAAGTGCACCCCTGGAATTACGACAATTACAAGAACCGTTTTGTCAATGTCGGCGAGACATTGCGTCAGGCGATGACCAAGAATCCGTTTTTGAAAGTCTTTGTCGCCAATGGCTACTTCGATCTGGCGACTCCATATCTCGCAACCAGATACACATTTGACCACCTCGGACTTGATCCGTCATTACGTGACAATGTCAGCATGGGCTATTACACCGCCGGACACATGATGTATATCAAGCTCAGCCAGTTAGCAAAGTTGCATGGCGATTTGGTGAAGTTTATGGATGGCGCGATGCGGTAGAAGTGTAGATCGGGTTCCTGCTATTGGGCCGTGACATGAAGGATGAATCGAACTCCATCCTTCAAACAGAATCAATGATTCAGCCGTAGTGGCGTCCCTTGGGGCGCCTTAGTTGGTTGTTCCAGACGCTCGATATATACAGACAAGGCGGGGCAAGCTCCGCCACTACGACTTGTATCGTGGTGACGTCTTGCAATCGAATATATTAAGTCCCCGCTTTTGGGACTTGATATGTGTCACGATATCCAGAACGAGACGCACCCGTAGGGGGCACAGCGCGCTGTGCCTTGTTTGATTGATGCGAGATTTTGATTCGTAGGGGCGTCCGTTCCGGCGCCCTTGTTTGGTCTGGCAGAACGCTTGAATCGAAAAGGCGGGGAAACCCCGCCCCTACAATGACAAGTATTGTCTTAACACCCAGCAGGGCGCCGCGAGCTAAGCCCCTACGGTTGTGAGTTATTCCTTATTGCAAGCCTGGGGCGGATCAGTGTGAGGAGTCGCGAACACTCACCCT
>CAZFAL010000063.1:0-16029 GCA_964516945.1 uncultured Ignavibacteriales bacterium
GAGAACTACTCTGCAATATTGTACTGCTCAAGCGCTTCTAAGGATACGTGATCCTGTTTACTTTCGCCAGTTGGTTCAGCTTGGCTCGTGAAATATGGAAGAGATCGCAGGTCTCATCACGGATTTCTTTGATGGCGACTTTTTTCTCATAGGAGCTGAGGTCATCCGGGAGGGTGTTGAGCTTGTCCTGAAAATAGCGAACAATCTGCTCCTCGCGGGTTTTGGCGTCATCTCCCCCGCCGGTCTCCTGTTTCGGTGGCTCCGGCTCTGCGGCTGGTTTGCTTGTTTGAGACGACTTGTCCGTCGCTTTGTTCGCAGGTTTCGCGACGTCCTCTTTCTTAGCGGTAACGGACTCAGAGGTTATAGCCATGATCTTGGGCGGTGAGCTTGGAGTCGGATCTGCCTTCTTATGCGAGTCGGTAGTCTTTTTCACCGGCGCCGGAGTTTGTTGTTCGGAAGTGGCAGCTTCTTTGGCCTTTTCCGCTTTGGTGGTGTCGACATGCGCCACGACAGCTTCCGGCTCGGTCATCAGAGCGGTGTCAGTGGAGTCCGCGCCTGTTTCACCCGGCAAAGTTTTCAGGTATGAAACGCCAAAGACCACCCCAAGGAGCGCGATTGAGAGAATGAGTTTGAGGAGGACTTTCATATTGCTTCGTCTATTCGGTTGCTGTTTCGCGGAAACCCACCTGGAAGGCGGGCCACCACACAGAGGAGTATATCGTGAGAGTTAGGGGCCTGTGGCAAGAATAAAATGTGGTTTGCAGGGTGGTATAAATGAACGGCCGCTTTCGTAGGGGCGGGGTTTCCCCGCCTTCTCTCGATTCAACTATTCTGCCTAACCCAACAAGGGCGCCGAAACGGACGCCCCTACGACAACAGGTTGCAACGCAACCCAACCGTCATTCCTGCGCCCTACTCGCCCGGCTCCCATAGTTCGAGCTTGTTGCCTTCGTTGTCCATAATATGGATGAACTTCCCGTAGTCGTATGTCGTAATACTGTCAAGTACTGTCACGCCGTTGTCTTTGAGTTTGCTGACCAGCTCCTCAAGATTCCGAACCTGATAGTTAATCATAAACTCCTTCTTCGACGGCGCAAAGTATTCGTCGCCCTTCTTGAAGGGTTTCCATTGGAGAGACTGAACCTCGTCGGGGTCGTCGATTTTTCTGGATTCAAAACTCGCCGATCCCCAATCGTTGATTTCGATTCCCAGGTTTTTGGTGTACCATGCTTTCGTTTCCTGCGGGTTGTCGGAATAGAAGAAAACACCGCCGATTCCGGTGACTTTCGGGGTTGAATCGTTGTGTGCGGCTTGTTCCTGGCCGGGCTTGGATTCTTTTCCCATAGCGCTGTCCTTCTCGTTTGTTGTCGAGCAACTTGCGACAAGCAGTATTGTAATGGTGATTAGTAATCTATTCATCGTATTTCCCCTTGTTTGTGCGGACTGACGACGGTCAAGCATATATTCTACAACGACTTTGTGCAAGGGACATGTCGGGTTTCTCCGTCCGGCAAGCGCCGGACTTCGGAACCCGACCTACGGCTCCTGCTCGTATTTACATGGTCACGATTGGTTCGGGGGACTTTAGTTCGGGGGAAATGGGTTCGTTTTGCATATTGAGGTAGTCGTCGTAGTAATCTTGTAGTATTTTTGTCTTTTGGAGACGTTGCAGATGGCGCAGAAGTCTGTATGCGCGGGCGAGTTGGAGGTCGTTGCGTAATTCGTAGCGCAGGAGGTTGGCTGAGAAGTCGCCGGTCGGGATGGCCTGCGCTTTGGCCAGCATCCGGCTCAGGTCGGCCCGCTCTTTATCGGTGAGATTGTTGTGGAAACGGAGATCTGAGGCGATACTGTCTGCCGAGAGGTTGCGGTTTAGGTGGGCGGTTTCGGCGTGAATGGCGCGGCGCTGGCGCCAGAGGCAGTTGGCGATTTTGTGAACGAGTTGGGTCTGGAATTCGCCTTCGGGGTTGAGTTCGTCGCTGAGTGAGTCGATGAGCGCTTCGTACTCCTCGGGGCTTTCTTTGAGGTGCGGGGAGTCGATGACATTGTCTTTGGCGTGTAGGCCATGTGTGACAGCGTTTTGTGAGGCGCGGCGTTTGCCGGCGGGTGTCTGCGGTCCGGTTGATTTTAGGGCGTTCTGACGGTTGGCGCTGAGTTGTTTTTCGGTGATAGGCATGGGGCCTCCTTTTTACAAAGGGGGCGGCTGGGAATTTGGGGTGGTTTGGTGGGGAAATTGTGTGTTGTGGGATATTAGGATTTCGAGACAAAATCGAAACCATAAGCGCTTCGTACTACCAAACTTGTTGCGGGCGTGCGTTATCCTTATCATCTAAAAGCATCCTCCAGCTTTTCGCACATAGCACACATCGTGTCGTATTCGGAAAGGCTGAAAGTACGAAAATGAGCGATATCATTTCTAATATCTTCAAATTCTTGCAACTGTCGGAGAAGTTGAGCTCGCCTCTGGAAATGAACAGAGAAATCTGAATCCCATTTCTTCTCAAGCAAGAGCCGACATTCTCCAAAGTTCAGATAATGCTGCGGTTCTGACTTTGTGAAGGCGCTGTCACCCCGTCTCTTAGCGCGCCCCAAAAGACTCTCTCGAATCTCTTCCGGTAAAACAGCTTTCCACCATTTTGGACCTTTCCCTTTGTTATTATCCTTCAGAATAAACCACAGCTGGTTTCGAATGAGAGTTTCCGTATTGAATAAGTTTCGGTAGGCCGCAGTCATGATGAGTTCTGCAGGCAATACTGCTTGTGGCATAGGAAATGCACTATCAATTGTCATCTCTTCCTCCGTTGGCAATGTATCCTTTTTCTCCAAAAGTACAGATAACCTTCGGTCTCTTTCAATAGACTCTCTCGCTGAAACAGTTCGGAGAAATTCTCGAAAGCGGTCATCGGCGGACGAGATAAATACGGACAGAGTGGCAAGATTACCGTCATTGGACTTTCGTTGAAAGACCTCTCCCAATGGTCCAGCAAGAAAGTCACGCTCTAGCATTACATCCATTTCAAATTGACCCACAAGCGTTTCGACGAGATATTCACCAAACGGCCATCCCGCAAATAAAGTTCCCGAGTTGCTAGCAGACTGTTTCTCCATGTTCGGCAAGGATTTGATTTTATGAAAAGGGATCCTTTCAGTCATGAAGTTCAGTGCAATGGGCAGTCCAGATCTCGCAAGTTCGAGGGTGTAGCTCGTGGTTGGTATTTCTGAGCGTGTGAGCCGACTCGGTTTCCTGCCCAGTTTCGTTTCAGTGCTAACAATGTGAAAATTTCCTTTGCTACTCACTTGTAACGACACCAGTTGTAATATGAGTAAAGCGTTGCAGGTTAGGCAAACTCCGTCAACGAAGAAGTCAATGTCTCTTCCTCCGTTGTCGATAATTTCCGATATTCTGTCAGAATCTCCAGAAAGCCCTTGCACCCGAAATTCATCCTGAGAAAGCTCAAGACTCTTCGCGTAAACAACATCTATTCTATCGCTACCACATTGCGGACACTTCAAATTAATCTCTATGTTCAACTCTTGGCGGGACAATTACATTCCCTCCTGTTTACATGCCTGATAATGGATTGTTTCGTCTGGTGGCCAGCCTTTCAGGGGGGCTGTGTTGTCGTCTTTTGCCAATTACCTCACCCAGAGGGTGGGCCACCGCAAGCATTCACCATGTAATCACCTCGACGCTTTCCACCAGTCTACTGTTTGTTGGATGCCCTGTCTTAATGTGGTCTTGGGTTGCCATCTTAGGCGGGAGCGAATTCTTTCTATGTTCAGGACTCTTCTGCGGATGTTGTCTATGTCTCTTCTGTCGATGTGCTCTATCTTTGGCTCTTTGCCGAAGGCGGCGCCGATTTCGTTTGCCAGTTTCAGGATAGAGACCTCGAAGCCGGAGCCGACATTGAAGACCATACCGTCGGCGCGCGGTGACAATAACGCAGTCAGGGTCGCCTCGACGGTGTCGGTGACATAGGTGAAGTCGCGGGTCTGGAGGCCGTCGCCGTGGACGCTGATGGCTTTGTCATTGTCGATGGCCTCGATGAATTTGGAGACCACGCCGCAGTAGGGATTGGCGGGGTCCTGTTTGACGCCATAGACATTGGAATAGCGCACGACCGAGACATGCACGCCATAGGTTTCATAGAACGCGGTGCAATAATTCTCTCCGGCGAGTTTGGAGACAGCATAGGGCGAGAATGTCAGCGGTGTTTCGGTCTCGGAAATCGGCAGGTGCATGGGGTTGCCATAGACCGAGGCCGAGGAGGTGTAGACGACTTTGACGCGCGGGTGTTCGCGGGCGGCCATGAGGATGTTGAGTGTGCCGCCGATATTGCTGGCATAGTCCTCGCGAGGGTTTTTGGTGGAGACGATGATATTACGCGCGGCGAGATGGGCAACATAGTCGGCGTCTTTGACAAGTTTGCTGACGAGCGTTTCGTCGGTGACACTTCCCTGCACAAAATCGTATTCGATATCGGAGTCGATATTTTTCAGGTCACCGGTGAAGAGGTCATCGAGGACGGTGATCTTGCCGCCGGCGTCAAAGACCGCGCGGACGACATTAGAGCCGACGAACCCGGCGCCGCCGGTGATGAGGACGCGTTTGTTGGTGAAGTCTATGGGGGTTATCATTTTGGGGTGTCCTTTTGTGTCATTTGTCGTAGGTCGGGTTCCGAAGGCGCTTTAGCGCTTGAGAAACCCGACATGGCGGTTATGACCAAACATGTCGGGTTTCTTGTCCGCTGAAGCGGACGCCGGAACCCGACCTACGTCTGCTCATGTTAACATCTCATTTGTCATTTTTTCAAGCCGAGTTTCAGCATAAACATGGGTCGGGCGAGGCGCCACCAGTCGCGGACGGGGCGCATCTTTGTGTACTCCTTCCCTGTGGCATGATAACGAATTGTAATCGGCGCTTCAATGACGCGGATGTTTTTGGACTGGACGGCTTTGTAGAGCAGGTATGGCTCCAGTTCGTAGGTGTTGAGCCATTCCTGATTGAGATTGATGGACGGGTCAGCGAAAACCGAAAAGCGAAACGCGCGGAAGCCGTTGGTGGCGTCGGTGATTTTTGTTCCGGTGAGGAGTGAGAATACCCAACTATAGCCGTGTGTGGTGACTTTGCGGAAAAGGCGTTCATTGATAAGCAGGCCACCTTCCATGTAGCGCGAGCCCTGCACAAAGTCAGCGGTGTTGTTTTGAATTGGCTCAAGCGCGCGCGGGAGTTCGGAGGGCTCATGTTGGTCATCGCCGGACATCACAACGCCGACTTGGAAATTGTTGTCGAGACCATATTGGATGCCGGTGCGGATTCCGCCGCCGACACCGGTGTTTTGTTGGTGGGTGATAACTTGCGCGCCGAGCGATTCGGCTTCGGCGCGGGTATTGTCCGTGGAGCAGTCATCGACAACGAGGATTGTGCAGGGAATCTGTGTGGCTTGAATCTTCTCCACTACCCTGCCGATTTTGCCCTGCTCATTGTAGGCCGGGAGAATGATGAGCGTTTGTTTGTCAGGCGCTTGGTCAGGCATCGACGACACCGGCTTCGACTTCTACTTCTTTCAGTGAGAGGTGGCCTTTCCAGAGATGGTAGAGTCCGAAAAGTGTGACGGTCACATACTGGGCGGCGTGCATGACAACGGCGCAGGCAAAGGCGACACCGGGGTCGACACCGTATTGTTTAAGTGTGAAGACCACGGCGGCGTGATAGACCCCGACAAAGCCAGGGGTTGAAGGCACAAGAATCCAAACTGAGACAACAGCGAGAGTGGCGAAGGAGGCCTCGATTGGCAAGTTGAGACTGAAGGCCTGGAAGATGAAATAATTTGAGAGGCCGAGAAACAGCCAGATGAGAGCAGTCTGGAACAGGACCGAGAGTCCGGCGATTGGCGAGCGCATGAACTGAAGACCGACTGAGAAGCGCTCGATTGCGTCACGTACAAAGTCACGCAATTTGAGCGGGAGAAAACCGAGGATTTTGTGCAAAAGATTGGAGATTTTCTCAGGCCACTTGGCCATGGCTATCGCGAAGAAATAACCGCTGAAAGCGACAATGAGAATCAGGAAACTGCTCTTTTTGAGTTCATCGGGTGTGTCCAGCGAAGTTGTCCAGAGAACGAGGCCGAAGATGCCGATAAGGGCCGCGAGGTCAAAGATGATTCGTTCGGTGAAAATCATCGCCAGTGAGGCGGATTTGGTGATTTCGGGGTCCTGTTTGGAGAGCGAGTAGGCGCGGACGAATTCGCCGAGCCGTAGCGGCAGGACATTGTTGGCCATGAAGCCGACGGCGGTTGCCGAGAGGAGTTTATTGAAAGCCACATGTTTGATAGGCAGAGCCATTCTGCGCCAGCGCCAGGCGCGTTGGTACATGCCGACAAGGATGATGAGGATGTTTGGAATCAGGAGCCAGTAGTTTGCAGATTCGAGCGCGCTGGCGACTTTGCTGAACTCGATTTGGCGGACAGTGAGCCAGAGAGCTACAATTGAGATGACGGCGCCGATGATTATGGCGCTTTGTCGGCGGGTCACTTTGACGCCTCTTGTGGTGATTTCTTGAGTGTTGTTTCGATATTATTCATGAATTCAGAGGCGGCTTTGTCCCAGTTGAAGCGCGTGGCCCATTGCAGGGCGCCGGATTCGATACGCTCACGTTCGGCTTTGTCGGTGAGGATGCTCTGTATTTTTCCGGCGAGCGCATTAATGTCTCCGTGAGGATACAAAAAACCGGAGAGATTGTCACGGACAGAGTCGCGCAAACCGGGGGAATCGGCGGCAATAACTGCTGTGCCACAGGCATTGGCTTCGATATTAGTCAGCCCCCAGCCCTCTTTGGTGGAGGGACAGACGCAGACATGCGAACGACGCAGGCGCTCTACCTTATCGGCGGGGTCAACGAAGCCGGTGAACTCGACGGAGTCTGCGAGGTTTAGCTCTGCGGCGTGTTTTTTGAGTTCTTCCTGATAGTCACCGGCGCCGACGACCATGAGTCTTGCATTGGGGATATCCTCGCGAACTATTTGTAACGCGCTGATGAGATGCTGGACACATTTGTATTTTTTCAGGCGACCGAGATAGATGATGGTCGGCGTGTCATATTTTGTGACTGACGGGTCATGGAAATACATCGAGTCATCAATGCCACAATGGACGATAGTGACATTCTCCTCAGGAATACCGCGCGCTTGCAGGTCTTCGGCGGTCGACTCTGAGATAACATTAAACTGCCGCTTGCGGTAGATCGTCGCCATCGGTCGTTCGGCGCAGTAAATGTAGCTGCCGAGTACGAAATTGATTTCCTGAAAGACGGTCGTGGCGAAGAGATGAGGTATGACCACGAGCGTCGGGATGTTGAGATACAACGGAGTGTAAAACGGGATTTTATTGATATCCTCAAGCAGGATGTCAAAGCGCTCTTCCCTGACGAGCTTACGCAGGTAAAACGGAGCGATGAAGTTGAAATCATATCTGCCGCCCCGTCGAATGATGCGCACTCCCTCCACTGTTTCTTCGGAGAGTCCGCCTGAATAGTTACTGCAGAACAATGTCACCTGATGTCCCATCGACGCCAATCTGCGCAATAGCTCCTCGAGGTGCACTTCGGCGCCGCCGGAGAGCGGATTTTTCAGGTCCTGCCAGTTGAGCGCGAGGATATTCACTTACTCTCTCCCGGCTTTTGTATTCCTGCAGCGGCTCCACGCAAACGATTCAACAAACTAAGGGCTGTGGTGTCAGATTGATGTGTTTTCATCCATTCGGTCAACTTCATTTCAACGCTACCATACTCTTTACGTTCAAGTTGCAGCGCTATCAGTCCGTAAAAAAGCTCCTTGTCACCGGGAAACTTCGTCACAGCGTCACTGAGGACGACAAATGCAACGCTGTCATCTCCTGCAACTCGCGCCAGTTGTGTCCACCGTTTGTACAGCGCTCTCTGGTCTGAATTGTTTTTGCCTGCAATAAACGCTCGCAATTCCTGACTGTCGCCATTCTGAAAGAGCGCATCGACATACTCTTCTCTGATTCGGCCATTGTCGGGAAACAGTTCAGTCGCTTTCCCCAATATGCGCTTAACATCACCCCAGGATTTGCGGTTGCGGTAGATGCGCGCCATTTCCAGCAGGTCCGCGATATAGGCGTTAGTCATACCGCGCGAAACTGCGTCCTGATAGGCGCCGTCTTTCCCCAGTCCACGGAATGAGAAGACGTTCATATACAAGCTATCTGTCTTGCGCAAACCAAGCACAAAACCGCCCGTATCAGAGCGCACCTTGTAGACTCTGCCGATTGCAGTCAGACGGTTATCAATGGACTCACCTCTCAATTTGCGGCCACTGGGAGGAATAGTTTTGGAGAAATTGATTGGCCGTTTATGTTTGTCAGCGGTCAGCAGGAGCATGTCCACAATCTGATCCTGGATGCGACTCAAGCGACCGTCACGCATCCTCCGATAGCGCAATCCGTCGATTTGCTCGTCAGACAAAGGCAACGGAACATGCCATTTGTCGCGCATTTGTTTGAGATACCAGTCGGTGTTTGCCAGCGAGAGGTTTAACACAGCAACATCCGGGCGATAGTGATATGCCGCCTGAAGCGCCCAGAGCGGAAATGTGTCATTGTCACCTCCGGTAATGAGTATCGCATTTTTTTCTGCCGAGTCCAGCAGGTTTTTGGCATAGTCATAGGGGATGAAATTCCCGCTCCGGCTTTCGACAGAGTAATTGTGCGCCACAGCCAGCGCCGGTAAGCTCAGCGAGGTAAACGCCAGCAGTGGCATAATTAGTGACGCTCTCCCCCGTCCTCCTGTAAGTAAATCCTTGAACAGCCGCAAGAGCGCCACCACGCCCAGACCGATCACCAGTCCGAAGAGCATATAACCCGTCGTGAAGAAATAATCCCTGTCGCGCACCTCAAGATAGTCCCGGCCACCTATCATTCGTGTTCCATCAGCAAAGTTCATATACAGAATTAGTCCAACTGTCCCGGCCAGTAAGGATATGAACACAATACCGCCGAGCGTTTTGTTGCGCCGGAACAATTCCCAGAGTCCGAACACACCAAGCACAAATAGCGCCGGAAAGCGCCAACCGGTGACACCGTACTGTTCGCGGAAGAACCCCCAAAAGCCCATCCGGCGATGAACACCGAATTGGTTGAGCCACTCGGCGCGACGGGTGAACATGCGTTTGGTCATTGACGTACTGCCATACTGTTTGCGTTCAATGTAACCGACGAATGCCGCAACAGAACGTGACGGATTGTTCTGATCTATCATCGGTGACTGCGCCGAGCGCACCGGGACAGTGAGACTGACAGAGAACCCGATGAGCGCAATAACAACTATCAGGATAGCGGTCTTCCATTGCGCAGAAAGAGATTGCACAGAAGGAGCTTGCGCTTTTCTGGTGACGAGCCACAGCCAGATTACGCTGACTGTTGCGACCACCGCCAGTCCGAGCGTCGCCGCCAGCGGAGAGGATGCGAGAACGTTTGAGAACACGAGAGCGCTGATGGCGCCAAGGAATATGACGCCGATAGTGATTTTGGCGCTAAATGACAAAGGTTTCGTTTTCTCACGCAGGTCGATGTATTCGAGCGCCGTGACGATCGGCGCGACAAGCAGGACTCCATGGACAAACTCCCAGAATCCGAGTATCAGCGCCGCAGAGGCCAGTGAAGCGAGCGCAATCTGCCAGTTAATCCTTGAGCGGACAGCCACAAGTAGCGCCAGAGTCAGGAGCGCCGAAACAATGATAAACGCAGTATATCCGCGCACAAACTCAGTCATCAGCGCCAAAAACAGCGCTGTTGCAAGGTAATAGAACGAAGTCAAATAACCGTCTTGCCACAGCGACTCATTCTTTGAGGCACGAGCGCTCCCGCCTCGCCGGAAAACCCGGAACGCCGCATACCCTGTCCAGCCAAGTCCCCCGATTATGCCTGCCCAGCCAATCGGCAATGCGGCCAGGCCCTGGATTGAATCCGGCAGTTCAGGGCCACGCAATTGCCGCCAGATATCGAAGAGTAAGGGATAGACAGCAAGAGCCAACAACCCGGCCGTAATGAAGAGCGCCCGGGGAGTTTTTTCCAATGAGAACATGTGAAAGAGTAACCCGACAAGGACCAGCGCAATCGGAACGCCAAGCGGTATTTCATCCGGCAGTGATGAAAGCGCAAAGATTAAATAGAGTTCAACGAGAATAAAGACGGTTAGTAGAAGCCAGTCCCGTTGTTGTGCATTTTTGAAGGCGAAAAGTGGAATCAAAACCACGACAGCGAGCGCGACGGTCATGTGCACCCCGACTCCGAGGACCATGAGATACAGCGCCAGTAGCGCATAGCGCGTACGTCGTCCGGGGCTTTGCGACTGATAGGCGATAACAATCAACCAAATGATGGCAAAATACAGCGCCATTGTCAGGCCATAGACCTCCGCCTCAACGGCGCTGGACCAGGCGGTCAAACCGAAGCCGAGTAATAGCGCTCCGGACAATGAGCCGAAGGAGATTGTCAGGCGCTCCGCGGCGCTTTCGACGGCTCCCCAGAGCGCGGTTGCCAGCCGCTCGACAATCAAATAGCCAAACATAACAGACAACGAAAATGAAATCGAAGAGAGGAGATTGATGCGCCAGCCGACATCAGAGCCAAACGGCAAAACGGCAAATAAGCGGCCAAGGAGAATGAACAAAGGCGATCCGGGCGGATGGGCAATACCGAGTGTTGTGGCGCAGGCGACAAACTCGCCGCAATCCCAGAAAGAAAAGGTTGGCGCGACTGTTTTCAGGTAGATGACGGCGCTGATGATAAACGCCAGCGCCGCGAAGATGCGGTTCAAGCGGCTTGCGTCGTTTTGTCCACGGTCGCGTTGTACTTCTTTTGTCGAATCTTCCATATCAGCTCTCAGAGAAAGTCAAAACCCGCCTTCAAAGCGCCGACCTGCAAAGAGAGGGGGCTTCTCCGGTAAAGAGAGGCGAATATAGAGAATTTTCTTGAGAAACTCAAAGGCGCGAGCGAATGTGGCCTGAAGGAGGCGTTTCCGGGACAATAACTTACCTTGTGCGAGAACTTGCCTTGTGTGAGTATGACACTCAGTCAAGCGATTTTGCGAAAGCGTCGAGGATGCCGTTGACAAAGCCGGAGCTTTCTTTGCCGCCATAGCGTTTGGCGAGTTCGACGGCTTCATTGATAGAGACACCCACAGGAATATCCGGAAAATGCGCCAATTCAGTCATCGATAGGCGCAGGATGTTTTTGTCGATAGCCCCGATGCGCTCAAATTTCCAGTTTTTGGCCAATGAGGCAATCTGTCTGTCGCTTTCTGCGGAATGCGACAGCGCCTGCTCGAAGAGCGTCTTTGCGAATTCTCTGGTGGAGCTGTCAAACTTGCTCCGCTCGAGAAGAGAGTCGAAGGCAACATTCGGCTCCTGCTCACCGATTTCGAGGGCATACAGGGCTTTGAGAATCAACTCTCTGGCTTTGCGACGTGAACTCATGACTCTTTACCCTTGTATCTTTCTGGTCCGCTCAACAATAGCCAGCGGCAACGCGGTTTTCTGCTCCTGAGCGAAAAGCGCCATTTCCACCGCCGCCTCGGCGCAATCTTTGCCTTTGTGTCCATGCGCCCCGCCGCAACGCGCTTCGGCCTGTCTCAGTGTTTCAGTGGTCAGGACACCGAAGATAACTGGAACGCCGGCCTGCAGTGACAGTGTCTGTAACGCAGTTGCGCAGGATTGGCAGATGTATTCGTAATGTGATGTTTCGCCGCGAATGACGCAGCCGAGACAGATAATTGCATCATATTCTCCGTTCTGCAAGAGAATGTTCGCGGCCTGCGGCAGCTCGAATGCGCCGGGGACTTCGGTGACGGTAACATGCGTGCGCTCCGCCCCAAGTTCGGCTAACTTTTGCAGCGCTCCTTCGAGAAGCGCGTCTGTGATGACGCTGTTAAATCTGCTGACAACGATACCGAGACGCAGGCCCCGCGCATTGAGCTTGCGGCGTTCTGTGATAGTGTCTGGATTTGTGTGGTTCTTAGCCATAGTCGACTTCTTTTCTTGTTGGATGCTTTCTTTCCGGAAAAGACCTACTGAACCGACAGACCGTCCATCTCGCTAATCAGATGGCCAAGTTTGTCTCGCTTGGTCTGGAGGTAGGCCTTATTGAATCTATTGGGCTTGATAAACGCCGAATCACGGCGGTTGACTTTGATGCCGCCGGATTCGAGTCCCTGCACTTTTGCGGGATTGTTGGTCATCAATGTCACCGAGCGGACTTGCAGCCGCTGCAACATTGCGGCGCAGGTGGCATAGTCACGGAGATCCGGTTCAAAACCGAGCTGTACATTGGCCTCGACTGTGTCGGCGCCTTTGTCCTGCAGCGCATAGGCCTTGATTTTGTTCGCCAGACCAATGCCTCTGCCCTCCTGACGCATATAGAGCGCTACTCCGCGACCTTCCTCTTGTATCCGCTCCAGCGCGAGCGCCAGTTGTGAACCGCAATCACAACGCTGTGAGCCGAACACATCGCCGGTGAGACACTCAGAGTGGATACGAGTGAAAACATCATCGGCTCCGGCGATATCTCCTTTAGTCAGGGCCACGTGGTCTTTACCGTCGGCAAGGGAGCGAAAGATATGTAGACGGAACTCACCGAATTTAGACGGGAAATTGACATCGACGAGTTCTTCGACAACCGCCGGCTCTTCATAATTATTCCGCTCAACGGAGCCATGAGAGCTGAGCGCTTCCTTTTGAAGGTATGTGACGAGGGCCTCGATAGTGATGATTCTCATACCCCACTCCCCTGCTTTTTCCATCAGTTCCGGTGTGCGAGCCATGGAGCCATCATCAGAGAGGATTTCGCACAACACACCCACCGGTGACACTCCTGCGAGACGGCACAAGTCAACGGCCGCTTCAGTGTGTCCCTGTCTGGCGAGGGTTCCGCCGGATTTGGCTTCGAGCGGGAAAATATGTCCCGGTCTGCCGAATTCTTCCGGGCAGGAGTCCGCGCGCGCCAGAGCGTTGAGTGTTTGCGCACGATCGGCGGCAGAAATACCCGTGGTGGCTCCGGCGAGTAAGTCAACTGAGATTGTGAAACGGGTGCCCAATCTGGCGGTGTTGTTTGAAACCATTTGATTGAGCTGCAGACGCTCCAACCACCCGGTGGGCATCGGCGCGCAAACCAGACCGCGCGCGTTGCGGGTGATGAAGTTTACGTCGGCGGGTGTGGCCGCAGTCGCGGCCATGATAATATCACCTTCATGCTCCCGGTCTTCGGCGTCGATGACAATTATCATTTTTCCGGCGCGGATGTCTTCCACCGCTTCAGAAATTGAGCTGAATCCGGTCATTGGAGTAATTCGTTGCGCCTGCCGGGCTCTCCCGCTGGCGCTGCATGCATTAGAACCGCTCATACATATTTCTCCTCCGCCAATGACGCATGTGACGGCGTCGGGCGGTTTTGTTGCGACTTCTCTACTGTTTCCAGACCTCTGTCTATGCTTGTTTCCAGACTGGAATCCAGACTGGACTGACGAAGCGCGAATTTTGCAAACATATCGAATTCCAGATTTACTTTATCACCGACCTGCAATTCACTGAAGCCGGTTTGTTCATTTGTATGCGGGATGATGTTGACTGTGAAGCGCCGCATGTTACTTGATCCGCTGTCGTCACAGAGTGAGTTAACAGTCAGACTGACACCATCGACGGTGACACTGCCTTTGGGAATGAGCAGCGCTCCATGTTCAGCGGGATAACCGATTGTGATGCAGGTTGAGCCGGATGCCGATTCTCTGTTTTCGATGATACCGATACAATCAATATGCCCGCTGACAATATGACCGCCGAGACGCTCTCCGGATTGCAGGGCGCGTTCAAGGTTGACACGCGCGCCTGAATTCAGCGAGCCGAATGTTGTCAACGACAGTGTTTCTTCGGAGATGAAGAATCTCAGACACTCCTGTTCAGCTTGTTCAGCGCCAAGGACTGTCAGACAACAGCCGTTGACAGCGATGGATTCACCGACGCTTATCGGCTCGGATTCTGAAAACGGATTGGCAAGCGCCAAGGTAACATCGCCGTCTGCGTTGGCCTCTTTTGCGATTATTTTCGCTCTGTGGGTTATTAGTCCGGTAAACATACTTTGGCCTCATTGCATCTATATTGTATCTATCTTGAACGTGAGATATGCGCCCGGGTGTTATTTGATTGAGACGCTACTTTTCTTTTCTCCGGTCTGACCTTCTTATGTGTCGGAGTTGTATTGACTTCTGCAATCTGACGTGGTTGAGGATAACCGGTAAACATGATATCCGCTCCGATGTGTGTAAATGCAGCGGCGCGGTATCTGACCGCCTCGCTTACATCGCGGGAGTTCAGAGCGCCGACTGCGTCGATTCCTGAACCGAGCGTCAGCGGGGCAATGATGACGATATGCTTGTCCACGAGACCGAGTTTGAGGAAATCAGTCGCCAGTCGTCCTCCGCCTTCGACAAGAATCGAGTTAATGCCGAAATAGCGGGCTTTGACGAGAAAGTCTTCAAGGTCAAGATGCGCCCCTGCGCGCTTGACTGTCCACCAGCAGAGACCTCTCGATTTGCGCAGGGATGGTGGCAGAGAATCTTTGCAGGTAACGAGTATCGTTTTTTTGTCAGCGTTGTCAGTGAACAGTCGCAGATCCGGTGAGACACCGGCTTCGGTTGAGAGAATTATCCGATACGGACTCTCACCTTTGACATGCCGCACAGTTAATTGCGGATTGTCGATTTCTGCGGCGCGGGAGCCAAGGACAACTGCGTCAACTTCGGCGCGAAGACGGTGCGCCAGTTTGCGCGACTGCTGACCGGATATCCATTGCGAGCGACCGTTGGCGCAGGCGATTCTGCCGTCAAGCGTCTGAGCTGACTTGAGAATCACAAAGGGGCGTTTGCCGACGAAGCGGTTGCAATAGATTTCGTTGAGACGTTCGGCTTCAGTTCGCAGGAGTCCCTTCCGGACTGTCAATCCGGCCTTGCGCAGGGTTCCGGCGCCCTTGCAGTTGACCAGCGGATTCGGGTCAGTCATGGCAAAATACACTTCCCGGATACCGGCGGCGATGATTGCCGTCGTACATGGTCCGGTGCGGCCGGTGTGACAACAGGGCTCAAGCGTGACATAGAGACTCGCTCCCTTTGCCTGCGATCCGGCTTGCTTAAGAGCGGCGATTTCGGCGTGACGGGAACCGGCCTTTTTGTGATAGCCCTCCCCAACGATTTCGCCATTTCTGACTACCACGGCTCCGACACAAGGATTCGGAGCGGTGAGTCCGCGTCCCTTTTCAGCCAACTCCAGCGCCCGGCGCATGAAGCGGGTCTTATCTGTCTTGCCCGACCTGTCTGGCTTGTCTGGCCTGTCCGGCCTGTCTGTTGTTCGTGAATACGCCATGTTCTCTACAGTTATCCCGCTTCTCCGGTTTGCCACCACAAGGGCAACAATCCGGTCAATACACACTGTCCAATCTGTCGGGGGATTTGTACGGGAGAACGGCGCATCAAAGACGCGATGAGCTACCAGAAAAAACTTGCTACGGGTATCAAAAAGCCAGCCGGTTATGCGCAGACTATATGGTTATAACATCGATATGCTTACAACGTATAGTCAGCAGATGGCTGATTCACTCTCACAACACAGTTTCCGGATAGCGAAAAATCTCGCGATACCGTTTTATGCGCGACATCATGACTGCGCGGCTTACGTCGCATAGCCAAGGTGTCCTGACTCTTCTCCCATCCGGACTGTACCGTCGGCGCCGGAATTTCACCGGCTCAACCTGTGTTGTATTTCACACTTTGGTGTCTCACAGATTCGCGGACTTTCACCGCCGGTTGAGGAATCTCACCTCACCCCGAAGAACCGCTGATAAAGCTATGGACTGCATTCAGGATGTCAAGGAAGAAAGATAGATTAAGAAAGAGATTTTTCTTTGAAGAAGCCCGCAGAAATGCAGAAATACAAGGAGCCAGTTGTCTTATGGAGCGACGGGATTGCC
>CAZFAL010000064.1:0-16016 GCA_964516945.1 uncultured Ignavibacteriales bacterium
GCTTGGATTTAAGGCCACCAATAGAATGATCTGGCAAATCCTGCTGTTCGTGAAGAATCTGATTATCGGCAATGTCGCCGCCAATTCAGTGGGTGGGCCGATTTACATTGCCCAGCAATCAGCCGCTGCGGCTCAGCAGGGTCTGTTTGCTTTCCTGCAGTTGATGGCTGTTCTCTCAGTGAATCTGGCAGTTTTGAATGTGTTGCCGATTCCGGTGCTCGTTGGCGGACATATGGTTTTTCTCGCGCTCGAAAAAATCAAGGGCTCACCGGTAACAATGAAAGCGCGTATTATCGCCCAACAGGCGGGGATGTTCTTCCTGTTGGGATATATTCTTTTTGTCTCATGGAATGATGTCATGCGTTGGCTCGGTTGAGCGCGCAAGCAGGGTATAGCTAAGAGCAACCCTGGTTCCACCAGTACACAGTCATCTGTACATAGTCACCTGTAACATCCTCATTAGAATCGGACGAACACATATATGGCGCAACACAGCAAGTCTCAGCCGAAAAAGAAGCCCGCCCCGGCGCTACCGCCGCAGGGTAGCCAGCAGGAGTTCATCTGGGAAAATCTGAAAATCGTGCTGATTGCGCTGACGATGGCAATTGTCATCAAGACTTCACTTGTTGAGGCCTACAAAATCCCCAGCGCCTCGATGGAAGACACGCTACTGGTCGGCGATTTTCTGCTGGCGAACAAATTTATTTTTGGCGCCCGTTTGCCGATAGTCGGCTGGCAATTGCCGGCTGTGCGTGATCCGGAATCAGGCGATGTGTTCATTTTTCGCTATCCGCGTGATCCAAGCGTTAACTATATCAAACGCTGTGTCGCCGGGCCCGGACAGACAGTGCAGGTGATTGACAAGGTGCTGTATATTGACGGCAAAGTTTTCAAGGACCCCGAGCACGTGAAATATACTCAGCCGTTTGTCAAGCCCAATCTGCATCCCGCTCCCAATGGGGCAGACTGGGGCCAGCCGGATAATTTCGGGCCCTACAAAGTTCCTGCAGGTCAGTATTTTGCCATGGGCGACAACCGCGACAACTCCTATGATTCCCGATTCTGGGGCACTGTGCCGCGCGAAAATGTGCTCGGCAAGGCAATGATGATTCATTGGTCCTGGCGACCTGATGACAATTCGCCGGATATTGCGCTTGATGACCCGCTTTCGGTGCCACAACTCGTCATCTATAACACCATTCACTTTGTCCAGCGAGTGCGTTGGAATCGATTGTTCAGTGTTATTCACTGACCTGCAACAGCCACCTGTTATTTGCTCTGCTTTAGCTTGACTCCATGCCGGGCGCTCTGTACTCTTGGCGCATGCTAACTTTCAAAGCCGACAATCTTGCCAAACGCTTCGGAAACAGGGGCATATTTCGTAATTTGACCTTTGAAGCTACCACCGGTTCAGTGATTGCTCTCACCGGTCCCAATGGCTCCGGAAAGTCAACTTTGTCAAAAATCCTGATGGGCCTGCTACCCGCCAGCGCCGGGAGTATCACAGTCAAAGTTGCAGATAAGGCGCTGTCTCTGCATGAGCGCATGAGCAGGACAGCCGCTGTGACACCGTATTTCAATCTCTATGAAGCGCTGACCGGCTATGAGAACTTTGCCTTTTTCGCCCGTTTGCGCGACAGAGAATATGATCCGGGTTATGCTGAAAAATGGTTAGCGACGTTCGGGTTGGCCGGTAGAGGAGATGATGCGCTCGGCGGTTACTCATCGGGGATGCGGCAACGCCTGAAATTTGCAATTAGTTTTGCTCTGAAGCCGGAGATATTGTTTCTCGACGAGCCGGGTAGTAATCTCGATACGAGTGGCAAGGCAATTGTTTTTGCCGAGGCGCAAAAACTCAAAGATCATACGTTGATTTTCTGGGCGACTAACGAGCCGGATGAATTGCAGTACGCAGACAGGGTGGTGCGTCTTGCTTAAGCATGCCCTCGCGATTGTCGCAAAAGATATGCGTGTCGAGTTTCGCACGCGCTATGCGCTCAATGCGCTCCTGATGTTTGCACTGGTCACTCTCGCCGCGGTCTCATTTACCACGTCCTCGTCATCGTCACTTGCCGGAGATCCAAATCTGTTATCTGCATTGCTCTGGATTGTGCTGTTCTTTTCGACAATGACCGGCGCCGCGCGTTCATTCGTCGCCGAAGAAGACTCACACACTGCGCCGCTACTTCGTTTGGGCGCCGCCGGGGCGGTTGTCTACTGGGGAAAGTTTCTGGGAAACCTCATGTTGCTACTGGTATTGGCGGCAGTGACCTTTCCGCTGTATGTGTTTCTGATGCGTACCGGATTCGGCAATCTTGGCTTGCACATTATCGGTATTGTCCTCGGGGCGATTGGCCTGAGTGGCGGCGCCACTATTGTTGCAGCTATCGTGGCGCAATCTGCTGTGCGCGGCGCGCTTTTTACTGCGCTGTCATTTCCGGTGTTGCTACCGTTTCTGGCTCTGGCGATACAAATCAACGCCGCGGCTTTCGCTGGTTTGCCGTTAACAGAAGTCACGTCGCAGATAATGGGCCTTGTGGCATATTCGGGAGTCCTGATAACTACATCAGTTCTGCTCTTTGACTTTGTCTGGCGTTGATTTGTGGCAATAGAGGGTAGGTGATATCAGACTGGTAGTTTACTTGAAATACGTTGTTTCTTGAAATACATTGTTTCTTGAAAATGAGAATGTATATTTATTATTGTCAGTTGGGGTGACGCTGACAGCGTTATTTTGTCGCTGAATAGTAAAACCGTTACCGTTCGATGACATTTGAAATGTTATCGTGGAGTATAGTTGACCGCAGAGTCGGCAAAATATGGGGCAGCCCGGCGCCGACAACAGGACAAGTAGCCACAGTGGTTGAAATTGTTGTGTGAGATTGACGCAGGTATCAGTGTGGCCACGAACAAGAACCGGGCAGAGACAGAAATCTTAGATAAGAGTCAGAGACAGAAACCTTAGAATGGCGATGACTGAATCACAATCAGGACAATCGGGCGCAGGACTGCGCTCGGCGCTGACCTGGGGACTATTTGTCCTGATGTCAGGCGCGATTGTTGCGGTTTTTTTGACACCGTCACCGATGTCGAAAGCCGCGGCGCTGGTGACCGGCGATGTCGGTGTCGATCCGGCGAAGATTTATCGTATCATGTACTTTCACGTTCCGCAGGCGATCACCGCGACCGTGGCGTTCATTATGGCGATGTTCTTTGCGGTGCGCTATTTGATGACCCGTTCAATTGATAATGACATCAAGTCATTTCGCGCGAATCAGGTCGGGATGCTGTTCGCCATTCTGGCGTTGGTGACCGGGTCGATTTTTGCGCGCTACACATGGGGGTTCTGGTGGAACTGGAGCGAAGTCAGAATGACTTCCATGTTTATCATGACCTTGATGTACGGCGGTTATTTTGCGTTGCGCTCTTCGATTCCGGATACAGAAAAACGTGCGACATTGTCGGCAGTGATGTCAGTCCTTTTTGGGCTGGCGGCAATCTTTCTGATGTTTGTGGCGCCGCGTATTGCCGCGACTCGTCACCCCACCGATTCGATTGTCTCGGAATCAGGCGATCCAGCGATGTCGGCTCTGGTCGGGGCTATTTTTGGCTCGTTTGTTTTGGCGTATATCGGTTTGTTTTTCTGGATTTGGGGGATGTCTGTCCGGCTGGGTCGGCTTGAGCGGAGACGCACCGAAAGTGAAGTTGAAGAAAGCGGTGTGACGCCGACAATTGAAGATGTCAGGACGCGATAAGTAATAATTTCTGAAATGTGAAATACTTGAAGCGAAAAAGGGTATAAAGACTATGGATTCGAATATAATTGTAATGTTGGTGACTCTGGTCATCTGGATAGGGATATTTGTGTATCTGAAAAGGCTGGACTCGCGGGTTAAGGAACTCGAAAGGTAGAGTTTGGGGCTGACGCCAATAATTGAAGAGAGAAAGAGGAATGATATGAATGCAAAAATGGCTATTGGTCTGGCTTTGATTGTCGCTTTTTTAGGGCTGGGTGTGTTCTCATTTGTGGACCATCAGGTGGCCTCGGTGACAATCGCCGATGCTCGCGAATCAGGCAAGACGGTGCAGGTGCAGGGAGTCATCGACTTTGAGACGGTCAACTATGATGTCGAAAAGAAACGGATGACGTTTGACCTCCTTGAGCAAAGCGAAAACACGAATGGCGTTTCTGAGAATCCGGAGCGTCTGACAATTATTTATCATGGTGAAGTCCCGGGAAATTTTGACCAGGCCAAATCTGTGACGGTCATCGGGCACAGCAGCCCTGACGGATTTGTTGCCGAAAATATGCTGGTCAAATGTCCCTCAAAATATCAGGGCGAGGACGGAGAAGAGGAAGTTGATCCGGACAATCTGGAAGTCCGTTCATACTCCGCCACATCCTGAGTATTTTCATATTGTTTCTTTGCTTTCCACTTCTCTGTGCAAATAACCGGCCGGCTCGTCGCCTGCCGGTTTTTTTTGCGCAAGTTCTCCAATGATAACGTCAGGGGTGGTAAGCGCCGAAAACTATGCTATGTCTGCTCATCGACCGGTCATACGCAAAACAGCGCTCGCATTGGCGCTGACATTCACGCTGCCTGCCTACGGCGCGCAATTCAGCTTTGACCCGTCGCGCGGTCTGGTTGAATTGCAGGCCTCTGTCAACGGCTATCTGACAGGAACGTTCGGGATTGACACCGGCGCCGACCGGTTTTATCTCGACCGCGATTTCGCCAAACGCGCTCATGTCAAAGTCTCCGGCGCAGATAGCAAGCGGGTAGTGCGTGGCATAGACGGGTATTCGCAGGTTGGCTACGCGACATTGCGCTCATTCGATATTGAGGGTGAACGGATTTACAATATCCCGGTCGATGTCGTTGAATTAAACTCTCTCTCTGGCGGCGAGTGGCAAGCTCCGGATGGTTTGATGGGTTACAGCGTATTGCAACGTTTCTATGTGACTGTCGATTATCCACAGAAAAAACTTGAGCTCTATTCGCATGAAGTCGAGTATTCCGCGGACGAAGTAGTCGGTATTCCATTCACGTTGCAGGGGCATTTGATAGTAGTCAATGTCTCAGTCGACGACGCCAAACCGTTGCGCTTCTTTCTTGATTACTGCGCTTCAATGTCCATCATTACACCGCAGGCGCTGGCGCGTATCGGCAAAGAGCCCGCAGAGGGCGAATATCGGACGGCGTCGAAAATGAAAATCATCGGCCCTGATTTCTCCGCCAGGAACGAAATCTCCACCTCCAATGTGACCTACTTTTCGCAAAAGCTCAATAAATTAGGCCAAAGCGCAAATTTTGCCGGAATCGACGGCATTCTGGGCTATTCTTTTCTGGCCTCACACAAGATTACTGTCGACTATCGTCGTGAATTATTGCTCTTTCACCGGTAACAGAGCGCTCATTCCCCAACCCTTGACCATGGCCCGCGACGCCGTATATTGGTAGTGACAATGTCCCGGCGCTGAATCGCATTTGATGGAACCGTTTGACTAAGAGAATGCACGCGATCGGCTAAGAGGGAAGTTCGGTGAGAATCCGACGCAGCCCCGCTACTGTAAGCGGCTACTGTCGAAGGCAAAATATGCCACTGGAGTGTGCAAGCTCCGGGAAGGCGCTTTCGACGGGCCTGAGACCGCAAAGCCAGGAGACCTGCCGGGAAACAACCCAACAGTCAGTATGGCGCCGCGCGGGCGGTGGTGTGACTCTTTGCTGTTTACACACTTTCTCCCTGCGACAATATCTGCTGTTAGCGCAGAAAGGAGTGGTTTCAGATGAAATCATTCTCACAATCCCCAGTTACCGGAACCGCCACGAGGGCGGCGGCGCCGGTCAAATCACTTCATCTCAGTTTCAATTCCTGCAGTTCGGAATCCGGAGTCACTACAACGACGAAAGCGACTCAGGCGCCGCATAGGCGCGCGCTGATACTGTTATTAGCGCTCTTGTGCCTGAGTCTCTGGAGCCGTCCCGCAGAGGCGTCAGATTCCGACACAGCCGCAGTCCAAATGGAAGGAATAGTGGTTGTCGCAAATAGTGAGAGCACGCCTGTGCGTGAGATAGGCAGTTCGGTTACGATTATTACCGCACAGGAGATCAAACAATCTCAAAAGCAGTCAGTCACAGAGGTGTTACGAGATGTTCCGGGGTTGGATGTTGTGCAGACCGGCGCCCGTGGCGGACAAACGTCGGTGTTCATGCGCGGCGCAAATTCCGGGCATACCTTGGTTCTCATCGACGGAGTGGAAATGAATGACCCGTCATCACCAAATGGCGCATTTGATTTTGCCGACCTGAGCGTGGAGAACATTGAACGGATTGAAGTCCTTCGCGGCTCGCAAAGTATTTTGTATGGCTCCGATGCCATCGGCGGAGTGATTGACATCATCACCCGTGACGGCTCAGGGCCTCCGAAGACAACACTCAGCGCCAACTATGGCGCATATACAACGTCAAAGCTGTCGGCGACAACCAGCGGCGCAAAGCCACATGTCAGCTATTCAGTCGGCGTTTCCCGCACAGACACAAAAGGATTTTCTGCGACTGATTCGCGACCCAATAATGAACGCGACGGTTTCGGGCTGACATCATTGTCCGGCAAACTTGTTTTGCGGCCGGATGAGTTCACACAACTGCGGTTTATGGCGCGGTCATCACAATCGGCGACAGACCTTGATAAAGGGTTTGGCAGTTCTGTGGATTCCGTCATCTTCGATGATTTGAACAACAGGCAGACAGCGCACAAGTCGTTTCTCAAAGCAGAAGCGGAGACAACCAGCAGGAACAATATCTGGCGCGCGAAAATCTCAGCGGCGCTCGCGAATACTACCCGCACGTCAAATGACGCCCCCGACGCCGTCTACGGACCCGGTTTTTCAGCGGCAAACTATGACGCAGAAACATCACATTTTGCTTTCAAAGGCGTTGTGACGCCTTTTGCAAAGCAACGACTGATTGTCGGAGTGGAAACAGAGCGGGAATTGATGTCATCGACGACAGACTTCGGCTTCGGCGCTAACACACTCAACGGTCTTCATGCGCGCACCACCGGTGTCTACGGGTTAGCGCAAGTCAGCGCACTGGACAAGGTATTTGTGACTGTCGGAGTCAGGAATGATAATCATGAGCGCTTCGGAAATCATACCAGCTTTCGAGCTACATCAGCTTTTGCAATTCCTCGAACTAAAACTCGCTTGAAGGCCTCGTATGGGGACGGTTTCAATGCGCCGTCGCTGTTTGAATTATTCGACCCGACGTACGGTGACACGACATTGCAACCGGAGGAGAGCGAAAGCTGGGATATTGGTTTTGAGCAAAGAGTTCTGGCTGAGCGTATTGCCTTTGGCGTGACATGGTTCCATCAATCGATAACCAATATCTTCGGCTCAGATGCATCTTTCAGAACCATCAACATTGCTTCGGCGCGCAGTGAAGGCGCGGAAGTGTTTGTCTCAGTGAGGAGCAAAAGTTTGGCCGCGCGAGTTGATTATACATATACGGATGCGATTGACAGGGCCGACGGCTCTGCGTTGGTGCGACGCGCCAAGAACAAAGTCGCCGGGCGTGTGACGTATACGCTTGATGAGCAGACCAGCGCCGGATTGCAGGTTCTGCATGTCGGTCCCCGGCCGGGTGTCGCGCCCACGAGTTACACCGTTGTTGGAATGACCGCTCAACGGGGAGTTTTTGAGAATGTCACAGTTACCGGCAGAATAGACAACCTCTTCAATGAACGCTATCAGGAGGTTCTGCATTATTCGACGAGCGGACGCGCCGCATATTTCGGCGTACGATATACGCTCTAACGGCCCCGGACGACCGAGAACGGAGTGGCCTGCCGCGGCGTCTGTCGGGCTATGAAATGTTGCCCGTCAGGCGCCGCCGCCGGTTTGCGCTTGGTGTGGAGCCTGAATTCTGGCTTCAATCGGTCGGCTTCCGGGCTTGCCCCGGTGAGTGATTCCAGCTATCATGCTTCCGGACGGGGGAAATGGCCCCTGAAGGCGGCATTCTAAACACTCGTCTTTTTGCGGGATTTTATTTGCGCGAGCCGTCTTAAATTACTCATCTTTAGTATAAGCGAATACGACGACTTCCGTTGTCACTGCGAAACTACATAATATGTCCTTACTCGAAAACCTGAAAGCCACGTCTGAACTGAAGCAGTTTACAGACGAACAATTGATTCAGCTTGCCGATGAGGTGCGCGTCAAGTTGCTGGAGTCTGTCGCTCAAACGGGCGGACACTTCGCTTCTAATTTAGGTGTGGTAGAATTGGCGGTGGCAATTCACGCTGTTTTTGACACCCCGCGCGACAAACTCATCTGGGATGTCAGCCATCAATCGTATCCGCATAAAATCCTGACCGGCCGGGCGGAGCGGATGACGACTATTCGCAAGCTGCATGGACTCTCCGGTTTTACCCGTCGTGAAGAGTCTGAATACGACGCTTTTATCGCCGGCCATGCTTCAACTTCAATTTCTGCGGCAATGGGGTATGTGTGTGCGCGAGACGCACGGGGTGAGGATTACAAAGTAGTCACTGTCACCGGTGACGGCGCGATGACGGGCGGATTGTGCTACGAGGGAATGAATCATCTCGGCGGCGCCAAGAAGGATGTGCTGATTATCCTCAATGATAATCGCTGGGCGATTTCCCGGACGGTTGGCGGTCTTTCGAAGTATTTGACAAATATCATGACCGACGAGCGCTACAACAAAATTCGCTCGGAAGTCTGGGAGCTGACCGGCAAATTCAAACGTCGTGAGAAAATCCGTGAGACAGTCCGCCGTCTTGAGCAGTCTTTCAAGTCGCTTGTCCAGCCCGGCGCCCTTTTTGAGCATCTTGGGTTGCGCTATTTTGGGCCGATTGACGGCAATGATATTCCGTTGTTGCGGAAGACACTCAGCGAGTTGCGGGAAATGTCCGGCCCACGTGTACTGCATGTTTTCACCAAAAAAGGCAAGGGCTATCCGCTGGCGGAAAATGACGCGCTGAAATACTATGCCGTTACCCCGTTTGATTTGAAAACCGGCAAGATGCATCCGAAACCCAAATCTCTGCCGACATATACGCAGGTCTTCAGTGATGCAATTGTCGAGTTGGGTGAAAAGAACAAGAACCTGAATGTGGTGACAGCCGCGATGCCTACCGGTTCCGGTGTGTTGCCGTTCGGCGAGAAATTCCCTGAACGCTATCACGATGTGGGCATCGCCGAGGAGCACGGCGCCTGTTTTACCGCCGGACTGGCCGCCGGCGGTGTGCGGCCGCTGTTTGCGGTGTACTCCTCGTTTTTGCAGCGTGGCTACGACCAGGTGATGCATGATATCGCCCTGCAAGATTTGCCGGCCGTTCTCTGTTTGGACCGCGCCGGGATAGTAGGCGCAGACGGGCCGACTCATCATGGAGTATTTGATCTGAGTTATATGCAGACAGCGCCGAACTTCACAGTCGCAGCGCCGAAAGATGGCAATGAATTGCGTTCGATGTTGCGCTATGCTGTTGAAGAGGACATCAGCGGACCGATTTCAATTCGCTACCCGCGCGGAAGTGTCCCGGCAGAAATCGAGCCGGGTTTTGCGCCGATTGACTGGGGTACATGGGAGGCGCTTCGCGAAGGCTCAGATATGTGCGTTCTCGCTGTCGGTACGATGGTAATCAATGCGCTTGCCGCCGCTGACAAGGTTCTTGCTGAAACAGGGAAATCGGTGACCGTAGTCAATGCGCGCTTTGTAAAGCCGCTGGATTCTGTTACGCTTGAACGGATGGCCGCATCACATTCGACGATAATGACCATTGAGGAGAATTCGCTGATGGGCGGGTTCGGTTCTACTATCTCCCGTGTGTTGCATGAATCTGACTTCGCCGGTCAGGTGGTGATGTGCGGGATTCCTGATGAGTTTATCTGGCACGGCGGTGTAGATGAGCTCTGGCGGGAGTTGGGTCTGGACCCGGATTCACTGGCAAAGAAAATGGTTACGGCGCTGCGACGGACCGGCTCCTCAGACACTGGAAACGGCAAACGCGGGTTCTTTGGTCGTCTCGGTTTTAGTCGAACGGTTAGCCGTCCAAGAGTTCAGCCGGAAGTCTTTAAGGCAGGTGTTGGAGAGACAACTGCTGAAGAGGCGACTGCTGCAAAGGCGACTTTGACAGAAATGACATCGCCTATCACTCAGAAACCGTCGTCATCCACAGGGGCGTCATAGTCCGTCCTGACCAATTCCTCAAAAGCGATTAGCAAAAGCAATTAGAGCCCTGTTTTGACCTTCGGACTCAATGTCAATCCACAGTCCAAGCGCCCCGAAACGGCGCCCACAGCGCGACAGATAATTGGCTGGGGACATCGCACCGGTAATCCGGTCAAGCTCTCGATGTCCGCCGGGGAACTGCTTGGCGAGACCGATAATGTACTTGACGATAGTCAGTTACGGCAATCAATTGACATATTGATTTCACTCGGTGGCGACGGCACAATTCTGACATCGGCGCGGCTGGTGGCGGGAACGGAAGTCCCGATTTTCGGTGTGAATGTCGGCACTCTGGGATTTCTGACAGAATCGTCGCTCGCTGATATGGAGTCCAACCTCGAACGGATTGTCGCCGGCGACTATCAAGTAGATGAGCGGATGACATTGGACACGCGACTTAGTGGTTTGGAGATTCCGGCGGCGCTGAATGAAGTCGTGATTGACCGTGGCGCCACGAGCAGAATTATTACAATCGACCTTTTCAGCGATGAACGACCGATAGCAAATTACCGCGCCGACGGACTGATAATCGCCACGCCGACCGGTTCCACCGCATACTCGCTTTCTGTCGGCGGCCCGATACTGGCGCCGGGGATGAAAGCGATTATTGTCTCTCCGATTTCGGCTTTCGGCTTTTTCAACCGGCCGTTTGTCTTCGCCGATGACACCGAACTGACTGTCCGGGTGTATTCAAGCCACGGACGTAGCGCGTTGACTATTGACGGGCAGTTCACGCTTGAACTTCCCGAGTCCGCCGAATTTCATATCCGCAAGGGAAAAGGCACAGTTAAGCTCATCCGCTTCAAAAACAGCTCGTTTTACAAGGTTATCCGGCAAAAACTCAACTGGGGCAGGGCGCCATTGGTGGCGCCGGAATAGGTCCTTCTGTAACGCTTCAGCGGGAACTTCATCTTAGTTGTTGACATATAAGCTGCGGCGCGTACATTATTAGCGCTCTGGCAGAAGGACTGCCAGTTTTTTTGTCTGATTCATTGTCTGTGTAATTGTCTCTGAGCCGATTCGGACTCCGGGCAGGTTGACGGCAAAGTGATGGCAAGTTGATAAGACGAAAGCATTGGGCGACAAGAATATGGCATTCGAAAATCTGGACAAACGTGAGCGCGAGGTTCTTCAGAACCTGATAGACCATTATATCGCCACTGCAGATCCGGTCGGCTCACGGGTGATCGCCACCAATTATGGCATGGGGCTCTCATCAGCGACTATCCGCAATACGATGCAGGATTTGGAGGACATGGGATTTATCTCTCAGCCGCATACGTCCGCCGGCCGGGTGCCGACTGATATCGGCTATCGTCTGTATGTCGACAGCTTACTGAAGCCGGAATCACTCAGCGCCACCGAACGCAAGAAAATACGTCGAGCGCTATCCAGCTCTGGAAAATCAATCGACGCTATTCTGGGCCAATCCACACGGGCGCTGGCGGATATTGCCTCACAAATGGGCGTTGTGATCGCGCCGAGGTTTGATGAAGGAACATTGACACGTCTTGAACTGGTCCCGCTGAGCTCTGATCGGGCGTTAGTTGTGCTGGTAGTGAAATCGGGTTTAGCGCGTTCGGTGATATTGGAAGTTGAAGCTGCATTGCCTGAGCGTGAGATGCGAATGCTCGAAGAGGTTCTCAACGAAAAACTCTGTGGCCTGACATTGGGTGAGATTCGTTGCACGGTTTCTGACCGGCTGGCGAATGTAACCGGCAATGCGCGCTTGCTGAAGTTGTTCATTGATCCTGAATCGGGCATCTGGGAAGGAGTCACCGATACGCAAGTGCATGTAGTCGGGGCCGAAAACCTGCTCGGCCAGCCGGAATTCGCAGATAGAGCGCAACTTGTGGAATTTGTGCGGACGCTCGAAAATCAGGAGAAGTTCTCGCGCGAACTTGAGAGTTGCGACAGCGACAGTGGCGATGACAAAGGCAAAGACAATGAGGCGGCGCCCGGTGTGGTGGTAAAGATTGGTGATGAGAATAATCTTAAAGAGATGAAGCGCTGTTCGGTAGTTAGCGCAAGGTATAAGGTCGGTTCGATTGAAGGCAGAATTGCTGTAGTGGGACCGACAAGAATGCGATATTCAAAACTGTTATCGATGGTCGAATATGCGGCCAGGTCAATCTCGGAGAGTTTGTCCGGGTCAAGTGAATCATGAATGATAAGAAACAAAGCAAGCAAACGAACATGAATGTCGAAGCCGAAAACTCACAAGTGAACGCCGAAGATCCCGCGGTCTCAGACACCTCTCAATTCACAGAAGGGCAAACAAATCAGCCCACAGACGAGATGGAAACTTTGAAGGCGGCGTTATCTGAGTCACAGGATAAGTACATGCGTCTCGCAGCCGAATTTGAAAATTTCAAACGGCGCACTGCGCGTGAACGTCTGGAGCTTATCAGCTCAGCCAATGACAATCTGTTGTTGCAAATGCTCGAGACAGTGGACAACTTTGAACGGGCGCTTGAGTCCGCTGAAAGCGGGCAGGAAAACAGTGAGCCGCAAAAGCTCTACCATGCGCTTCATGAAGGCGCCAGGATGATACATCAGCAATTGCTGGCGATACTCAAGGCGCATGGCGTTGAGGAAATCGAAACTGAGGGCAAGCAGTTTGACCCGGCGTTACATGAGGCGGTTCTGCAGATAGAATCTGAAGAACATGACGAAGATCACATTGCGCAGGTAATTTCAAAAGGGTACAAGCGGGGAGACAGAGTGCTCCGGCACGCCCGCGTAGGAGTTGCGTCGAGAAAGTCGCACAAGAAGACGCAGGAATAGAAAAATAATGTATTCGAGGAGCCGTGTATCAGTTCCTCCGGAGAAATCGTAGAACGGAGTTAGAATAGCGATGTCAAGTACAGTGTCAAATAAGGTAATTGGAATTGATCTCGGGACGACGAACAGTTGTGTCGCCGTGCTTGAAGGAAATGAGCCGACGGTGATACCGAATCAGGAAGGCGCCCGGACAACACCGTCGGTAGTTGCGTTTTCCAAGACCGGGGAGCGACTTGTCGGCGCCGCCGCCAAACGGCAGGCGGTCACAAATCCTGAGAATACGCTGTATTCTATCAAGCGCTTTATGGGACGTAAGCATGCTGAAGTTTCCTCAGAGGAGAAACTGGTGCCCTACAATGTTACCGCCGGTGACAACGACAATGTTGTCGTGCATGTCGGCGACAAAACCTATGCGCCGCCGGAAATTGCCGCGATGGTCCTGCAGTACTTGAAGAAGGCCGCAGAGAATCATCTTGGCTCGGAAGTTAGCAAAGCGGTTATCACTGTCCCGGCATATTTCAATGACTCACAGCGTCAGGCAACCAAAGACGCGGGCAAAATTGCCGGATTGGACGTCCTAAGAATAATCAACGAGCCGACAGCCGCATCATTGGCGTATGGACTCGACAAGGGCGGTAACAAGAAGATTGTTGTCTTCGATCTTGGCGGGGGAACATTTGATGTTTCTGTGCTGGAAATTGGTGATGGCGTCTTTGAAGTGCGCTCCACCTCCGGTGACACGCATCTTGGCGGCGATGACTTTGACCAGAAGATCATTGACTGGATGGCCGAAGAGTTCAAGAAGACCAACAGCATTGATTTGCGGAAAGACCGTATCGCGCTTCAGCGTTTACGTGAGGCGGCTGAAAAGGCGAAGATTGAGCTATCAAGCGCGATGCAAACGAATATCAACCTGCCGTTTGTGACCGCCGATCAGGACGGTCCGAAGCATCTGGACCTGACGCTGTCGAGAGCCAAGCTTGAGCAGTTGACTGACGAGCTACTGCAGAGAACTATTGGTCCCTGCAAGCAGGCGCTCTCCGACGCCAAGCTGAAGGCCACTGATATCGATGAGGTTGTGCTGGTCGGTGGGATGACCCGTATGCCGAAAGTGCATGAGATTGTCAAGGATATCTTCGGTCGTGAGCCACACAAAGGTGTCAACCCCGATGAAGTGGTTGCGATTGGCGCGGCGATTCAGGGTGGAGTGCTTGCCGGTGATCTCAAAGATGTTGTTCTGCTCGATGTTACCCCGTTGACTTTGGGCATCGAAACGCTCGGTGGTGTTATGACACCGTTGATTGAGCGCAACACCACAATTCCGACCAAAAAATCACAGGTATTTTCGACTGCCGCGGATAATCAACCGGCGGTAAACATCCATGTCCTGCAGGGCGAGCGTAAGATGGCCGCCGACAATCGGACACTCGGTCGCTTTGATCTGGTTGGCCTGCCTCCTGCGCCACGCGGCATTCCGCAAATCGAAGTCTCGTTTGATATTGACGCTAACGGCATTGTGCATGTCAGCGCGAAAGACAAAGCCACCGGCAAGGAGCAGTCGATTCGCATTGAAGCGTCATCCGGATTGTCCGATAGTGAAATCGACAAGATGGTCAAGGACGCCGAGGCGCATTCCGATGAAGACAAACAGCGCGAGGAGCTTGTCAAAGCCCGAAATGAGGCCGACCAGCTTCATTATCAGACAGAGAAGACACTCAAAGAGCATGGCGATAAAATAGATGACGCCGAAAAAACGAAAGTTCAAGAAGCGCTCGATAAACTGAAAGAGGCGCTGACCGGAGATTCTACTGAGGCAATCAATTCCGCCAAGGAAGAACTGACGACAGTGTCGCATAAACTGGTCGAAGAAATGTACAAAGCGACTACCGCTGAACAATCAGGCGCTGATTCGCAGGCCGGAGCCACAGGCGCAGACGGTTTTTCAACCGAATCCAAACCTGATGACAACACCGACGATAGCGCTGTTGACGCTGATTTTGAAGTTGTCGATGAGGAGAAGAAGTAGGGCCTTCGTAACTCTCTATCTTACGCTTTTCGCATGACGTTTGTCAGGCGCTGAAGCTACGCTATACGTATGACTGAACGCGATTATTACGAAATTCTCAGTGTCGAACGGACCGCTGGCGAAGGTGAAATCAAGACTGCCTACCGCAAGCTGGCAATGAAATATCATCCGGACAGAAATCCGGACGACAGCGCTGCTGAAGAGAAATTCAAAGAGGCCACGGAGGCCTATGAAGTTCTCAAGGATCCTGAAAAACGTCAACGCTATGATCAATTCGGTCATGCGGCGTTCAACGGACAGGGAGGCGGTGGCTTCGGTGGATTCAGCGGAGGTGGCTTCGCCGGGTTCGACATCAATGAGGCCCTGCGCGCATTTATGCGTGACTTCGGTGGCGGTGGTGGCGGTTTCGAAGATTTCTTCGGAGGCGGAGCCGGTCGGGCGCGTTCTAACCGGGGCGAGGATTTGCGGATTCGTATTTCGCTGACTCTTGAAGAAATCGCCACTGGTGTCACCAAGAAGCTCAAGGTCAACCGGCTCGGCGCCTGCCAGAGTTGCCACGGCTCCGGCGCGGCCGCTGGCTCACAGCCGGAGACCTGCCGTCAATGCGGTGGCGCAGGACAGGTGCGGACTGTCACAAGAACCTTTATCGGCTCCATTCAACAAGTGAGAACCTGCCCGCAATGTCAGGGAAGCGGGAAGACGATTTCCCATCCATGTGACGAATGCGGCGGAGAAGGACGCGCCAAAGTCGCCGGTGAAACTGAAGTTGAAATCCCGGCCGGTGTCAGCGAGGGCAATTACCTGACTGTCGAGGGGCAGGGAAACAGCGGTCCGCATGGAGGAGCGCCGGGCGATTTGCAGGTGGTCATTCAGGAAAAACAGCACGACCATTTTGTGCGGCAGGGTGATGATATTATCTATCAGCAGATGATTTCTTTTGCCACAGC
>CAZFAL010000065.1:0-13322 GCA_964516945.1 uncultured Ignavibacteriales bacterium
TCTTCGGGCGCTTTTGCCGGTGATTGGTTTTGCCTTAATCGTTCTGCTTCCGGCTTCACCCGCTCACGGCCAGAACATCACCGTGAACAACAATCTCGTTTTCGGAAACATCTTTCCCGGTATCCCCAAGACCGTCAGTAAGCGGATTGCCGGAGCCGCCGCAGAGTTTCTTATTTCCGGAACAGCCGGGCTGGAGTTGACAATCGACTTGACGCTTCCAACGTATATGAGTGATGTTGGAAACAATATGCAACTTGTGTTTACCGAAACCGACGCGGCGCTTGATTCGAGCGCTACACCCGATCAGGCCGCGCCCTCACTGGACAACATTGACCCCTGGCACACAATCACCTATCGTCTCGGCTCCAACGGCATCACCTTCTGGCTTGGTGGCATGGCTATCCCCAAGCTCAATCAGGTTGCCGGTAGCTATTCGGCTGTCATTGTCATGACGGTTGTGTATACCGGCAACTGAGTGTCAATGTTTCAGGCGCTGTGTGGTGAGATTCCCATAGCAATTTGCCATGGGATTTGCGCAAGCCTGTTGACCTTCTCCTGCAATACGCTCAGGCGGATGACAGAATGCCCGCTATGCCGGTGAATTGTTTCCAATCCACTTATCATCTCTGTTTGCCCGTCGAACTCAGTCAATAGGACTGCCAATCCTTCTGACATTGCATCACCGTATTCCAGTGTCACAGTATCACGACAATGTCAGGTGAGAGGCGCAGAGATGCGTGTTTCAAGACATCGCTAAACATCGCAGAAGGAACGCAGAAGGAGCGTTGTACATTATGATTCGCACATTGAAGAACAGATTCGGCAAGCCGTTCAGTATATTGCTGTTAGCAACAGGCATTCTTACCGGAGCGCCGCAACTGACTAATGCTCAGGACGTGGCCAATGGCCTTGTCACCGCTAATGTGCAGGCGACATTGTCAATTGTCGGCTCACAAAACCTGCAATTCGGAAACATGTTCCAGGGTGTGGCAAAAACTGTTGCTAACAATGTTGACGCATTTTCAGGAATCTTCAATATCACCGGGGCCGCTTCGGCGGGCATTACAATCTCGATGGTCCTCCCTGACTATATGGCGCTTGCCGACGGCTCAGACAGAATGACAGTCGCTTTTTCGCCGACCGATGCGACTGTTGACACAAATAATACAACACCCTCGACTGTGGGCGCCGGTGACGGATGGCAGGATGTCAATCCGCGAAATATCCCTTCAGCAGTTGTTATTGGCTCCGGCGGACAAACAAATGTCTACATCGGTGGCCGCGCGATTCCCGCTATCAATCAAAAAGCCGGGGCCTACACCGGAGACTTGATTGTCAGTGTCGCCTATGACGGCACCTGATGCCGACGTCTGACGACGACGCCTGATAGTGAAGCGCTATGTCTCGAAGACTGCGCTGCCTGCCCTGTCCGGAAAGCCTTTGAGACAGACAATTCCACCTGCGTCTCACAACTTACTCTGTCTAATCTATTTGATCTATCCTGACTATATATAGCATGCCACCGGGCGCGCTTCTTCTTTATTATTCTCACTTTTCAAATTGAAACAGCTTTGAATGTATCAGCTACGCTGGTTGTCGTTTCCCAAATAGGAGTATTCGAAGAAAGGACGATGCGGCCATTCTGCGTAAGATAAAGCAGAACAATCGGATAGGTGGCAGGAGGGGCTTCGGCTTGGGCGCCATCATGTCTGTTACGCCAAAGATTTGTCCTTTCGAATGTGTCTGTCTTGAGCGACCTGCGGGGTATCTGGCTATTGCAAATTACCGCACTATTGCGGCGCGTTGACTATCGCAAATTGCAAGATTTTCTTGTCCGCCGCTGTAAAGGTTTTGAACTGTGTGTCGATTAAACAGGGTGTGGACGTAGTCTAAACACATATGTCGAGCGTCCCATATTGTTATGCCGGAAGCGTTGTTGTGCAAAACTTGTTTTGCAAACACCTGTTGATTTGTCATAACGCCCTATTGAGTAAACAAATCGGATTCAGCCTCACAGGCCGAAACAAAGGTCTGAGAGAAGAATTCGACACAATGGAATAAACAGCGGAGTATGAGTAAGATGAACAGAGAGTGGAAACGGATTTTCAGGCCGAAGGGGCTCCTTGCCGCCATTACCTCGGTTACTCTGATACTGTCTGCAACGAATGTTAAGGGTCAGGATGTTGCGGTTGGACAGGCCACAGCGACTGTGCAGGCCGTGCTCGCGGTAACTGCAACCAGTTCACTGGTCTTTGGGACAGTATTTCAGGGAGTGCCTTCATCAATCGCAAATAATAACGCCAATGCCGGCGTGTTCACAATTACCGGTCAGGGAGGCGCAGGCCTTTCAATCTTCATGCAGTTACCGGATTATTTGTCCACATCGACCGGGGACGATCGTCTTGTCGTGGCCTTCAGCACAACTGACGCTTCGGTAGACTCAACCGCCAATGTTGATCCGACGACGTTCGGTGTTGGCTGGCAGAATACGAATCCACACAATTTCCCGTCAGCGACAACAATGGGTGGCGGAGGACAGGCCGCGATATTTCTCGGTGGCAAGGTCCTGCCGACTGTGGATCAGACCGCAGGCGCCTATAGCGGTGATATTGTCCTGACTGTCGCATATAACGGGACCTGATGCGGCGCCTGATACAATATACCTTAAGAAGAGATTACGAAGAGAGAAATTACAATCATATAGTTCCTAACATGGGTTTCCCCGGGGAGAGAGAGATGAGAACAGTAATCAGTAAGAAATTGGCGCGTGTCGGAAGCATTGTCATGCTTGTTGCGTTCGCCGGAGCGCTAAAACCGTCTACAGCCACTGCGCAGGATGTCGCAAACGGTTCAGCCACCGCCACAGTTCAAGCGGTTCTGACGGTGACTTCAACTGCAGCGTTGGTATTCGGAACAGTGTTTCAGGGTGTAAGTAAATCAGTTGCAAACGCCAATGCTAACGCAGGCGTCTTCACTATTACCGGACAGGGAGCGGCTGGTCTGTCGATCTATATGCAGTTGCCGGATTATATGGCCACCGCTACCGGCGACGACCGCATGGTGATTGCCTTCAGCGCTACAGACGCGTCTGTTGATTCAACGACAAATGTCGACCCGACTACTTTCGGCGCCGGTTGGCAGAATACGAATCCTCACAATGTCTCCTCAGCGACAGTCCTGGGTGGCGGCGGCCAGGCGGCGATTTTCCTCGGTGGCAAAGTGCTTCCGACAGTCGATCAAACAGCCGGAGCCTATACAGGTGATATCGTTTTGACAGTCGCCTATAATGGCAATTGATTTGAGATGCGTTTGTAGAGTTGATAAATTGTAGCAGAATTTTTTATTCACTCGATTTCTCAAAAGAGTCATATTTGGTTCCGGAAGGAACTAACCGGGTCGCATGGATGACGACTCGCAATGACACAATCAAGAGGTAAACATAGGATGTTGGACATGACAATCATTAAGCAGCATACCCCCGCCGGGCGGCGTTCAGGCAAACGTTCTGACACTGTTCGACGGGGTTTTGTATTTGGTAAGCTCTCTCTTTGTGCGGGTCTCTTCTTGTTCATCATGGCCCTACGCGCCGGAGCCGGTGTGTTGGTTGCCCCGACAGTGGTCTTCATTTCGGACAAAGGGCGCACCGGCCGGATGACAGTCCAGAATCCGACGGACAAACCGCAGGAAGTGACCGTGTTCTTCAGTTTTGGTCTGCCCAAATCAGACAGCGCCGGTAATGTCAGTGTGCGACTCTCGGACAGCTCAGTGACTGACCCGAGTTCCGCTCTCGGTTGGGTGAAAGCCTTCCCGCGAAAGATGGTTCTTCAGCCCAACAGCTCACAGGTCGTGCGCTTTCGGGCAACACCGCCGAAAGACCTTCCGGCAGGTGAATACTGGTCACGCGTTGTTGTGCGCTCACAGGACGGCGAAACAAGCTTGCCCGCTCCGACCAAAGAAGGAGCCATCACAACCAAGTTAAACATGATTATGCAAACAGCTATCATGCTGAAATATCGCAAAGGTGAACTGACGCCTCAAATTGAGTTTGAGGGAACAAGCGCAACTCTGGATGACGATAAAGTCAGTGTTTTGATAGCCATGAAAAATGTCGGAAACTGTTCATACATCGGAACGCTGGCCTGTCGCCTGCTCGACGCCTCAGACAAAGAAATCAGCCATTCATCACTGCAACTGGCCGTGTATCGTGAATTGACCCGTCGCATTGAGCTTCCGCTCACTGACGGCTCATTCTCGCGACCCTATCATGTTGAAATCGGTGTCACAACATCCGGGCGAAAAGACATTCCGGCTGTGGATATAATTCCCGGCAATGAACTCTCACGAACTTTGGCCGTGCAGTAACGCTCAGCGATAGTCTCACTCCCCCCCGGAGAGAACATGATGATCTCTGCGTTTCCAAAATCTCACACCGGCCTCCCGGGACTCTTTCGGCGCTCATTCGCGCCCAAAACGCTCCTGTTGATCTTTGTTGTGTCACAGATGGTTAGCTTTGAAACGGCAAATGGAGCGCCTTCAATTACGAATGCCGCTGACAGCGCTTTATCGTCGAGAGAATTCGAAGAAATTGTTGTCAATTTCGAAGTGCAGCGTTTGCTGAATGTCGATCTTTTTGCGCAATACGACGGTGAGAGTCTCTATCTGCCGGCGCTTCGTGTCTTCGAAACCCTGGGGATGGATGTCACGACCTCAGAAGGCAGGAAGCGTTACAAGGGCTACTTGAGTACGAAGGCCGAAAAGCTGGAAATTGATGTCACGCGTGGTAAAGTTCGCACACCATACTTTGACGGTACGATGTCTGCGGCTGACTACTATATATTCAATAACAATTTGTATATCCGCTTGGACTTGTTCAAAACATACTTCGGGCTCCCGTTGGTGTTCTATTTCGAGGAGTTGCGAGTATTTTTGCCCCTCGACAAGAATTTCCCCGCTTTTCAAAAGTTAAAGCGCAAGCTGGCGCACAAGCGTTTGAGAGAAACACAGGTGGAAGTCTCTGATGCGCTCACACTGCCTCGCACAAATTCCTATCTCCGGGGCGGGGTTGCCGATTGGTCATTGTCAACGAATCCCATTGGCGGAGGTGAGCAATTTGCCAATCTCACCGCCGGTGGAATGCTTCTCGGCGGCGACATAAACATTTCGGCGGCGGCCGACACTCGCCAGGGATTTGACGCAAGTCAGACACGAATGCGTTGGCGGCGTTATTTTGAAAATAAGTCGGCTCTTTCTCAGGTAGAGATGGGCGATGTGTTCAACGGCTCAAGTCTGGCGCGCGCATTACGAGGCGGTCGACTGACGAACAAACCGATCACACAACGGAGGTTCTTTGAAACGATAGATCTCTCCGGTGATTTGGGCTCCAATTGGGAAGTCGAACTGTATGTCGACGGGCGCTTGAAAGATTTCACAACAACAGACGCCGGCGGTAAATATGATTTCAATCTGGATGTGTTCTATGGGGCGTCGGTGATTACACTCAAGATGTACGGTCCCAACGGCGAAGTGCGCACCGAGGAGCGGTATCGTCGTATTCCGTTCAATCTTATTCCGCATGGCAGATTCGACTATGATTTCGCCGTCGGAAAGCAAAACCAGTCGGACAGCTCTCGCTTCTATAGCAACGCCAGCGCCTCATATGGAGTGACATCGAACCTTACCGCAGGCATTGGCCTTGATGTGCCGATGACACCGGCGGAAGGTGAGAAAGCGCTACTCGCCGGTGAACTTGCCTTTCAGTTATTTTCAAACCTGACACTCAATACATCACTGTCACCAAACAATGAGCTTGATTATGGTTTGAGTTACACTCAGTCGAGTGTTAATCTGGCTGCGGGATACACAAAATTCTACGAGAATTCGACCCGCAATGTTCTCAGACAAATTGACAAAGTTACCCTGTCGATTTCCAGCCCGTTCAGAATAAAGAACCGTAGCGTCGGACTGCGATTCCATGCGACCATAGACCGCTTCCCGACATTCAAAACAACAAATATGAACTACGGGTTCAGCGCATCATTGAGCAAAGTCAATCTGAACTATCTCGGCAAGTACAAAATAAATTCCTCAGTAGCATCCAGCTCGCGGGACATATCCAGCCAGATATTCGCGACGTTGTCACTATCCCGTTGGATTCGGCCTCAGTTCAGAGTTGAATACAGTCACTCCAGCGGTGCGCTGACTAAACTCGGCGTGTTTTTCAGTCGCCGTGTATTCCGTAGCGGACAGGTGACACTGTCCTATGAGCGCAATCCGGTCCTGAAGACAAACACGGCGACATTCAACTTCAGCCTGCTGACAGACTTCGCCTCTCTGTCATCGCGCTCGATTGCGACAGCCGGTGGTGTGAATATCAATCAATTGTATCGCGGGTCTGTCCGGTATGATCAGAATACCGGCTCCGTACTCTTCGACAGAAACAACGGTGTTGGGCTCGGCTCGGCGGTTATCCAGCCATTTCTCGATGAGAACTACAACGGGCGGCAGGATGCAGGCGAAGAAAAACTGCAGGGACTGCGGGCAAGAATAAACGGAGCCGGTGGCGCCGCCAGAAAAGGCGACAATTTATACTATTATGACAGGTTGCGGCCCTATGATGAATATGTCGTACAAATCGATGAATACAGTCTTGATGATCCACAATTGAAACCGGCGCATGATAATTTCCGCGTAGCGGTCAATCCTAATGTGGTGACCTCAATCAATGTGCCGGTCGTTGCCGCGAGTGATATCACCGGCGCTGTCAGGAGAGCTACAACCGCAGGCCCGGTTGGTGTTGGCGGTCTGACTGTTGTGATATTCAACATTTCCCGCGATATGATGACGCAGGTGACGACCTTCAATGACGGAGAGTATTATTATTTGGGATTATTACCGGGACGCTATCGGGCCTATATTGACCCCAAGAAACTGGAAGCCTTTGGCTACAAATCCACACCGGCGTCACTCGAATTCGAAATCAAACCCGAACCGGGTGGCTCTTCAATTACCGATATTGATTTTCTTGTCGCTCCGTCATTCTCCGATGTCACAGCGGACGGCACAAAGAAGAAAGTCAAGAAGTGAGATATGAAGTAGTGAGATATGAGATAGTGAGATAGCTATCAGCTCTTAGCGGACATATGCGTTGTGATATCACATTTGACGCAGGCTTCAAGCATGACAGAATCAATTGACATCCCCAGATTCAAATTCGGCAAATACCGCTCATCTATCGGATCTATGCTCCAAACTCCCCGTGTCCATCCCAAACTCTGAGAGATCGCCTCAATACCGGTGAGCTCATTGCACGTCGCAGTCAGCACACAGTTGTCCTTTACGAAAACAGTCAACTGCCAGCCCGCGGCGGTCACATTCAAGCGCAATGGTCTGGAGCTGTCCCGTAACGCTTCAAGTAGTTTTATCAGGTTCATGTCTTCAAGTGAGCCGTGCGTTCCCAAATCCTGCAACGCTGAAATACGAACACGTGACAGGTCTTCAAGCCGCTTTTGTGAGCGCGCAATCTTGGCAATTAGAATATCAGGGTTGAGCGTCAAAGGAAAGACATCCTCAATACCGTGCTTAATTGACCAGATGACTTTATCAAGAGTTTCCTCAGGAATCAGAAGTATTGTCGGTGTTGTGGCGATAGTGATGCCATTGAGGGCCAGCGCGAATAGCATATCAGTTATTTCCTGAACGTCACCGGCGTGCAGAGCAATCAACGCCCGAGGTGTGTCTTTTGTCCATTGCCTCGCGCAATCGCTGACAGTATGAGAAACTGTGCAACAGAATCCCGCTGACTGGAGCGCATGTTCAATGTCTGATGACCGGGTATTGGCCATATCAAGAATATGCACAGAAAATGAATCACTGTCCGGTTGCTCTGCAATTGATTCAGTGTCAATGATTTCAAGTAGCGCTTCGGCCACCTCAGACCGTATCAGAGACCGGGCGAACTGCTGGATGTCATTGCGGATATCATAGTGTTGTTCGCTCTTCACACTTGTCGGCGATGGCCAATGATGACAATAATGATTCGCCAGCGCTAAGACGCATCCGGCGAGTGTCGTTTCAGCGTCCAGGCCTGCGATATTCTGATTCGGCTGTGACATAACCTGCAGAAGATGAATCACCACAGATGGGGCGTCGAGGGCTTTCATTCTGCTGGCAGAGAGCGCGATAATGTCACTCTCGTTGTACCCGGTGGCTGTCTTCAGGTCTCGCGCCGCTATGTCATGCCATTGCGCAGCGGACAAGAGCGCCAGACGAAGATTGTCGGAGAAACTGAATTTGTCCGACAAACGACCGCACAAGTCAGCGACTTCGGTGTTGTGCGCGACAAGCGCATCTTCCGGAGACTCTGTTAGGTAGGCGGCGAGGCGAAGGTTTGTCTCGAATAATTCTGTGGCTTGCACATCAGAAACATCTCCGGTGAGCAGCCCGGCTTCTGAGGAATAGAAGCTGACAGCAATTCGCGCATTCTGATTGCGTAGCGCCGAAACAAGCCCCTGACAACAGTTCTTGAATGAAGTGTGAATGAGCGCCCGGCCAATACCCTTTCTCGCAAACTTGATAAGAGCGTCATCGCAATTGTTCGAAATGAACGCTTCGATATGTTCGACGCGAAGGGCAAACAACAAATGCGGACTCAGTTTTGCATCAGGTGTCACAAACAACACGTTTTGCACAGCCGCTGAGTTATCAGGGCGCTCCTTCTGCGCTTGTTTCCCGGTAAACAAGTCAGATAACGGATCTGTATCATTGCTATCAGCTTCATTGTCATCAACCTCATCGTGAACGACTTTGTCAACATCAACTTCACTGTCGTCAGCGCCCGGGTTTTGTGGCGCGTCAATTGAGGAATCGATAGTAGTGTCAGTCTTGAGAGAATCAAAGAAAGACTCATCTTCCTTTGCCGCAGGAATGATTTTCTCAAACTCTTTCAGAGAGCCGGTATCTTTATCTGATTTTGAATCAGCATTGCCCTGCTCATCGGGGTCTGGAAATCCAAAACTGAACATCGAATCGGCGGGATTGTTTTCTTCACTGTTCATGGGCTCTCATTTCAATTGAGGCGAGGTTTGCCATTGAGGTATTCGTCTTCAGTAACAATCGTAGAATTCTTATCCAAAGGAATGTTATCCCAAAAAATATTATCCAAAAGACACTAACCCTGTATCTGCTATGAGTATCGACTGTGCGGAAAAGCCCTGAAGCGGGATTTGTTTCTTTGCTCAAGGATGGAAACAATTTGCCCGACGTATGGGAGAATTCCAATACGGGAGGAGACTTCGAGAGACGTAAACCAGCAACACGCAAAGGTTGCAAAGAGAAACAACTGGAGAAGGAGATGAACAGAGAAGGTCTGCTTCAAGCTCACAATTGCAGCAGGACATTGCCGGACGAAAACCCCGGTCCGAGGGCCGTAATCAGCGCCAGCTCGCCGTCCTGATAGCGTTGTCTTGCAAGGAAGCGCTCGATAACCATCATAACCGTCGCCGACGAGCAATTGCCATATTCACGAATAATTTCGCGGGAAAGCGCGAATGATTCCTCCGGTCTGTTCAGGGCTTCGGCGTAGGCCTCGAGAACTTTCCGGCCACCGGGATGGATAAGCAAATGTGCGATATCATCGAGAGCCAGACCCTCGTCAGCGAGGAATTGCGCCAGACAATCGTTCATCTTCTCTCTGACGATGGCCGGGATTGATTGCGAAAAGACTACCTGCATCCCGTCATTCTGCAAATTCCAGCCCATGACATCCAACGAATCCGGCCACAATGTTGTCCCGCCGGCAAGAATTGAACAACCCGGCAAATCAGAATCCGCTCCGGAAAACAGCGCCGCGGTGACTCCATCGGAGAACAGCGCCGTCGCTATCAAATTGCTCTTTGAGTAATCGCTGAACTGAAATGTTAGTGAGCACAGTTCGACATTAACCAATAGAGCTGTCGAACCGGGCGCTCCACGCAGAATGTCATTGACATGCGCTATACCGAGCGCTCCGCCTCCACATCCCAATCCCCAGATTGGCAGTCGTTTTGTGTCAGGACGAAATCCGAGTTTGCCTATCAGGCGCGCATCAATCGACGGAGTCGCCAGACCGGTCGATGAGACAAAAAACAAATAGTCAATGTCTGTGGGGCGCAAGCCGAAGCGTTGTAGCAGTTTGTTGATTGCCTCAGCGGAAAGCTCGACACTTTGCTCTATGTATGTGTCATTCTTTTGCTGGAATGTCTTTGGTTCGGAAAACCACTCCAGCGGGACGCACAAATGTCTTGAGTCAATTTCGGCGCTCATGAATGAGCCGAGCAGACGAGCCAGACCTTTGACTTTACTACCGAAGAAGTCTTCGGCGAACTGCTGCGCCTCTGCCTGAGTGATGCGGTACGGAGGCGGGTTGGACTGCACACCGACAAGTTTTGCGTATGTGTCGTTTGCACAAGTGTCATCTGTGGTTTTGTTGTTTTTCATGCAGTCTCTCTATCGCTGATTTTCCGTCAGACGTTCGCTGGACGTGGCCATTGATAATGATGGCGCAACTACTGTTACAGTGAGGTTACAAGGCGCAGACGCCGGTTGAGAAATCATACCGGATACAACAACAGAATGATAGCTACCAGCCACAGAATGACATCGAGCAGAAGCGGCCAGTCTGTCAGAAGTAAACGTGTCGGAGAGCCCCCACGTTCCTTCATATGCACCAGATAAAGGTAGCGGAAGACACCGTAGAATACAAATGGCGTGGTTGTCCAGAGGTAAACAGAATGGAGTTTGGCCTGAATGTCCGGTGAAATCACGAACATGATATAGGTAATGACAACTGCGGCGGTGACGATAGTAATAAGCTGATCCAACAGCGGCGCTGAATAACTGTCCAGACTGACACGATGTGTAGTGGCGTCGTCCTTGTTGAGTAGCAGTAATTCGTGGCGGCGCTTACCAAAGCCGAGAAACAACGCCAGCAGAAATGTGAGGATAAACAGACCTGAGTCAAAATGGACGCCTATCGCCGCCGACCCGGCCCATGCCCGCAGAACGAATCCTACTGCGATTATCATCACATCGATTATCACAAATCGCTTGAGGAGCAATGAATACAGGACACTGTTAATCACATATCCCACGGAGATGATGGCGAACAACCGGCCAAAGTGATACGCGCCGAGAGCGCTGAGAAGCGCCAGAACCACCGCAATGACTGAGGCGGCGCCGGGAGAGATTTCTCCGGATGCGATTGGTCGGAAGCGCTTGAGCGGGTGCGCCCGGTCGCTGTCTTTGTCGCGTATGTCGTTTATGACATAGACAAATGAAGCCAGCGCGCAGAATGTCCCGAATGCCAGCAGGGAGTCAAGGAGCGCATGCCAGTTCAGCGCCTGACCGCCAAATATCAGCCCACCAAAGAGTAAACCGTTTTTTACCCAATGACTGGGACGGAGCAGTTTGATATATGCACGTACCATCACAGCGTCAAAGTAGCAGATTTGAGTTTGATACGCCAGAGATGAATGGCTTGCAGTCGGGACAGCCGCCTCACTACGCTCCCGAACCCGGAAAACGCTTAGAACGGCAACGCCTCATCCACCGACGCCCTGAAAACGCGCAGGAACGCTTCCCCGAGTTTTTTTGAATCTTCAGTATTTCCGCTGGCGCTTTGCACTGTCAGGCGCACAAATGCGGCGTCAGTCGGGCGAAAAAGCAACGCATTTTTGACCAAATCAAATTTGAGCGCAAATTCTCCGCGAATACTACCGGAGCGAGTTTCAAACCAGTAGAACATAACCTGCTTCGTATTCTGTCGCCCGATTGTCAGCAGATTGAGCGGTTGGGTCAATCCCGCCGAAAGTGTCAGAGAATATGGGTCTATGGAATCAATTCGCCAGCCGCCACCCGGCAGACATTGGCGAGGACTATGAATTTGCGAGCCGTATTTTTGCTCTTTGAAATAGGCGACAAATAACCAGTAGACATTGCCGGCGCTGTCTTGATAACGACGTAGTGTTGTTGTGTCGGCGTTGAGAATACTGTATGTCGACTCCGGAAATCTGCGCTCAACGCCCCGATATTCGGAGAATTCCATCGGTATCTTGCTGAATCGCGGCCCTCTATCAGGTTTAACCTCGTAGTAGCGAAGGAATAGTCCGAGCGTTCCGCCGAGAAAAATGAGCGCCAAAGCCGCCCACGCGGGTTTGATCCTCCCGGTCGGTGTTGCCGGAGTATCCGGAATTTGTGTCTCAGACAAGTTCATAAATGAGATTTGCGACGTTGAACGCTACGTTGAGATAGTTAGCTGTCCGCTTCTGTTTTCTTGTGAGAAGGTATTTTGCTGAGAAGCGCATTGAAAATCAGCAATAGAGCAAACGCCATCACAAACACTGAAAGTCCCATCAGCCCATGCAATGGCTCCTCGGTTACTTGCGCATCGATAGTGAAGGCCAGCACAGCAGTGATGAACACGCGCGCAGAATTTGTGATAACGGCAATTGGTATAGTCGACAAGAACAATGCGCTACGCTTGATGGGGCCTCGCTGGCTGAAATATGAAAACAACGCCCCCAGCGCCAACAACGAGAGCATGCTACGAATCCCCGAGCAGGCCTCGGCTACTTCAAGAGAAATACCGCTGAGGTGAATAATATTCCCCTGCTGGACAGCCGGAACACCGATTAACGCCAGCGCCTTGATAGACACTTTGGTGGCAAAAAGCTGCATTGGAAACGTAACTGAATAGTAAATAACATACGGTAGCGGAATCATAAACAGCAGAAACCCCAATTCAAACCAGACCTGACGCAGGAAGGCAGCGCCAAAATGATACAGGGTGAGTCCGGCCAGAGCGACAATAAACGAAACCCGGACTGTGAAGTATTCCGCCCCGGCGCTTCCGACAACAAACAACGCCAGCGCCAGCGCCAGCAGAGGCAGCCCGAATTTTGAGCTTTCACCAGCTGAGCCAGCCAGCTTGTCCCGCTTTTTCCAAAGCAAATAGCCGGAAACCACCGGCACCAGAAAACCATGCGAGTAATTCGGATCATTCCACCAATCAGAAACCAAATCCACGAGAACCGGCGCATAGACCAGAACCAGCAACCCGAACGACAAATACGCCTGGCGAGACTTCTGCGTGTAGTCGAGATTGATCTGCAAGATGTTCTTCATTTCAATGCCAGCTAATTCGTTTTCTGCAAAATGAAAGCTCGGCGAGTGTCTGCACAGATTTGTATGGTTGTCATACCGCCTATAATACAGTTTTCGGCGCCAGACCGCTTGTTTCGCACAATCTTTTTGTTGCCACAATCTTTCCTACAATCAGTCTGTCCTAT
>CAZFAL010000065.1:13422-15594 GCA_964516945.1 uncultured Ignavibacteriales bacterium
TTTTCTGCCGCCAATCATTCGGACAATCAATCGCCCAAAACTGGCGCTCGACTAAGAATAATCCTTACATTGCGCTCTAGCCGGAGAGTTGTCTCTGGTTCTGTCGAAATTGAACAATGCGAAAATGATGCCCGCGACAGAGGTCTCAGACCGGAAGACAGCAGTATAATGAACTACAAAAGACAAATGAGCATTAATTCCAATGGCTGAAGAGAATTCAGAAAAACCAGGCAAGGCCGGAAATACACCGAAAAACTCCGAAAAACGCCCCCGGAGCGGACAGAGAATGTCTGAAAAGAAGTCTTTCGAGAAGAGAACTCCTGAGAAGAGATCTCCTGAGCAAAGATCTCTTGAGAAAAGATCTCTTGAGAAGAAGTCTTTCGACAAGACCACAGGCAGACGCGAACGGCCACAACGGAGCCGCCCGTCCCGTAATCGTTCGGCTCAAGGAAAGCCCTATCGGAAATCGCAGCGTCCCCGCCGGAGAGTCACCATTCTCGTCAATTCTTCTGCGGACCGGTTTGACTCATCCGCCATCAACAGGTTTGCGCAGGAGCTGACAGCCGCCGGTTTTCAAGTCAAAACCACCTACCCGGAAACTTCCGCTGAGATGGCGGGTCAGGCCGCTGAGGCGGTCAGGGAGCGTCCGCTGGCCCTCGTGGCTGTTGGCGGGGACGGGGCGGTTAATCTTGTGGCCCGCGCTCTTATCGGCTCCGATGTCCGCCTGGCGCTTCTGCCACAAGGCAAATGCAATAACTTTTTCAGATCTCTGATAGGTAAACCTTCACTGACCGCTGCGCTTGAGGCGTTCAAGAACGGAGCGACCCGCATGATAGATTGCGGCGCCGTTTCCGGGCAGCCGTTTTTTACCTCTGTCGGTTTGGGTCTGGCTCCCGCTCTCGGTGAGGCGCTGAACGGTCGCTCACTCCCCAGATTCGGAATCGGCTGGTCACGTCTGGCCTCCAAAGTCGCCGCGACAATAGAGCGCCAAAACACACCGGTGCGAATTGACGCCTATCGCTTCGATCTTGAACCGTCGCTTATCATGGCCAGCATCTTGCCATATTGTCTGGGGTTGAATATGTCACCGACGGCGATCCCGGATGACGGACGACTTGAAGTTACGCTGGATATGAGCGACGACACTGAGCCGCTTTCCAGATTTATCCGCAATAAATTCAAGCAGAATCATCATCTCGATGACAGTTTCCGTTTGTATCGTGGAGAACAGGTTATTATCGGCTCAGCAAAAGGCAGGATGCTCTACCTTGACGGTGAGCTTATCTCAACGCCAACAAATAATCTCGAAATCAGTGTTCAACCCGAGCGGATTTGTGTCTGTGTTTCCGAAAATGCCTCAGACAAGTGATATGGCCGACGGCGGCGAACGCCGCATGAGCAAGTGCCTCGACAGCGAAAAGAGCGTTTTGGCGTTGAGAGTGTCTCTTATTGTTGTGGCTTTGATTGTGCTATCTGCAAGAGTGGGAGAGTCAAGAGCCGTTGCGTTCGCTGACTCTCTTGTGATTCCCGCAGACTCGTCGGTGCAAGACAGCTCAGATTCTTTGACAGGCAAGTCTCTGGCTCCGCGCGGCTATGTTGGCTGGACAACGAAACCAATTGCCGACAGAAAACGGCAAAGCCCCGGAGCGGCGCTTCTCAAATCGGCGCTTGTACCGGGCTTAGGGCAATTGGGAAATCGCAAGTATCTTAAAGCGGCTTTGGTAATTGGGGGTGAGACGTATCTATTTCTGCGCTGGCTGGATTTTCGTAATCAGACAGTTGATGCGCGCGCGGCCTTTGAACCTGTGGAAGACCTGACACTCCGGCGGCAACTGTTCAGCAAATTTGACACCGTCCGTGACAAACGCAATCTCTATGCCTGGCTAACCGGAACACTGATTTTCGCGTCAATGATTGACGCATTCGTCGACGCTCATCTGGCGAAATTCCCGGCCCCGGAGAAAAAGCTGTCTCTGAAATTCACACCCTCACCAACTCAGACGGCGCCGTTGGCCGGATTCGGCGCGCGCATCGTGTGGCGTTTTTGAAGCCGACGCCTTGAGATTTGTTGAAAAAACCATACTTGTCATTGCGAGGAGTCCGGCGACAGCCGGACGACGTGGCAATCTCCCGGCTATGATTCGACGGGATTGCCGCGCTGGCGCTCGCAAT
>CAZFAL010000066.1:0-15322 GCA_964516945.1 uncultured Ignavibacteriales bacterium
AGAGTGTTGCCGAGCGCTTGCTTCAGGCGGGAGTGTCAAAATCGACTTTAGCGAGGCGACGGATGCGCTGATATTTGATAAGAAACGGCGTGGCGGAAAGCTCATCTTTGTGCTTTTGCGGGAGATTGGAAAACCCTATCTTCAACAGGCGCCGGACAGACGCACTCTTAAGCGGGCGGTTCAATTGTCGATTCAGGCGCTTAACAGTTGAGGGAGTTCCTATGAAAAAGATATTGGTGATAAACGGCCCGAATTTGAATCTTCTCGGCGAACGGGAGCCGGAAATTTACGGCTCCACAGGACTGGCGGAGCTTGAAGAGCGAATCTCTGAACGCGCCACACAATTGGGAGTCACCGTTGAATGTTTTCAATCAAATTCAGAAGGCGCCATAATTGATATACTACAGAGCGCCGCAGCGCAGTGTTCAGGGATCATCATCAATCCCGGCGGCCTGACACATTACAGTGTCTCATTGCGCGATTGCCTGCTGGCAGTCGCCTGTCCGGTTATCGAAGTGCATATCTCCAATATCTACGCCCGGGAAGAGTTCCGCGCAAAATCTGTGATAGCCGATATCGTTCTTGGACAAATAAGCGGGCTTGGCCTGGACGGGTACTTATACGCCCTGGAGCGCCTCTCGCAGTTCAGCTCTGACGGCGATTCTCACGAGAAGTAGGACCATGGCCACACTGACGATGCGGCCACAAGCGGACTTTGTTGCGCGAACCCTCGGTGGAATAACCGCTGTTGTGCTATTGCTCGTATTTGTTACTTCCTGCAAGAATCCTACACAGACAAAGCGCCTCGCCGCTGAGTTTTGCGATAGTTTGCAGACACAGTTTGAAGCGGCGGATGCGGCCATCGAGGCGGGGATGTGGGAGAACGTACTCGGACGAATTCCCGCTGACTCTCTACAGAACACACAGTCATTGTGGTACAGACAGCTCAGTGACGCCGCTATTCTCACGCAAATAGACCGATTCCAACAAACTGTCAGTGATTCTTCACTATTGCATCGTTTGCAGGTCTCACGTAAACGAACTCTAACCGCCTTGCTGAAACATGAACCGACGATAGCGTACATTGTCGATAGTCTGCGCCCTTCAGCGCTCAAACAGTATGCAAAAGCCCCCGAAATCTTTCCCGAATTCAGGAACGATTCGATTCCGTTACTCTATCGTCGCCGGGAATTATATCATCAACTGACCGGAGCCGGAGCGGATTTCTCTTCGGAAATTGTCCGTCTTGCCCGCCTGCGAAATCAACGCTGCCAGACACTGGGCTACAGCTCTCTGCTTGATTTGAATTTGCAACTCAGCGGACTCACGCGGGACGATTTAGACAAAACAGTCAGAACCATTGATTCTGTGACTATCGGAGCGTATCGCAAATTACTTCAGCGAATAGCAACAAAGCTGTCCCATCACAATCTGGAAGAAGCGGATATCTACTTCTATGAGAACCACATTCTCGATCGCTTTCGCCGCACGTACACGAGGACCGAAGCCCTGGCTTTTGCTCTTGATGTTCTCACCGGACTGGGATTCAATGTCCACTATGCCTCGTTGTTCATCGATTCTACTTTGACCGCAAGTGGAGCGCCATGGCTCGTAGCGCCGCATCCACCGGAAGATATTCGGCTGGCTTACGAAACCACAAGCGAACCGGCCACCGCAGATGAAGTCGAAGCGCTCCTGTATCAGCTCGGCGAAAGTGTGTTTCTCCTCTCCAATTCGAATACGCCCTATATGTTGCGGAAGCCGACGGATCCACTGACTGAACACTGTATCGGACAATTATTCGTTGACTTGCTGACGCGCCGTGAGCTACAGGGGCAGTACAACCATATCTCCGGAGAAGACTACGAGCTATTTTCTGCGGCTGTCGCTGATGTGCAGTTAATCCGCTTGCGGAGTTTACTTACCATGATTCGTTTTGAGATAGAATTGTACGACGATCCTAATCGTGACTTGAGTGATGTGTACAGGAATGTCGTCAGTAAAACGTTACTTGTAAAGCCGGACAAGCAGTTTCAGCGCTGGACCAACCGCCGCGATTTGGCCCTTGAACCGGCCACACAATTCTGCCGGTTATATGGCTCATTGCTTAGCGCGCAAATCTATTCATCGGCTTTACGTGAGTTCGGCTCGCTGGCGAACAATCCGCGATTTGGCAAATATTTGCGTCAGACCTACTTTAAGCCGTTGACGACAGCCGCATGGACTGATGTCCTGCTACTTGGCGCCGGAGAGCAACTAAACCTCAAATACTTCCTCGACCGTTTCTCTGTCAGCGCGCCAAATGATTAGCCCGGACATCAGATTGTCTGCAAACGATTCATTTCACAAGATACATTTTCTCACAACAAATAGACTTCACAACCATGAGCGCCACAAGCAAATCACTCACGGAGGGGCCGATACTTCGCGGCGTCATCGCGCTCGCCTGGCCGACTGCAGCGTCGCTTTTCCTTGAGTTCGCGCTGGGTATCACTGATTTCTACTGGATAGGATGGCTGGGGTCCGAACAACAGGATGCGATGACCAGCTCCATGATTGTTGTCTGGACCATGTTCTCGCTGGTGAGCATGATTACTATCGGCGTAAATGCCATAGTCTCCAGAAATGTCGGCGCCAAAGATCCGGCTCGAGCGGGATATGTCGGCGCACAGGGACTCAAGATGTCCCTGATAGGCGGATTTGTTGTGGCGACAATCGGCTACTTCTTTGCTGAAAACATCATGCGCTTCATGGGCGCTGAAACCGCTGTCGCTTCGTATGGCACGGCCTATTTGCGCATCTTCTTTTTGACAGTCCCGTCTCTGTTTTTTGTCGATACACTCGGCGCGATATTTCGAGCTTCCGGCGACACAAAACGTCCGATGTTTGTCAGTCTTACCGGGGTAGGGCTGAATATCATCCTTGACCCGATACTGATTTTCGGCTGGCTGGGCGCGCCGGAAATGGGAATCGCCGGAGCGGCATGGGGCACATTTATTTCGTACTTCATCGACCTGCTCTTGTATGCGTATTTCTTGCGCCGTGGCGCGTTGCCTTTTTCATTAGGTGGACTGAAACGTGATTCATTGGACAAATCCGCCTGCGCTTCAATTTCCCGCGTCGGCATGCCTATCGCGATTCAGCATCTTGTCTTTGTCAGTGTCTATTCTGTTCTCATTCAAATTGTCCATCGTTTCGGCTTTGTCGCCGGGGCCGCAATGGGTGTCGGAAACCGGCTGGAATCCATAAATTATCTTGGCGTGACAGCAATATCAATCGCCGCCAGCGCCCTTGTCGGGCAAAATCTCGGCGCCGGCAAACCGGAGAGGGCGGCAAGAGTGGGCTGGATTTCCACCGCCCTTGGAGCCGGTTTTGCGCTGTTCTTGTCCTTGTTCTTCATTTTCATCCCTGATCAACTTTCATCAATTTTCACGAGTGACAGGGAAGTCATAGAAATTGCCAGAGGGTATCTGGTAATCGTCGGGATTTCACAGCTTTTCATGGGCATTGAAATCGTCATTGACGGCGCATTTTCAGGAGCCGGCGACACTGTCCCGCCAATGCTCATTTCCATCCCCGGCTCACTGGCCCGCATACCGCTGGCGTACTGGTTCGCCATTTCGCTGGATATGGGAGTCAACGGTGTCTGGCTGGCGGTAACGGTGACTACTGTTCTCAAAGCCGGCTTGCTTTCCTATTGGTTCCGCAGAGGACGCTGGATGGAAAAGGTCGTCCATTAGGCTTTTTTGCGCTAACACAGGCGAATGTCTCGCATTGAGTTTATGGCTGGTAAAGCGTCCTCTTTGCCTGTAAATTGCATAGTCGCCGCCGGATGAGCCGGAGGATTTGTGCAATCCGGACAAGGTTGGCGGCTGTCGGATACAGGTAATTGGTTAGTTTGTGGAAAGACAAGGACATTAATCGTGCGTCTTGTGAGATTTAAGTCAGACAAAGGGGTGTTTTGGGGGGAATTTCAGCCGGACGGTATCGCGCCTCTGATAGGCAATCCTTTCGGCACATTCCGTCTCGACACAATGCTCCATCAGCATGGAGCGGTGCGCTTACTGGCGCCCGCTCTGCCATCAAAGATTATCTGTGTCGGTTTGAACTACCACGCGCACATTGAAGAATCAAAAACTGCGAGTGAGGCGCCGAAAGAGCCCTTCATTTTTTTCAAACCCCCCTCAGCGATAGTCGGTCCCGGCGCAACAATCGAGCTTCCGGCGTCATCCAAACGTGTAGATTTCGAGGGTGAACTGGCTTTGGTGATAGGGAAACGTGGCAAAAACATCCCACAGATAGAAGCCGCCGATTACATATTGGGACTCACCTGCGCTAACGATGTCACCGCGCGTGATTTTCAACAATCGGACAAACAATGGACAAGAGCGAAGGGCTTTGATACATTTTGTCCACTGGGACCGTGGGTTTGCACCGATGCCTCGTATGACAATATCGAAATAGAATCCTACCTGAATCTCTCCCTGCGCCAGAGGGCGCTCAGCTCTGAAATGATTTTCACCCCTGAAGAGCTCATCAGCTACATTTCGTCAATCATGACTCTTGAGGCCGGAGATGTAATACTCACCGGCGCCCCGGCCGGGGTTGGACAATTACATGCTGACGATCAGGTCGAAGTGCGCATACAGGGGATTGGCGCATTGGTAAACACTGTGGCCGACGGTGGAGCCGTTTGATATGCAGACAATCCGAAGCGCTTTTTTTGCGAAAAACCTCAGTTATTGCCTTTGTGAACGCGTTTAAGGGATGATGCGCACACTTCATCGCACTATATGTCACTGGCTTTTGGAGCGAATAGCTCTGATGCCACTGCTCTGCCTGCTCGGCGCCGTGTTCTTGTGCGCTTCCAACACATCCGGCGCTCCGATAAAACTGCGCAACTCGGACGCCATGGAAATGCTCCGGGGCTCAGTGGATGACACCATTATCAATGTCGGAAACGTGCGTTTCGATCAGGGAGGCGCACATCTTTATTGTGACAGCTCAGTTTGGATTGTTGATAAACGGTTGTACATGTGGGGCAATGTGCAATACAGAGAAGGCGGTCGCATGCTGACATCCGATTCACTTATTTATGATCTGATAGACTTAGTGATGTACGCTACCGGGGCAGTGCGTTTGAAAGATGACGAAAGCGAAATATGGGGAGATTCACTGTCCTATGTGGTCGCCGATTCGACACTCTATGTCACCGGCGATAGCGTAATAATTATCTCGACTTCCGATTCGATGCGCGCGGTTGCCAAAGAAGCTTTCATAGACAGGTCTATTCAACGTCTGGAATTACTGCAAGATGCGCGCATTCAACTCGGCTATCCCGATACAACTGAAGCGCACACGTCGTCGCGCACACTCTCGGCGCTCTACATTCGCTATGAGTACGCAACGGGCACAGCCGTGGCGCAGAACGATGTCGTGTTACTTGATGGAGACAGCAAGGCAACCGGTGACTGCGCGATTCTTGAACGGGATCCGGCAAAACTCCGGCTTTACGACAATGCGACACTCGTCTGGCTGCAGAATCATGTGAGCGGCGAGTTTATCACAGTGCGTTCGGTGGACGGCAAGCCGGAACGGGTTGATGTCTACGGTGACGCTGTTGCGTTGTTTGCCGAGACTGACTCCACTGTCCGGCAGGTTGAGGTGGCGTCCGAACTACAAACTCCCGACACTGCGCTTGTGACAGACTCCGCAACACAACAAACCCTGCCTGATACAATGAACGAACCAAACATTCCTGACACATCGCTGACGAGTCACGTCGAAGATTCTACCATTGCAGAGGACACTATTGCCGCAGAACAGTCGTTGTCTAATGCGAATGTTACCAGCAAAATCACCGGCGCTCATTTGGCGTTCCATTTTGACGAAGGCTTGCTGAAACGAGTTGACGCCTTCGGGCAGGCCTATTCGTTTTACACCCCGGCGACTCCACCGGGCGCATCCGAGATCACCAATACCGCCTCCGGTGACAGCATTCAATTGTATGTGGAGGATAATCTTCTGCAAAAGGTCAACGCGTATGGTTCAGTGGTCGGTGATTACATAGAAGACCACTCACCTCGTGGAATTGCGCGTGACACGCTCGGGGCGCCTGCCGTAGACTCAATTCATTATACCGGTGAGCGAATCACCTTTGATATGAAAGACTCGGTTATCACCCTCGCCGGGGAAGCTAATGTAGTACAAAAACCGATGTCCATGTTAGCTGACAGTATCATTTATCAAACCGGCAAACGATTCGTCAAGGCCTACGCCATCAAACAGGAAGTGACGATTGACACGAGCGCTATCGAATACACCGGCGCTGAAGTGACCGGCGATGATGTCCGGAGAACCGGCGAAGATGTCAGTAGCGACACTGAATCACCCGCCCGGGTGAACCCTGATAGCAGTCAGAGCGCCACAGACGATTTCGGTGTTCCGTATCTCGGAACCGTGACTCTGCAGGATGGAGGCCAGAATGTTGATGGGGCCTACATTGAGTTCTCACTGGCGACACGCAAGGGGTTGATTATACAATCACGGTCGGAGTATGAGTCTGCCTATTACACCGGTGGTGAACTGTTTCGTGAAAAAGAAGATGTCTTTTTCGTTGACGGTGGAACCTACACAACCTGCGATTATGAAACCCCGCATTTTCACTTCTGGTCAAAGCATATGAAAATGATTCGCGGCGAAAAACTGATTGCCAAACCCGTTGTCTTCTTCATTGAAAAGATTCCTGTCTTCGCTCTGCCGTATTATGTCTTCCCATTGCAAAAGGGACGCAGGTCCGGCATACTCAACTTCCGTTTTGGCAATTTCAATCGTGGCGGACGGTTTCTGGCGAATCTCGGTTACTATTGGGCTGCGAGTGAATATTGGGACATTCAGGGCTGGATGGACTATTACGAAACAAGCGGCCCGGCGTTCTCAGCCCAGACACGGTACAACAAGCGCTATTCGTTCAGCGGCAATGTCGGCGCCTCTGTCGCCTATACCAGTAGTTTTAACGCTAATGCGCAGGAAGTAAAGTCCACTCGCTGGCGTATCAATTTTAACCATCGCCAGACAATCAGCCCGACGTTTAACCTAAACGCGTCCGGCAATTTCCTTTCTGATTCAAAATACTTCACAGATTTCACAGACAATCTCAATGACCGGCTCAATCGCACACTGCGCAGTCAGGTAAACTTCAGCAAACGTTTTGGCAGAGCGTCAGTTAATGGTAGTTATATTTTTGATGAAAACCTTGACGGAGACAAGCGCAAGACAACGACATTCCCGAATCTCACATTCAGTTTGCCTTCGGTGCAGATATTCGGTTCAGCCGCCCCCGGCGAAAAGGAGAAATGGTATCATACCATTCGCTCCGGTTACTCGTCCACGCTACGTCATTTCTCTGAAGGGCGCGACGTTGTGGACTCCATTGCGGTTACGTTGTCTGACACGACAGTGACGTTTGATACGACACTGGTCACCATTCTGGATTCGGCTGTATCACCACCGGATTCCATCGGCGTCGATACAACCATTGATACAATCTCGAATATCAGTATTACCACCGCTGACACTACGTTAGCCCGCAGTGACCGCGCATACACCACATACCGGCATGGCACAAGCATCGGTCCCAATTTCACCGTCTTCAAGTATTTCCCGGTGGCATTGGCGTTGCGCTATAATGAGACATGGTTCAATGTCGACGCCACTGACCAGTCTCGTGACAAGAGCATACAGACGAATAAGATATATCACACATACACCGGTTCGGCTTCGGTAAACTTTTCGACCCATTTGTATGGCACAATCTACCCGAATATCTTTGGCCTGCGTGGGATTCGGCACGAGTTTGTTCCTTCTGTGGCCTATAGTTACACTCCCAATATCACTTTTGACCAGCAAACTCGTGATGCCGCGTCATTTGTCGGAGCGGGAACCGGAACAAGCCGCTCACAGTTGGTTTCATTCTCTTTCCGCAACGTCTTTGATGTCAAGGTCGGTTCAAACGAGAAACCCAAGAAACTCACTCTGCTAACGCTTACATCATCGCTAAGTTACAATCCTGAAGCCACATCGCGACGCTGGTCAGCGTTGAGCACCCGATTTCAATCCTCAATTGTGCGTGGCGTCACGATGTCCGGCAATATGGTACATTCGTTTTACGAAAACGGTGGTTTACAATCGTTGTCAGTTAACACCAGGTTCGCCACGAATGGTGATTTTGGAGAATTCGCAAACTATAACCCGGATTTGGCGCTCCCACCGGCAACAGCGCCATCATCACCGTCAATCGGAACCCCGGTGCAACCGGCGGCTATTGGTGGCCCCATAACACCGGGAATGTCACGGAATCGCACCTGGAACCTGACAATCAGTCATACGTACGGTCAAACCAAGGGTAGTCCGACGAAACTCAACTTCTTGCGTTTCGGCGTTAATATGCAATTGACTCCGAATATGACGGTTGCTTACTCACAGTCCTATGATATTGAGAACAAGAACACGGTGAATCGTAGCTTGCAGATTCACCGGATTCTCCATCGGTGGGAAGGAACATTCAACTGGACACCGTCCGGCTCAAATCGCGGCTTCAGCTTCCGCCTCAACGTTATCGCCTTGCCGGATATTAAGTTCGAAAAATCACTGACCTCAAGTTTCGGCAGACAGTTGATTCAACAATAGACAGATACGACAATAGCCATTGTTGAATATTGCTATTTCGGCTGTTGCGAATATACTCAAGATAGTATGGCGCGTAAATATCATAAAAGAAAACCGAAAAAGACACTCCCGTTAGAGCGACGTCGAAAAATTGCAGCGGCGCTGGCGATGTTTATTGGTCTGTTGCTGATAATCTCTCTGGTAAGCCATCGCACGATTGACGACCGGATGATTCTCGACGGCAAGGTGGAGTTGCTCTCAATCAGTGACGGCTCACAATTGGTGGACAATCGGGGCGGTGTCATCGGGGCCTACCTCTCGATGGCCTTATATTTCTTTCTCGGCTGGGGAGCCGTACTTGCGCCGCTATCGCTAATTTTCTCAGGTTTCCTGTTGTGGAATCAAAAATACTGGTCGCGATTCACCCGACCAACAATCCTGTACAGCTCGCTCTTCGGTGTGGCGCTTTTGCTGTTTGATAATCTCGGAGATTTTTCTACGCTTCCGCAAACGTTGGATCGTTCCGCTCTGGATATCCTCGCCAGTTTCGGGGGGGTAGTCTCTTTGAAAGTGAATTATCTGGCTCTCAGATATCTCGGCGGAGCCGGTTCGACACTGGCTCTCGGGGCGTTGAGTATCATTATTCTACTGATGGCGTTGCCCAAGTCAGTGAAACTTGAGACAATCCCGGAACCGGTAAAAAATACCGGACGCATCGCAGGTAAAACAGCCGGAGGAGCGCTTGGCGGCCTCTGGAATAGATTACGCGGGACAATCGCCGCCTTTCGTCAACGACGTGAATACCGTAATCTCGACTCCGCTGTAGCGTTCGTGCAGGGTGAATCCATGGATAATGAAACCGTTTCAGACGGGGAATTCGAACGCCGTCTGCAACGCGCCCTGAGTGATAACCGTGGCGAGGCGAGCGCTGATTCGTTTGAGTCACGTAATGAGCCGTCAGTCGAATTGGAGCCGAAACTCCAGCCGACAACCCCGAGCCTCACACAGGCTTCTGCTGAGCCGGATGAGTCAGCGGAAGATGGCTCCGATGAAGAAAAGCAGACGCGGCTCCCTCTCGGTGACTACCGACTCCCTGAATTAGACCTGCTTAAAACTGCGCCACGTCGTGCGCCGAGTGAGAGTCGCACAGAATTGGCCGCCACCGCCACAGAGTTACGCGAGACACTCGCTACTTTTGGAGTCCGAATCAACGGGGAAGTGCGGATGATGCCCGGCCCGGTTGTTTCACGCTTTGAATTCCGACCGGCGATTGGTGTGAAAGTAAATCAGATATTAAACCTCGCTGACGATCTGGCTCTGGCCTTGCGCGCCAAACGCATCAGGATAGTGGCGCCGATTCCCGGCAAAGCCGCTGTGGGCATCGAAGTGCCAAACAAACGGCGCGATATTGTTTTTCTCAAAGACGTACTCAAGTCACGCTCTTACACATCACCCGATATCAGACTCCCGGTGGCTTTTGGCAAAACCGCATCCGGAGAGCCCTATGTCGCGGATTTGGCCAAAATGCCGCATCTGCTGATTGCCGGCGCAACCGGCTCCGGAAAGTCCGTCTGTATCAACGCCATCATTACCAGTCTCGTCTATCGCATGACCCCGGCGGATTTGCGTTTCATTTTCATTGATCCCAAAATGCTGGAACTCTCAATATACTCAGGCATACCGCATCTTGAACGTCCGGTGGTCACAAACCCGCGCAAAGCCGAACGGGTGCTGGCTGACGCCGTCGTCGAGATGGAATCCCGCTATAAGAAACTCGCGACACACGGCGTGCGAAGCATCGTTGACTTCAACCACAAAATGGAAGACCCGGCTAAACGTCTGCCATATCTGGTGATTATCATCGATGAGTTGGCGGACTTGATGATGTCGCAGACCTCGGCGAAAACAGAATTGCTGATTACCCGACTGGCGCAAATGGCTCGCGCGGTCGGGATACATTTGATTCTTGCGACACAACGCCCGTCGGTGGATGTCATTACCGGTCTGATAAAGGCCAATTTCCCTTCACGCGTGGCATTTCACGTGGCGTCAAAGACTGACTCACGGACCATTCTCGATGCAAACGGCGCAGAGAAACTACTCGGTGAGGGAGACATGCTATTCCAATGGGCGGGGCAACCTGAGTTGATTCGTTTGCACGGCGCTTTTATTAGCAGCGCAGAGACTGAAGGAATTGTGGCCAGAATGCGCTCGCAAAACATCGAAGTTCCACGTATCCAGACTGTCAGCCGGGAAATCTCAGACGAGGAACTCTCTTCGTCGGCAAAGACTGAGAAAGTCGATCCCATTTACCTTGAGGCGATTGAAATCGTCCTGCACCATAAACAGGCCTCCGTTTCGCTTCTTCAGCGCAGGCTCGGAATCGGCTATCAGCGCGCCGCGCGGCTCATTGACAGAATGGAAGAAAGCCATATCATTGGCCCCTACGACGGTAGCAAGGCCCGTCAGGTGCTTGTCGATCAGGCATACCTCGAAGAATTGCGCGGTTCAGGGAATAAAACAACTGAATCACTGGCCGGGTAAGCGGATATCAATGAATATGAAACTCCACCAGGGAACCTTGGGATCTATGATTGCGCGTAGCGCTGTATTATGCCTCGCTGTATTGTGCTTGACAGTGGCGCTGGTCTCTTTGACTGCCTCCGCCGGAGACAAACCGTCCAAGCCCTCATTGTTCGAACAACTCGCCGGTCAATACAACACAACCCCGCAAACTACAGTCGATTTCCGGCATATTGTCGTCTCTGAGTTTTTTGGTACTGCCGACACCGTGGCTGGCTCAATAGTCTTTGCCTCTGACGGACGCTACACAACCAGACTCGGCGGAGATGAGTATCTGTTTGATGGGAAGTGCCTCTGGGAGTATAGCAAACTCTATGGACAGGCGACTCGCAACTGCCTAAAACCCGGCCAGCGCCTTGATGACAGTTTTCTATTCTTCAAACATTTCAACGAGTATTATGACATCAACACCGTCCGGCCTGATTCAATCTACCGGTTGACTATCCACAAAGACTACAGAGGCAAAGCGCCAGACTCAATGGTTGTAACCCTGAATCCGTCCGCCAAACACATCATTTCGATGGAATATTATGATATCAACGAAGAGCTGAACCGCATTCTTCTCGGAGCCGAAACGACATCCGATTCGATAAACAGCGCGCTCTTCACACCCACCTTCCCGGATTCCACCGAAATTATCGAAATCCCCGAATAATAGCAGCGCCCCAAGACTCAGCAAAAGAATTGCATCAAAACGCTGTCTCTGAACCGATTTCCAAGAGTGGAATAAAACAGACAGGCAGTGTATATTGATTCTCCGGTCGGCAGAGAGATGGAGATGGATTGTCTGGTATTCTTTCAGGCATGTGCGGAATCACGCCCGACCGGTACAACGACTGACGCTGAGTAGAACTGAAGCAGAACTATGAAATTCTATATAGAAAGACTCGGCTGTCCGAAAAATGATGTCGATGCTGACTACATCGCCGGACGGCTGCTCAATGACGGTCACCGGCAGGTTGCGGAGGCGGATGACGCCGATGCGGTAATTGTGAATACTTGCGGGTTTATTCTGCCGGCCAAGCAGGAGTCGATTGGAGAACTCCTGCGATTTGGAGAAATGCGCAAGGACGGACGACTCAAACGGTTGATTGCCGCCGGATGTCTCAGCCAGCGGCATGGAGATGATCTTCTCGAGGGCATCCCCGAAATCGATCTTGCCTGCGGTCTGGGTGAATTGGATGCGCTGTCGCAGGCGCTCATGAATAATACCGGTAACGGCGCCGGACATACGACAAAGCGCTCAGTAGTCGAAACACGCCATCTCTCATACCTTGCAGGAAATAAGAGGTTTATCGATTCAAGTACACCCTATGCCTATCTGAAAATCTCCGACGGTTGTGACAGAAAGTGCAGTTATTGTGTGATACCGAAAATGCGCGGATCTTTTCGCTCACGGCCAATCGAAGATATCGTCAGCGAGGCGCGTGATTTGGCTGAAGCGGGGAAGAAGGAGCTGATTCTCGTTTCGCAGGAGGCCACATTGTATGGCTGTGATACCGGTAAGACACAGATTCTTGAACTGCTCGACGAATTAGAGAGAATTGATGGAATTGCCTGGATTCGCCTGCTCTATTTGCATCCACAAGCCCTGTCAAGTAGCTTGATTGACCGTTTAAGTAACAGTGGCAAGGTATTGCCGTATTACGACTTGCCGTTACAGCACATTTCCGATGACATGCTTTCGCGCATGCGCAGGCAGGTGCGGCGGGCAAAGATAGAGCGGGTTTTGGCCGAAATAAAGCAAAAGAGTCCAAACGCCGTAATTCGAACCACTTTCATTGCCGGCTTTCCCGGTGAAACCGAAAACGACTTCGGTGAGCTGATGGACTTTGTGGAAGATTTCGAGTTCGACCGGATGGGGGCCTTTGGTTATTCGAGAGAAGAGGGTTCTTCCTCGGCTCTGATGCCCGATCAAATAGCCGAAGAGCTGAAAGAGGAGCGGGTTTTTGCGCTGAATGAGTTGCAAACAACTATTGCCCAAAAGAAGAATGCGCAGTTAATTGGCCGTCGCGAAAACGTCCTGATTGATTCTGTCGGTCAGGATATGCCGCTGGATTCGCCAAACGCGCCGGACGGTCGTGAGGTAGTGGCGATAGGCAGAACAATGGGCGATTGTCCGGATATTGACCAACTGGTGTATCTCGTGAGAGCCGGTGATTCCGCTGAGGACATGCAAGTCCTGCAGAATTCGTTTTGTAAGCCAACAGTCTGCGACACAGTTGGCGTGGATTTGATTGCTGAAATACACTGATTATTGTAAAACAGACATAGTTGAAATAGTTATGATACATCTCGAAAAAGCCGGTATTTATCTTTCCAAGCCGATTACCTATATCCTCGTGCTTATCTATCTCGCGCAATCGGCGCTTTTGATTTTTCTCATCCATGACAAATATGAGCTGGAAACCCAGATTCAATACCAGCAGGGGCAAATCACCGAATTAGAGGAAAAACTCAAGATTTTCAAGGTCATTGATGACTATCAAATTGGCTTTACTGATGAAGAAAAAGGCCGTCTGGCAAATGTTATTATCGACGAATGTAAAAAGTACGATTATGACCCGCTGTTTCTGATGGGGCTGATTATTACCGAATCCTCCTTCAAACGTGGACAGGTAAGTCATCGCGGGGCGCAAGGGCTGATGCAGGTCATGCCCCCGGTGGGACGCACTCTGGCGCATGGTAGCGGAATGGACTGGCAGGAGAATCAGACACTTTTCGATTTTGAATCGAATATCAAGCTCGGGAGCTTACACCTCTTTCGTCAGATTCTCAAGTTCAAATCAGTCGACAAAGGGATAATGTCATATAATCAGGGTGAGACTGCGTTACGGCGAAGGATACGGCAGAACAAACCCTTGCCGAAGGCGTATCTGAAGAAGGTCATCGCCAAGTATCAGGAGTTGAAAGAAAAGTATGATGTCCTCCCCGGCAAGATGTCTTGAAGAATGTCCTGAAAAGCGTCCTGAGCGCCGGAACGATTCAAAAGTCGAAACACTCTCGCAACAATTCTCACTTACTCACCCCGGAAACCACCACCTATGACTCATCCCTTCACTGGATTTCACTTCACGAAAACGGCTGTGTCCTGTCGCCTGTCCGGTCTCATGGCTTTAGTCACACTGTGCGCTCTGACCTCAGTATTCACATCCGCCTGCGGTGGCTCATCCACACACAAAGCTCTGACAGCGGAAGAACAGTTTGCTCAGGCGCAGAAATTATATAACAAGAAAAAATACTTTCAATCCGCCGAAGAATTCCAGAAAGTCATTTACAACTATCCAGGCGCCAATAATATCGACACCGCTCAATACTATCTGGCCAATTCGTATCTTGAGGACGAACAGTACCAGTTAGCGGCGGTTGAGTTTGAGCGTCTCGTGAAAAACTACCCGCGTTCGGACTTTGCGCCTGACAGTCGCTTTCTCGCTGGCTATGCGCGCTATTTGGCGGCGCCGAAACACTATGGGCTGGATCAAAGCGAACTGATGACAGCGATAGGTCTCATGGAAGACTTTATCATTGATTATCCTGATTCGAAATTGATACCCGAGGCGAAGAAAGCGCTGAAAGAGGCGCACACACGCCTCGCAAAGAAAATGTTCAAAAGCGGTGTTGTGTATGTCCATATCCGCGCGCTTGAGTCTGCGCTGATATATTTTCAAAAAGTGATTGACGATTACCCTGATACCAAATATGCGGCGCTGGCGCTCCTGGAGATGGGCAAAGTACAGTTTAAGAAAAAAGACTTCACAAAAGCGGCTGCGACATTCAACACGTTTCTGGCTCAATATCCCGAACATAAGCTGGCCGCCGAAGCCAGAGACCAATTGGCTAAAGTGGAAAAGAAACTTGCCGAACTTGCTCCGGCCGCAACCGCACAAAGTGGTGGCCCGTCAGTCGACTCGTTGAGCGCTCCCCACTCAGATAAAACAAACAGCGCATTAAATTCTGAAGATCCTGAGAATCACTAACGCATTCAAGTTCGGCGCCGTATACTTGCCGTATGTCTGTTCTCAATGAGCATATACATGACGGTTCACGATGGGGATTCTACGGCGGCGCGTTT
>CAZFAL010000067.1:0-15147 GCA_964516945.1 uncultured Ignavibacteriales bacterium
GACTTTCTTTTCGAGATTCCACAGCCCGTCCGCTTGTTCAAGGGCCACCCAGTAGTGACCGGAACCGGTATTTCCCGGGTACCATTCTTTCGTATTGTCTCCCTGTGAATCGTCAATATGCCAGATTAAAAGGCCTGAGCCCGGTAAGGCGGCGTCATACCCGGTTTTCTGCCTGTTGCTGACGAGAAAATACTCACTGCTGGCGGCGCCACCATTCCAGAGACGGAAGATGTTATTACCGGATTCAACGCTGGGTATTGCCGTTGCGCTGGTGTTCGTAGTAATATTCGTTGAGGTGGCGAATCCCATATTGATGAGACTCCACGCATCGGGGTGCGCCGGTGACGAGCCGAGATTACCCGGACCGTTCCAGGAGCCGCTGGCCATTAACGACCATCTGCCGAGCCCCCATGAGGAATTGTCGGTGTCATAGAGATCAGGCAACCCGAAGCCATGGCCAAGTTCATGCGCATAGACTCCGATGGTGAGGTCTCCGGGACTCATCCAGTACTCAGGCTGGATAGTATAGTCAGAAATGGTGACACCATCTTTGAGACGCGGGGAGATGCCCCATTTGTGTGACCAGATATCTGTTGAACTTCCGGTAAATTCGGCGCCGGTTCCGGCATGAATCAATATCAGCACATCAACTGTGCCGTTCCCGTCATTGTCATAGACGGAAAAGTCGACAAACGGATCGAGTTGATCGACAATATCTTCGCAAAGTTTTTGTGTATTCTGTGGATATGCGCCGGTGCCATTCTGATTGTTGACATAATAGGCATAGGTTTTCGGCGCGCGATTCCAGCCCAGTGAGGAAGGCATATTGACGGTAATGAGATCGAGTTGCCCGTAGGATATTTCAGAATAATAGTCGCGCACAGTGCCGGTGTTGGCATTGAACAGCATCGAATCAAAGAACGGCGCAGCTACTGTTGATGTATTGTCGCTAAAGTCCACGAGAACAGCCAATGCGCGGAAAGTTGTCACTGCCGGTGAGCCGTTGGCGCCGTTTGCTATGCGTAGCGCCTGCGCTTTCAGCATGGCGCTCTGGACAGCGTTGACGACTGACGGTGAGCAGACGCCTTTTGCGTGAAGCGCCTTGAGGTTTTTTAGGAACGGCGGCTTTTCGATTTCACCGTTGTTGATACGTTCCCGTAGCTGTGGGCTCGGCGGTGATGCGAGCGTCCGGCCCGTGAACGGCGTTCCGGTTAACAGTCCCAGAAAAATGAGGGAGAGTATCCCTCTCACCGGTGACATGGTAATCGACTTGAGACGATGCATTATGGTTCCCCTTCCTAAAAGTGTAGTCCGGTTGAGAGCGCAAACTGAGCGCCTTTGTTTGATGACGAGCTTGTGCCACCGGTTGTCATGACTGCGGCGTCGATGTAGAACAGGGGGATGCGCAATCCTGAACCAAACGCCAGTTGGGAGCCGTGGCGACCGCCAAAGCTGTATCCTGCGCGAAGAGGCAGAAATCCGAGCGCTGAGTACTCGGCTCCGAGTGAGATTTGCGGTGTTGAAGAAGCGCCAGGGAGGCGTTTGAAGCCCTGCTCCCAATCCAGCGCCCAGACAAGTTTGCCGGATGTTTTCGCAATCCCGGCGCGAATTGTTGAAGGCAATCCGGAGCTGAAGTTGTCAATCGGACGGCGGAAGTCTGAAGACACCACCGCCGAATCCCCGGAGTTGTTGATGTTCAACGAATCGAACGAAAATGAATAGCCGCGCTCTTCAGTATTCTGATTCCAGTTTATGGAACTGACAAAGTTCTTGAAATTGAGTCCGACTGTATAGTTCTGATTGAGATCGAGAGCGACTCCAATGTCCACCGCCATACCGGAGCCGCCTTCAGCCGTGCGGGCGATTACTTCACCGTTGCCTGAAAAACCGGTGGAAAGTGTCGCCGCAGAACCGTCTATCTTTGTCACATCCGCAAAGTAGAGCCCCTTAATGTAGTGCGCGGTGGCGCCGACAGAGAGTTGACGGTTACCGTGGGTGTATAGTGGCGTGCCGTACGAAAAATCCACGGAACCATAGGACCACCCCGAGCCATACATACCCGTCAGGGAAATAGTGTCACCGAAACTGTTGCCATAGAGCAGAGTTTCCAGCACGTCATGCCCGAGATTCGCCTCACTCGCGGCAAACCCGGTCAGATTAAAGGCGAACCGGCCGTAGGCAATTCCGCTGGCGCTGGCTTCCGCATCAGCGGAAACAATCAGACCTTCGACGGGGACTTTGGCGAGAATGTCGGTTTTGTCGGCATCTGTCAGTAATGCGCCGGTGTACGTATTGTAGTCATCGAGTGTAAAGCTGTTATTCGAAATGTTAAGTCCCACGCCGGCCAGCAATACTCCATTCTGGCGATGTGTGGCCAGACCAAGGTTGGCCGGATTGTAATACGGCGCCGCCGCTCCTGCGGCCAGTCCGACGTGCGCTCCGGCCATACCTGCGCTACGGGCTATCGAGAATCCGGCGCTGTTAGCCGGTGTGGTTACGAATGCCGTCCCCACCATGGATAAGAACAGGATAGTCAACACGGAATTCTTTTTGACATATATCAGTTTCATTGTTATCGCCCCTCAAAAGTTGCTGTTGAACAAGTAATCGATTATGACATGCGCCTTGACATCCACGAAGTCCGCAGAGACGAAGCGCACCGGAGTTCCGCCTGTGCTGGCGAGTGTCAATAATTCACCGATGTAGATTTGACTATTGTTGAGCACCTGTACATCGGCGCTGTCGAGAGTGATAACGGAATTCGAAACCGTTGCCGTTGTGGTAATCCCGGCGCCGTCAACCTGACCGGGGAGAACTGAAATCGGTCCGAGAGTCACCTGGGGAGCGCTATATAGGGTCGCTGAATCACTTGAAATGAGCAGATACAAGTCCAGCCCGCTCGGAAGATGATTCGTGACAGTCGCATTGAGTGTCGCCGTCTGCAGGTGATTGGTGATAATGTCGATTGAGGAAGTGTCCACAGTTGAGGATTCAATGTCCAACTGGACAGTGGAGCCATTGAAGACTACTTCAAGCGGAGAGCTGATTGTTACTCGTGAAGTGACGTAATCGTTCTTAGTAATATCCGTGACAGTCACACCGTCACCAAACGTCACTGAGCCGCTGACTGTGTATGATGCCGGAATCGGGTTCAGGAAATCAGACAGAGCCGAATTGGTAATAGTTGTTGTCACCGGCGCTGAGGCCAGACCCGGGGCAATGGCGCCGCTGATATTGATGCTCTTCCCGTTTGAGCCGAGGACATCGACATTCAACGTTCCGCCCAATTCAGACGCGTTGGCAATGTCAAGAGCAAGTGTCGCTGCGGTGAGTTGCGCAGAGTCAAAGCCGTTCGGGACTGCGATTGTCTCCGTTATTGGAGTAAAGCTTGTGCTAATAGCACTAAAGATTCCCTGTATCGATGAAAACGCGATATTCGAGAGCGTGGCGTTGGCTATCAACGAATCAGTGGAATTGACGGTCGCCACATTCGGACTTGAGGATGGTATATGCGCGACAATCTGAATATCCAAATCCTGTGGAGTCACAAGGTCCGTTGGAATAAGTGAATAGCCACTGATATCCAGATTGATGACGTCGCTTGAGTTTCCGGCGAGTGTGTCGGTGACTGTCAGTGGATTGCCGCCAATCTGCAAGTCCGGGATAGTGACGACTATGTCAACTGCAAGACCTGAGCCGTTGGTTAACGACAATCCGAGGACACCACTTTCGAGAGTGGCGTTGTAAATGACGTGGGGTGTGTTAATACCTGACTTCTGTGAAAATGTCTTTGTGATTTCAGGAATTATTGCAGAGCCGGATTGGATGACAAGCGGGTCAGAAATCGCCATTTCCAACCGGATAGATTTTCCGGCAGTGGAGAGCACTGTGCCTCCCGGGGTGTGCGCATGAACTTGCATGCGGAACCGATTGCCGACAGTCTTGCCACTGAGAGGAATACTAAGTGTATCGCGACCACCGATTGGCAAACCACCCAGAAATTCACCACTACCTACGACAAGAAATGAAGACAGATCCACGATATCTACCTTGACGGTGTCAAGGAAGACACCCAAATCGTTTTGAACAATGGCTAAGACGAAGCCGCTGTTAATCGAGATATTCTGAAATGAGTTGAGCGTTGGACCGTCATAAACAACGTCCAGCGGCAATGGTGGAATAATTCCCGGAGGGAATGTGATGATATCGGAAAAGGCGATGGTCAATGGCGCAATGGTTTCCGGCGACACATTGATCAACCCGACCACATCGCCGACAGATTGTGCGATGTCTGCAACCGTCATTGAGGCCTGGACTCCGACAGAATCAATGTCCTGCTGGATTGAGAAAAAGGGATTGCCCGCGCTGTCGAGCGTCAGTGTCGGTTCATCAATACGCCTGATGAGTTCCGGCATATCGTATTGGCGATCAATGAGTGGAATCGTCAGTTGCGACGTCCAGGTTGGCGCCTCCGGCTTTTTGACCGTGCATTGTATCAAAGACAGAAACGTAATAATGACTGTCAGTGAGAGTACGATTTTTAGCCCAAGACCGAGCGCTACTTTGTCCCGGAATCCCTGCTTGCCGGATTTCTTTTTTCTTCTGCGGCGTTTTGCCATCTTTCTTCCCATCCGCATGGAGTTGCGGTTTATTGTCCTCCGGTCCCTTTTTGCAAGCCGGGCGCCGAATTCTCGATATGGCGCCAACACGCTGGAGACCAACGGGTTACGGCTCCCTGTGTGGTGGTTGAGAGGGCGAAACATATGGGAGAAACGCCACAGGTGTGGCTGTCAAAGAGTTATTTGCAGGCGGGAGTTCGCTAAAACTCCCTCGTATCAAGTGTCTTGCTCTGTTCAGGATGTTTTGTGTTGAAACATCAGCGGATTGACAGATTGAGCAAGTCTGTCTACTCTACAGAGGGCTTAGCAGAGTTGCGTGATGTGGATAGCGCTGAACGCTGATGAGGTGGAACAATGAACAAGTATGAACGCCTGTTGTATATTCTGAATTTGATACGCACGAGGAAGAATCTCACTGCAGGCGATTTAGCTACGGCCTGTGAAGTGACGGAGCGGACAATATTCCGCGACATTACCGCATTGTCGTCGGCAAAAATACCCATTTACTATGACAGAGGATATAAGCTATTAACGGAGAACTTTCTTCCGACACTCAATTTCAGTTTTCGCGAGTTTCTGGCGGCGCGTGAAGCTCTCCGGACGACACCATTACGCAAGCTCCCCGAGTACAACCGGACACTCAAAACGCTTGAAGCAAAGATGGAGGCGCGGTTGGCGCCGCAGGTCAGGGAGCAGGTGAAGGGTGTCGGCAAGGAATCATCTCTGACAGTCAAAGATAAGCCGACATCGGCGGCGCAGGCGCTATGGTTTGAGCTGTTGGAGCGCGCGATTCAGGAGCGGCGAGTGATACAGATGACATATAATTCCGTAGATTCAGGAGTGCGGGAGCGTGAAGTTGAGCCGTGTTTCACGGTGTACGTTGATGGCAAGTTCTATTTTGTCGGCTTTTGCTTATGGCGTAACGAGTACCGGACATTCAGACTTAGTCGCATCAAGAAACTGACAGTTGTCCAACGGCATTTCACCCGTCACAGAGACATAGACCCGAATACCCATTTTGCCAATAGCTGGTCGGTGTTTGGCGGAGAGATTATGGATGTAACGCTTGAGTTCAGCGGTCGAGCGGCGAGACTGGTCCAGGCCGGTTCATATCTGAGTGGAGAAACGAAAGTAATGCGTCCTGACGGGAAACTTCTTTACCGTGGTCGCGTAGCAGGAATAGCGGAGATTGGTCGCTGGCTGTTGGGATTCGGGTCAGAAGTCAGGATTATAGCTCCCGATGAACTCCGTCAATGGACGCTCAGACAAGCTCAGGGTTTTCAGGAAAGCAATACCACGGAGGTACGGTAGTAAAAGGGCGCTCAGCCCCCGGCAGTGACGCGAAAATAGCCCGAACACGTGGCGATTTGTCAGGGCTGGGGTTGACAATCTCAAACAGATAGTCTTTTATGCAGTAGTCTGCTCTTGACTTCAAGGATACTACTTCTCGAGAATCTTCAGCAACCACGCGGTGAGGTCTTGACGGTCGGTGGTAAAATATGTATAGCATATGGGAACAATACTATTAGACAATGTTTGTGTCTAATGGAGGTGAGCGGGTCGAATTAACTGAGACGGCGGAAGGGTGTTGTCTCGAAGAAAGAAGGAGAGTGGAGCATGACAAAGACAGAGAGACTGTTCCATATTGTAAATTACTTGCGGGTTAAGAAATCCGCATCGATTGAAGACCTGGCGAAGGAGTGCGGGGTAAGCAGCCGCACTACATATCGCGATGTGCTCAATCTGGAGGACATGAGTGTTGTCAGCAAAGGCCGGAAAGGGTTCGAATTGAACACCGGGCGTTCTGGTGGCTATAACATGACCCCGGATGAGGCGGCAATTGTTATGTTTGCCCTGGGAACTACGCCGTTGGCGGATTTGCCGTACTTCCAGGCGAAAGTCAAGAATCTGGGCCTCCGTATTCAGAAGTCGTTTGGATTGGCGGCTGAGAATGACCCATTTTCTGATAATGTAAACCGGCTCAAGACCAAAACCGGGACACCAACAGCCCGGAAGACTATTCCGGCAGTCGCCAAGAACATTGAGGCGTATTGGAAATTCATGCACGGAAACCGTCGCGTGAAGGTCAATGTGAAGCGCGCCGGCAAACGGGGGACAGAAGCAATTATTGCTCTCCCGGAGCGTTTGGGACATTCAGCCGGTAAATGGTGGTTTGAGTTGTACGATAGAGATGCGGACAAGCAGTTCCGCATTGACGCGTCCAAAGTTACTTCAGTTGTGCCGTTCCGTCGCAAGAAAAAGAAGTAAGAAATCCTGCCTGAGTTATCTGAAGGAACAGGTATAGGCGTCCCGCTGGACTTTTCGGCGGGACGCCTTTTTGTTACTTTCTACGGCTCTCTTTCGATAGCTTGATTTCCAATCGCTTGTATTTCTGTGTTCGAGCGCTCCGTCCTGATGTTTGTAATTTTGTTGTCTGTGAATACCAAATCTTGTATGCTCAAGGTAAGACGGCTTGTATAGTTGCCGTATACGATTATGAAAAAAGCGCTCATCATATACGAAAGCTCGGACTGGAGAAACTACGGATCACTTGCGGCGCTCCGCCCGGTATTTTCCCTGCGTTCGGGTATGACAGCGCTGTGGCAGTCTCTCAAACGTGGTTTCCGGGATTATGACCTTCAGCTAATCTGTCGTCCGGGAGTCGCGCATGTTGCCCTTCGCGAAACCGGCGTCGTTCCGAATCGTATAGCTGTGCCCGGTTGTACACGGATGGTATTTGTCGACGCTTCTATTCAGCCGGATGAAGAGTTCCTGAAGCAATTACAAAGAGCTTCGGAGTCGTGTTTTTTTGTATCGGGCTCTCGTGTTCTCGCCGTGGTTCTACGACAACAGGAGATACAGGAAGCTGAACGGATAGTTACAGCGCTCGTGGCGGCCACTCTCGACGCCTCAGATTTGCCAAATAAGCTCGAATCCTTCGGGCTACATTCCAATGCTGTGGCTGTTCGCCGCTATTCCTTTATCTGGGATTTGATGCTGGCAAACCCGGCCAATATCGGTCGGGATTTCACACTCGCGCTTGATGAATTAGGCGCGCTGCGGACTCAGAGCCAGACGAATCGTCTTGACCATGCCAGTGTTATTGGAGAAGATGATGTTTTTATCCATCCGACGGCGACTATTCTGCCGGGTGTTGTCTTTGACGCCAGCGACGGGCCGGTCTACCTTGATGAAGATGTTCTGGTGGAGCCGGGGTCATATATAGTCGGTCCATTCTATGCGGCTCCCAATTGCAGAATTCTCGGTGGAAAACTGGCCGGTTCCTCGTTGGGGCCTGTTTGCCGGATTGCCGGTGAGCTTGAGGAATCGCTTCTGCAGGGGTATGTGAATAAACATCACGCGGGATTTATTGGCCATAGTTATATTGGCGAATGGGTCAATTTCGGCGCTATGACAACCAATTCAGATCTGAAGAACAATTACTCGAATGTGCGTGTAGATATCGCTGATGAGCTTATTGACAGCGGCGCTACTAAGGTGGGCTCATTCATTGGCGACCATACGAAATTCGGCATTGGGACGTTGCTCAATACGGGCGTCAACATCGGGATTTTCTGCAACATATTCGGGGGCGCGCTGGTTCGCGAAAAATCAATCCCCGCTTTTAGCTGGGGGGGAGATGGCTCCTGGCAAAGGCATGAAGTCGAAAAGGCGTTGCAAACCGCTCAGCGCGCTATGGCGCGTCGCGGCCGGGAGCTCGCTGAAGAGGATTTGGAGCTGATCCGGTCATTGGCGGGTGAATGAACTGTCACAGGAGGATAGAAAGATGTCTGTAAAATTAATTGAGACTCTGAGAAGAGCGGTGGCGCTGGGCGCTTTGTTGCTTGCATTTAGCGCCTGTTCTAATTCAACTGACGAGCGAGCGCAAGCGACATCTCCCGACGATTTCCCAAAAAACGCTCCACAGAACGACCCGTCGGGGCATGGTCCAAAGATAGATATTCTTCCGGTTGCCGAACTTCTGACCGGATTCGACTCATTTCTCGATAAGAAGCAGGGATTAATCGACGGGACTGTTTTTCTGGTCAGGAAATACGATCCGGGGTTGTGTTATGGGATGCCATCTGCCGTGCCGGACTCGCTGGTTGCCGCAGTGATCGCCGGAAGCCCGCGGCTTTCAGCTTTCATCAAGACGACATTTGCAGTGGAATCGGATTTCCAGGTGTTTACAAAACTGCGCCAGCTTCTCATGACCAAAGTGCGTGAGCAATCTGACGGCATATATGAATACTATCTGCAGGACGGCAGATGCTGTGACATTCTTCGTTTCCACGGGCAACTGGAATTACGTGAGAAAGTATTTTTCGACAGACAGCTTGATAGAAGTGTCGAGAATGTCCCGTGCTGATAACGTATGTTACCGTGACACTCTAAGTTGTTGATTCGCTTTCCGGTTGGCGCTTCCATGTTGTGTAATACATTAGGTGAGTCGCGCTTTCAGGCGTTGTCCACTGACTGAACGCTGTTTGACGCTGTTTGAATGGTGTTTGAATTGTGTTGACTTTCTCCAGTCGGCCGCTTATTGTATGCAAGACGTGAGAATGAAAGGGGACATATCCGCAGACACTCTCCGGTTAATACATATACCGGAGCGTAGTCATGTCTCCCACCATGAGTCAGGCGGCGCCCTGAAGCTACTTGAGACTGGAGCGTGAGACAACATGTGCGGCCGTCAGCAGGTACATAAAGTCTCAACTATTCACTTTTCACAGTCTTACACTCGCTTTGTTCTTTTTATCAACCCGGACAAAACATTTTTTCGCTCTACCGGGCGATTGTGTTTGCTGTTACACACTTTGAAGATACTATTCTTTTCTTGCGCAACAGTGACGTTAAGGATACCCAAAGCGCTTGCGCAGTAACCAATGGAGGAAATAATGGCTATGATTGAAACTCTTACGGAAAAGAAGCGCTTGCAGATATTATTGGCCTCGTCGGAGATGGCGCCATTCGCGAAAACCGGCGGTCTGGGGGATGTTATTGCGGCTCTCGGTGGACGTTTGGCCTCAGCCGGGCATGATGTCAAGGTCTTTCTCCCGAAGTATAGTTCAGTTTACCAGACCGGTGTCAGTGGTGTAAAGAGCGCAGATTCCTGCGCTATCTCTATCAACGGGAGCGACTATCCTCTACGCTGGGAAGTGTACCATGATAAGCTCACCGGCTTGGATGTCGTCTTTATAGTCAATGATGATTTGTTTCACAGGCCGGATATTTATACGGACCCGAGCACGGGACTGGATTACGAAGATAACGATGTACGGTTCATTTTCCTCAGTCGGGCGGCGCTTGAGATTTCGAGGCGGATGAAGTGGTGTCCTGATGTTGTGCACGCCAATGACTGGCAGACCGGGTTGCTGCCTGTGTACTTGAAGACATTGTATGCCGATGATGAGTTTTTTGACCGCACACGCAGTTTGTTGACGATTCACAATGTCGCATATCAGGGTGTGTTCAAAAAAGAGTCATTGCTGAAGTTGGGAATTCCGGGACATTATATGGAAGACCCGACCGTTTTCACGCAGCGCGGGAAAATGAATATCCTCAAGTCCGCGATTGCGTTAGCTGACAAGATAAACACCGTCTCGGAGCGTTATGCGACTGAAATTCAAACTGTTGAATATGGCTATGGCTTACAACGCACCTTGCGGGAGAGGAACGCCGATCTTATCGGAACGCTCAATGGCGTTGACTACACTCTCTGGAATCCGGCGACTGATGAGTTGATTGCCGAAAACTATGACAGCGCACATTTGTCTGCCAAAGCGAAAAATAAATCGGCATTGCAAAGACAAGTGGGATTACCGGTGCGCAAGAAGCATGCGATGCTGGGAATGGTGACTCGTCTCGCAGAGCAGAAGGGAATTGAGCTGTTTCTGGAAATTGCCGATGACGTTCTCGGATTGGATGTACAGATGGTCATCCTTGGCAAGGGTGACAAGAAATACGTTCGGGCTCTGGAGAAACTCGAGAAGCGTTTTCCGAAGAAGTTCCGGGCGGTTATGGAATTCGACGACGCTCTGGCGCATCAAATTGAAGCCGGCAGTGATATCTTCCTGATGCCGTCACGCTATGAGCCGTGCGGACTGAATCAAATGTATTCTCTGCGCTATGGCGCCGTTCCAATTGTGCGCGAGACCGGCGGACTGGCTGACACAATCACCGAATATGACAGCGACACTGATAGTGGAAACGGTTTCGTGTTTACAAACTTCAGCTCTGATGAATTGCTTGAAGCGTTCTGTCGGGCACATGACTTATATCTCGACAAGCGCGCGTGGAAGAAACTCCAAAAGCGGGGCATGGCGTGTGATTTCTCGTGGAACACGGCTGTCGGGCGCTACGAAGAATTGTATCGCGCTACGATGGCCGTCAAAGAGAGGACTCCCGTATTCGACGGCGCTGTCGCAGGTTAGTTAGGGACACGCGAGTCGTAATTGTCGTCAGGAGTGAAACATTTCACGATTGGTTTTATCGCGAGAAGCGCTATAAGGATTACCTCCGGCACTACTGCCGTGAGTCTTTGTGTAACACAGTTTCGTTGACATCCTTACGTAAGAGAAAGACTGTCAAGAGTAAACTCCATAGAGCAATAGTTGCATCCAGGAACTCTCTTCACTCGTGTTTCCCCGGGTTTTCTCAAAAGTGAGAATTGCGTTCCGGCCGGGTATTCTTGCACAACCATAATTTCGCAAAAAACTTGACATGACTACCAACATTGCCGATAGTCCGCGAGTAGCGGGTCGGGAACTCGCCACGGGAGTGATTTTGAAAGATCCCTGATTGCGGCTGATGTGAGCAAGAGGATAACACGGAAGAACGACAAGAAAGAATCAAATGTATGGAGGGAGAGCTTATGACGGGTAATAGGTAAATGAATAACTCTGGAAGAGTAGTAAATGTGGAATGTACATAAAAGGGAGTTAGTAATGTTAAACGTAAAAAGTGATAAGCTCAATTTCAAAGCCGGTAAGTTTTGGCTGACGGTCGCGTTTCTGGCGCCGCTGAGTGTGCTGATTGTGGCGCTCGGGTTTCAGGTCAAAGCTATGCCGATGTTTGCACGGCAAACCGGCATGACCTGCGCGGACTGTCACAGTATTATCCCGCGACTAAATCGGACCGGCTATGATTTCCGTAGAGCTGGATTCAGGATGCCGGATCAGATTGGTGAGGACAGGGATTTCGAAAAGAATCGCGATAACTCTGATAACAATATGGGGAACTATTTTGCCTCACGTATTCAGATGAACTCCTCTTGGAAACAGAGGGATGACGGGATGAACCCGAAGACCCACAGTACCCAGATTGAGTTTAAGGAATTCACTCTGTATCCGTTGACCGGCGGGTTCCTGCGTAACTGGGCCTCTGAGTCTGAAATCAGTGGTAGCACCGATGAGATTGAAGTTGAAAACGCATATTTGCGTTACACCGGTGGAAACGAGAAAACATACTGGCATGTGCGTGGTGGTATCTTCCATCCGTTTGAGGGCTATGGCGCCTCTGACAGGCCTCTGAGTTTGTCACGGCCATTCATCCAGTCAAAGGGTACGATGAACGCCAACGGAGATGCGAATGGTTGGCATCCGTGGGGTTTCGACCAGTCTGGTTTTGAAGGTGGTATCACCAGTAAGAACACTTCAGTGTCGTTCGCTGTTTTCAATGGTCTGATGGAAAACGCCGCAGATCCGGCGCAGGGTGGTGGCTTGAAGAAATCGGCCGGTAGCCCGACGCAGAATGACGTAGACTTCCAGGTCTTCGCCAATCAGTTCATTCCTCTCGGCAATAACACTGAGGCGGCTATCTCCGGCTATTATTACAATGGTCGTATTTCGCTCGGCGCTGATACTGCTCTCGTACAGAATGACTTTTATCGCTATGCCGTTTATGCGACAATTCCGATTCAAACCGCACAGATTCTTGGCGCCTATTCCGGTGGAAGAGATACGTACAAGATGGGCGGAGATCCGAGCATTGACAACGCCGGTTTCTTTGTTGAAGTGGACAATCAATTCAACGAAAATGTTGGCGCAGGTGTCCGGTACGACTGGTTCGACCCGAATGATAATATGGACAATGACGCCGCCACAGCCGTTTCGGCTTTTGTGAACGTGCCATTGAATACCGGTATCCAGTTTATCGGTGAATATAAGTATGCGAAGACGGAACGGGGAACGAATCCGGATCTTAAGGACAACTCCGTCAATGTCCGCACAATCTATATTTTCTAATACTATCTTCTAAGTCTGTAGTTACAGACTGAAAGTTTTGTTAAAAAGGGTGGGCCGTATGGCTCACCCTTTGCTTTTGGGCATTCTCCTATGTATACATCAGTAGGAAGGGCCGTGAGTCCCGGCTCCTCTGTTAACTTGCCATTCACGAAGGGGGACATCATGGCCGAGACACAAACACTAAATAGAACATCGGGCGCCTCGCAATCGAAAACACGCTCTGCGCCGGAAGCGCTGAAAGTCTTGCGCAGTGGACAGAGAGTCTTTATTGGCTCCGGCGCCGCTGAGCCGCAACACCTTGTTGAAGCGTTTTCCAAAGCCGTCGACAAGCTTGCCGACATTGAAGTAATTCATTTGCTGACACTTGGCGCTGCGCCATACGCCGCCAGCGCCTATCAGGGCAAAGTGCGCCACAACGCGCTGTTTATCGGCGCAAATATTCGTGAGGCGATACGTAAAGGCCGGGCTGATTATACGCCGTGTTTTTTGCATGAGGTTCCGTGGATGTTCAAGGTCGGCAAACTGGCGATTGATGTGGCATTGATTCAGGTCTCGCCGCCGCGAAGCGGGTTTTGCTCTCTTGGTGTCGGTGTTGATATTGTCAAGGCGGCGGCGGAAACCGCCACACATGTGATTGCGCAAGTGAATCCCGCGATGCCCTGGACCAATGGTGACTCTTTTGTGCGCGTCGAGGACATAGATTCTTTCGTCGAGTATGAGGAGCCGATTCTTGAATTACTGGCCAAACCGATAACCCCGGTGGCGGCGTGGATTGGTCGCTATATATCGCATCTTGTCGATGACGGTTCGACATTGCAATTGGGTATCGGAGCGATTCCTGACGCTGTGCTTTCGGCGCTGGGCGATAAGCGTGATCTGGGAGTGCACTCTGAGATGGTCTCTGATGGGCTTGTGCCGTTGATTGAAAAAGGTGTCATCAACGGCCGGAAAAAGACTTTGCACAAGGACAAGATTGTTGTGTCGTTCTGCATGGGCTCTAAGAAACTGTATGAAACGATACATGACAATCCGCTCTTTGAGTTCTATCCGAGTGACTATACTAATAATCCATTTATTGTCGCCAAGAATGACAAAATGGTGGCGATTAATTCAGCATTGCAGATTGACCTGACCGGACAGGTTGCCGCCGATTCAATCGGCTCACAATTCTATAGCGGCTTCGGCGGGCAGGTAGACTTTATTCGCGGCGCCGCCGGCTCGAAAGGCGGACGCTCGGTTATCGGGTTGCCGTCGACTGCGAAGAATGACACTATCTCGCGAATCGTCCCTGTGCTGAATGTTGGCTCCGGGGTTGTCACGACCCGTGCGGACATTGATTTTGTGGTCACAGAGTTTGGTATTGCCTCCTTGAAAGGGAAGACCATTCGTGAGCGGGCAATTGGCCTGATTGAAATTGCGCATCCGAAACATAGGGAAGAGTTACTCAAGAAGGCGGTAGAGCTGGGCTATGTTGACTCCGGTCATGTATTGCCTTCGGAGGCGGACAGGTATCAAGTTGACCTTGAAGCGACGGTTACACTCGGTGGCTCGGAGTTTTTTGTGCGCCCGATGAAACCGACTGACGAGAAGAAGTTGCGTGAATTATTCTATTCGCAATCTGAGGACACGACCTACAAGCGTTTCGGTTTGCATTTGAAATCCCTCAGTGAGCGTCAGTTCCAGGAGCTTGTGGCGATTGATTACCTGAACTCGATGGCCATCGCTGTGTTTGTGCGGACCGCGAATATGGAGCGCATGGTGGCGGTCGGTCGCTACTATGTCACCCGCAATGAGCGTGAGGCCGAGGTGGCGTTTGCGGTGCATGACGAGTATCAGGGACTGGGTATCGGCGGGTTTCTGGTGAATTACCTGGCCTGGATAGCGAGAGAGAATGGCGTCAAACAACTCAGCGCACAAGTCTTGGTGACCAATGACAATATGCGACATATCTTCCGTCATCGTTTCACAGATATCAAGGAAGAGCTTCGTGACGAATCCTACCATATGACAATGGCGCTTGACAGTTGGACCGGTGACGGCAACCCCGCTGGATAACTGGCCCCCAAATGGGTTCGTTTTGTATATATAGCATAGCGTTGTAGTGATTCTGTAGCGTTTTTGACGGGAAACTGCGCTCCCGTCACTATAAGTGGTCATGTCAGAATCTGCGGTGGTTTGGTAGTGTTTTTGCGCTTGACAAGTAGCGGTCAAGTTTGTACTATTAGCTTGTAGTTGATATCCGCTCTCCCTGTTTGTTTTAGCCAATTGTCAACTTCTACAGG
>CAZFAL010000068.1:0-15114 GCA_964516945.1 uncultured Ignavibacteriales bacterium
CGCCGTGTTGAAGAACCGGCATTCGCTCAATATACGGATACTCGGCATGTCCCCACAACGCATCGGCGAACGCCGCTTTGATATCCCGTGCTAACGGATTCTCCGGAGCGCCGGAATCATCCATCCGCTCCAGAACAGAAATGACTTCGACATCCTTGAGCGCCTCGACCAACTCCGGTCCCGGGAACGGACGATACGAGCGCACAGTCACGGCTCCAACCTTCACCCCGTCGCGCTCACGCAATGCGTCAATAGTCGCCTGAGCGGTTTCCATAAATGACCCCATGCCGACTATTGCGTATTGGGCGTCATCCATCCGGTATTTTTCGATCAAGTCATACTTGCGTCCGGTCAAACGATAGAACTCAGCAAAGTTAGCCTGCAAATTGGCTTTGATTTGCGCATAATAGGCGCGCTGGGCGACTTTGCCGCGCATGTATGCGTCCTGATTCTGCACTGTCCCGCTCATAACCGGGTGTTCCGGGTCAATGAGATTGACCAGCGCCTCTTTCGGTGGCTTCAGATAGGTCTTTATCAACTCCGGCTCTATCAGGAGCATATCCTCAACGGTGTGCGTTGTCAAAAATCCATCCTGAACATTGAAAAACGGTGTGTGCGATTCTTCCGCGGTGCGTCTTGAAATCAAGCACAGATCTCCGGCCTCCTGCGCATTGCACGCGAACATCATCCCCCAGCCACAATCCGCGACTCCCATGACATCATCATGACCGGCGTGGACGTTCAAGGACTGCACAGTCATAGCCCGGGCGCCAATGTTGAACACCACCGGTAAACGCTTACCGGCGATTGTATACAACACCTCTTTCATCAACATCAAACCCTGACCAGAAGTGAAATTAACAACCCGACCTCCGGCTGCGGCATACCCCTCGCAGACACTGGCGGCGGAATGCTCGCTTTCCGGCTCGAGAAAGACAAGACGGTCTCCCCAGAGATTTGTTTTGCCATTGGCAACCGCCATTTGGTACCCGGCGCCCATCGTGCTTGAGGGTGTAATCGGATAACTTGCAGCCCCGGTTGAGGCCTGTGTTTCCACCCAGACGACCGCTTCACTGCCATCTCTGGTAGCTGGTATTCCGGGAAAAGGTGGTTTTTCAGTCAAAGTAGACATATTTCATTTCCCTTTTTTAGTAATTCGTGAAACAATTTGACAATTCTTCCCGGAGTGCGGCTTGCGCCGATACCTCTTTCCCCGTGTTCCGGGGCGCTGTTTGGGTATTGATTCTCTTCGGGGGGTCTTTTTCGGAACGACATTGATTCGCCATTGATGCGCCTCAAATGTCATCCCACATCTCTCTGTCATATATGACGAAAACGAAACAATATGGTCGCAAACTCAACTATTCTAATTATCATCTCTGATTTTATCTGTACCTGTCGTCCGCCTGTTTGATACACATACACTCCCTCGCTTCACTTTCTCTGGCGGCGAAATCCTCTTCCATCTCAATCATCGGCAGATAAACATGCTTGCCGACACTATATTATACGACTTTTACGCCAATTCCGACACCACTGTCGGCAAATAATTCATTCATTTCAACTACTCGCGAGACTCCCACGTTCGCTCTGCATTGCATTCGGCGTCATCCAAGTTGCATTCCGGTTGCAATTGCCCCATGTGATTCCCGCTATCTGGAACCACAGCTTTCCCGCCGAGGTTCCGATATAAAGGAAGGGGGGCGCCGCCGCACGACAACGTGAGGAAACAACACGAAAACGCAGAAAAAAACAGGATAAATTACCGGACGGTCGAAAATAATTAGTGTCAATGGTGACAAATACAATAGATATATGTACAATGTCCGTTGATGTTCCGCCTCGCACAGTTTCGGGGTTATCCAAAACGAGGTGGACGAAAAGGGGAACAAGCGCTATACAACGGTAGCATGGTGGCGAACAACCACCGGATAGGAGTAAGAAACCATGGCGTACATCATCACAGACGAATGTAACCTTTGCGACAAATGTGTCGATCCCTGCCCGAATGAGGCGATTACCGAAGGCGACGACATTTACATTATTGACCCGGACAAGTGCACCGAGTGTGTCGGCTTTTTTGACACGCCGCAGTGCGCCGACGTTTGTCCGGTTGATTCCTGCGTAACCGACCCGGACCGTGTCGAAGACGAACAGTCTCTACTGGAACGAGCCAAACAACTTCACCCGGACAAAGAGATTCCTGCGGAATACCCTTCGCATTTCAGAAACTAAATTCCAAACAGTAACGAGCAAGAGAAGATGCAAAAAGAAGTCAGCGCCGAAAAGGCGCCGGACAAGTCTTCGACTATTGCCGAGGACCGACGCTCGAATGCGCCAGAAGAATTAGACGTAACAACGATTCGCTTTGCCGGAGACTCCGGTGACGGCATGCAGTTGTTAGGAACCCGCTTTGCCAACACATCGGCTGTCTTTGGCGAAGATGTGATGACACTCGCGGAATATCCCGCAGAAATCCGCGCCCCCGCCGGGACTATCGCCGGTGTTTCAGGTTTCCAGCTTTCGATGGGACCACAGGACATTTATACCGCCGGTGACGCAGTCGATGTGCTGGTAGCGATGAACCCGGCCGCCTTGAAGTCAAACCTCAAGTTTGTACGCAAGGACGGCATTATCATCGTCAACGAGGACACTTTCACCGAGAAGAATCTCAAGAAGGTCGGATATGTGGAAAACCCGCTGGAAAACAGCGACCTTTCCGGTTACCGTGTTTTCCCGGTCGGAATCTCCAAACTGACAGCGATAGCGCTGGAGCCGTTCGGCGTCGAACGTGAGCAGATCAACAAATCCAAGAACCTGTTTGCCTTAGGTCTGATTTGCTGGCTGTTCAATATGCCGCTGGACAACACGCTGAACTGGCTCAAAACCAAATTCAGCAAGAAACCGGATGTCATCAAAGCCAATACCGAGGCGCTGATCGCCGGTAACAAATATGGCGACAGCAATCAGCTTTTTGTCACCAGCTATATTATCAAGAAGCCGGAAAAGAAAAAAGTTCCGGGTACATATCGCTACCTCAACGGCAATTCCGCCCTTTCGATGGGCCTGATAACCGCTGCGGACCGTGCGGGTCTGCATCTTTTCTTGGGTAGCTACCCAATCACTCCGGCCTCAGACATTCTCCATGAATTGAGCCGTCACAAGGAATTTCCGGTGACGACCTTCCAGGCCGAAGATGAAATCGCCGCTGTCGGAGCGGCCATAGGCGCCTCATATGCAGGAGCTCTGGCTGTGACCAGCACATCGGGACCCGGTATGGCGCTGAAAACCGAGTTTGTTAATCTGGCTGTATCCGTGGAGTTACCATTGGTCATCATCAATGTCCAGCGTGGTGGGCCCTCAACAGGTTTACCGACAAAAATGGAACAGGCCGACCTGTTTCAGGCGCTGTGGTCTCGTCCGGGTGAGTCACCGCTGATTGTCATGGCCGCGAGTTCTCCGAAAGACTGTTTTGAAACGGCTATTGAGGCGTGCCGCCTGACATTGAAATACATGACGCCGGTCGTGATTCTCAGTGATGGTTACATTGCCAATGGCTCAGAGGCCTGGCGGATACCGTCAATAGATGAACTGCCGGAGATAACAGCCGAATATTTCAAAAACGCTGAGAAGTTTCATCCGTATCAACGTGACTCCAAAACTTTGGCGCGCCCCTGGGCTATCCCCGGAACGCCGGGACTGGAGCATAGAGTCGGTGGCCTTGAAAAAGAGGATATCACCGGAGATGTTGATCAAAGCCCGGAGAATCACGAAAAAATGACCAAATACCGGGCAGAAAAGGTCATGCGTGTGCAGGACGATATTCCGCCTCTGGAAATTGAAGGCGACAAAGAAGCTGATCTGCTGGTTGTCGGCTGGGGCAGCACGTATGGCGCAATCACACGCGCGGTGATGGAGCTCAACGATGAAGGTATCTCTGTCGCCAGTGTCCATCTGCGTCACCTCAGCCCGCTCCCACGGGACCTTGGAGATATTCTCAAACGCTACAAACGGGTTCTTGTCCCCGAGAACAATCTCGGGCAGTTATGGACACTGCTGCGCGCCACCTATCTGGTTGATGCCGAGCTTTTAAGCAAGGTAACCGGGGTGCCGTTCAAGATCAGTGAAATAGAAACAAAGATTCGAGAAATGGTAGGCGCATGATGGCTGATACACTTGAACAAAAACCACTGGTTCGTAAAGACTATGTCAGTGACGTTGAGCCACGCTGGTGCGTTGGCTGTGGGGATTATGGTATCCTCAAGGCCTTTACCACCGCCATGGCCAAACTGCAATTGCCAAAAGAGAAAGTCGTGATAGTTTCCGGTATCGGTTGCTCCTCACGCTTTCCATATTATGTTGACACATACGGTTTTCATTCAGTGCACGGTCGCGCCCCTGCGGTTGCTACCGGTGTCAAACTGACCCAACCGGACCTGTCGGTTTGGGTGATAACCGGTGACGGTGACGCGCTTTCGATTGGCGGAAACCACTTCATTCACCTGATGCGCCGCAATCCGGACATCAATGTGATTCTCTTTAACAACCGGATCTACGGACTGACCAAAGGACAGGTTTCTCCAACCTCACCACAAGGTAAGATTACCAAATCAACACCCTATGGTTCAATTGACAGCCCGATGCATCCGTTGCCACTGGCTCTGACCGCCGGCGCAACTTTTGTCGCGCGTGTTCCGGACACAGACAACGCCATGATAACCGATGTCCTGATTGAAGCCCACAAGCACAAGGGTGTCTCATTTGTCGAAGTGATGCAGAACTGCAACATCTTCAATGACGGCGAGTGGTTTCCTATCTCCAAAAAGGCAAATCGCCCGGAGAATAGTATTCTGCTGAAGCATGGCGAGCCGATGACATTTGGCGAGAATAACAACAAGGGTTTCCGCCTCAACGGTATGAACATTGAGGTTGTTGACATGGAAAAAGATGGGGTTGATGTCTCAGAATTGCTGGTGCACGACATGTACAGCAAGGATGCGACGCTGGCTTTCAATCTTGCCAATCTTGAATATCCGGCGTTTCCTTACCCGCTGGGTATCTTCCGGCAGGTTGATGCGCCGGTCTATGAACGCGGTATAGACAAGCAGGAGCATGATGTCGCCGAAAAACTTGGCCGGGGCGATGTAGAGAAGATGTTACACTCCGGAGAAACCTGGAAGATAGGCGCCTGAGTCGCCATTTGTATACAGGATTTGTGCACAGAAACGCTGTAAGTAGCTATAAGCAATCGTAAGCTCAGCTTGCGGTACACACATTGGTTTGAATCCGGACACACTCCGGGGGGCTGGAATAACCGGGACTCGGTTATGGACTATTTCTTCGTACTACTTTTTGTCGGATTGGCAGTCGCCCTTGTCGGCGGCGGGCTGGCTATGTCCTACATGCTGGCGCCACATAATCCGAACAAAGAAAAATCCAGGACGTATGAATGCGGTGAACATACCGTTGGTCCGTCATGGGTGCACTTCAATGTCGGCTACTATATGGTAGCGCTCTTGTTTCTTGTCTTTGATGTTGAAGCGGCGTTTCTTTTCCCGTGGGCGCTGGCATTTCGCTCTGTCGGGCTATTTGCTCTGGTGGAAGTCGCCATTTTCATGTTAATACTGCTCGTGGCGTTGATTTACGCCTGGAAAAAGAAGGCGCTCGAATGGGTCTAAAGCCACAAGACACCTCCACAAACAAGATTCCTCTGCATGTTGAACAGGTGGAGGGCGCTTCTGTGACTGTCACGCGCATGGATCAGGTTATCAACCTTGCGCGAGCGAACAGTCTCTGGCCGTTGACATTCGGCACAAGCTGTTGTGCAATTGAAATGATGATGGCCACCGGTGCATCACACCATGATATTGCGCGTTTCGGCGCCGAGGTCGCCCGTCCTTCTCCGCGTCAGGCGGACTTGATTATTATCGCCGGGACAATTGTCAAACGGATGGCGCCTCGTCTGCGCACACTCTATGAGCAGATGGCCGAGCCACGCTATGTTATCGCCACCGGGGCCTGCACTATCTCAGGTGGGCCGTTTATTTACCACTCATATACGACCGTGCGCGGGGCTGACGAAATTATCCCTGTTGATGTCTATGTGCCCGGCTGTCCGCCGCGCCCGGAGGCGCTGTTTTATGGTATTCTGACCTTACAACGGATGATTAAGAACGGCGAGACGTTGCGCAAGCCGGGAATTCGCAAGAAACCGGTTTTCAGCGCTCTGCCGCCGGATATTTCCATGAAGGAAATTGAAACGCAAATGCAGGTGGCGCTTGAGAAAGACTCGCTCGTTGATGTGGAAGCGACGCGCAAGAATCTGGACTGGCCAACAGGAACTTGATTGTGAGCGACGAAAGACCGGAAAACCCGGAATCCAATTCAAATCAAAACCCTCCTGAAGCGTCTCCAGCAACTCCGACGCCACCCCCGGCGCCAAACGCTCCTGTAACTGAACCTGCATCGGCTTCGGTAGCTCCTACGGCGCCGCCAAAGCCAACTCCGAAGCAAACTCCAACTCCGAAACCATCCGTTTCCGCCGAAGAAAAAGAAGAAAAAGCGGTCGAACCGGAAATCCCGGAGCTCGTTCAGGCCGTTTGTAGAACTATCCCGCACACACAGCCCTATTCCGGCTCATCGGATACTCCGGCAATCGAAACAAGACCGGAGCATTTGGTTGAGGTCCTGACCGCGTTACGGGACAATCCTGAGTTTGCCTTCTCTATGTTAATGGACCACACAGCTATTGACCGTCTGGTTGACAACAGTGTTGATAACAAGAACGACGCTGACAACAGTGTCGCTGACAATAGTGTCGAAAACAGTGTCGATGAAAACAGTGTCGACAAAAACAGCGTTGCTGACAGTAGCGTTGCTGATAGTGAATTTGAATTGCTTTATCGGCTCTATTCACTGAAGACATTGGCCATGCTGGTCGTCTTTACAACAATTCCGCGTGAAACCCCTGTCATTCCAACCGTGTCTTCTGTCTGGCGTATCGCCGAGTGGCAGGAGCGGGAGGTGTATGACCTGTTCGGCATACTCTATGACAATCACCCGGACTTACGACGGGTGTTCCTCGAAGACGCCTGGGAGGGTTTCCCCTTGCGCAAAGACTATCAGGATGATTTCATGCTCACCTTAGTGCGTGAATAGCAGGGAAAGAGCCGAACAACAATGCCAGTCAAAGTTTCCACACTCGACGAGAGAATTCAGCCACCGAGTCAGGCGGACAGTCCGCTGGACACGCAGGAGTACTTCATCAACATGGGGCCACAGCATCCGGCTACGCATGGTGTTCTCCGTTTGATGCTCAGACTCGATGGCGAAACAGTGCGCGAGGTCATTCCGGTTCTCGGTTATATTCATCGTGGCATTGAGAAAATCGGCGAGCATTCAAACTATCGTCAATTTGTCCATCTGACTGACAGATGCGATTACCTGTCAGCTATGATGAACAACTGGGCGGTGTCATTGACTGTGGAAAAAGCGTTGCAGGTTCAGCTCAATGACCGCATTGAATACATCCGCACCATCATGGCCGAACTGGAACGGATGCAAAGCCACATGCTCTGGTGGGGAGTGCTTGGGATGGACCTTGGAGCGTTCACGCCCTTCCTCTATGGCTTCCGTGACAGAGAAATGATTACTGACATTTTTGAGGAAACGATTGGCTGTCGGCTGACAATGAACTATATCCAGCCCGGCGGCCTGATGGACGATATCCATCCGAACTTTGTTAACCGTGTGAAAAACGTTATTGAATACGCCAAACCGAAGCTCGATGAATACGAAGAGCTCATCAGTGGTAATGTGATTATTCAGGAACGCCTACGGAATGTCGGGATACTCAGCGCTGAAAAAGCTGTTTCGCTCGGAGTAACAGGTCCCGTATTGCGCGCCAGCGGTGTGGCGTTGGATTTACGGAAAGTTCAGCCGTATGGCGCCTATGGCAAAGTTGATTTTGATGTTGCAGTCGGAAGTGTCGGAGACTGCTGGGACAGATATTGGGTGCGCGTTGAAGAATTGCGTCAGTCGATGAGAATTGTTGAGCAATTGATTGACAATATCCCCGAAGGCAAGACGATGCTGATGAAACCCGCGAAGAAGACCGTTCTGCCGGAAGGCAGTCACTACAGTCAGTTGGAAACTGCGCGCGGTATTCTCGGTATCCAGATAGTATCCGACGGGAAATCAGAGTTTCCGGTGCGTATTCACATGCGTAGCCCGAACTATAATAATGTCTGGTCGATTGATGAAATGACCCGTGACTCACGAATAGGCGATCTAGTGGCAAATGTCTCTTCAGTCGACATCGTTGTCCCGGATATAGACAGGTAAGCGCGACAACCATGAACACTATTATGCTATTTGCGCTCAATTCAGTCCTTCCGCAGGCCGCGTTCGAGGTTGTCACACTCTCTGACCGCGCATCCAATGCGCTGACTAATGATAATATCTGGCTGTCGGCGGGATTCGCGCTTATTGCTGTCGCCGGCACAGCGGGATTTCTAAGTTTGCTCGGGATGGTTCTGATTTATGTGGAACGCAAGGTCGCGGCGCATTTTCAGTGTCGTCTCGGTCCGATGCGAGTCGGCTGGCATGGCATGTTGCAATCAGTGGCTGACGCGCTCAAGCTCCTGCTCAAGGAAGACATTATCCCGGATAAAGCCGACAAATTCCTCTTCTTCATCGCGCCGATTTTCAGCATTCTGGCCACCGCTTTATCGCTAATACTGATTCCGATGAGTCCCACTCTGCAGGTTGTCGACTTGAATATCGGACTCATTTTTATCTCAGCCGTCAGTGGTTTCGGAGTTCTTGGTATTCTGCTGGCCGGCTGGAGTTCGAACAACAAATGGTCACTGCTGGGAGCGATGCGCGCCGGAGCGCAATTCGTTTCGTATGAAATGTCTGTCACGTTGTCTCTCCTGGTCGTGACACTCTTCGCAGGTTCATTGCAATTATCGGAAATCGTCCAAAGCCAGAACGACGGCTGGTGGATCTGGCGCGGGCATCTTGTCGGAATTGTCGCGTTCATCGTCTTTGTCATCGCCTCAACCGCCGAATTGAACCGCACACCATTCGATTTACCGGAAGCCGAGAGTGAACTGACAGGTGGTTTCCACACTGAATATTCCGGTCTGCGCTTTTCGTTTTTCTTCCTCGCAGAGTTTATCAATATGTTTATCGCCTCAGCGCTGGCGGCAACACTGTTCCTCGGCGGCTGGATGCCATTCCATATTGGTGGGCTGACAACGTTTAACGCCGTGATGGACTTCATCCCGCCGGGTCTCTGGTTCGCCGGCAAAACAACATTCATTATTTTCCTGATAATGTGGGTGCGCTGGACATTCCCGCGCTTACGAATTGACCAGCTCATGCGACTTGAGTGGAAATTTCTGCTACCGGTCGGCTTTATTAATCTGTTTGCCGCTGCGGCGCTAATACTGACCAAACTGTACTTTTTCCCGGGGTAATGAAGGCGCAACCATGGGTTATATCGAAACCAAAGACAGTACCAAAGACAATATCACCTTAGGTGGTGTGCTGGTCAGTGTTGTAGTCGCCCCACGGAGCGCCAGCGACAAACGCGAAGGCCTGCTGAGAGTTTTTCTCAACACTGTCAAGTCCCTGCTGACAGGGATGAAGGTCACAATCGGTTACCTTGTCCGCCCGTCAACCGTTGTGACCAAACAGTATCCCGAAAACCGGGACACCTTGCAGATGTTTGATAGATTTCGCGGCCAGTTACAGTTAGTCAAGGATGAAAACGGCTACATGAATTGCAACGGATGCAATTTCTGTGAGTTGGCCTGCCCCAATGGCACAATTGTCATTCATGACCGTCGCAACCCGGTCAATGAAAAGCTTGAATTGGAGCGCTTTCTCTGGCGGCTCGACTCCTGCACTTTCTGCAACGCCTGTGTGCAGGCCTGCCCGCATGATGCGCTCCAATGGTCAGAAGATTTCGAAGCGGCCGTTTACGACCGGCGTCTGCTTGTGTATACTCTCAACGATTACGCCGGCCCGCCGGTGAAGGCCATCAATCGCGCGAAGAAAAAAGATGACCGGGTTGAGGAATTACTGGCCACTATCGAGCCTCGGCGCCAGTATGGCGGCGAAGTCCCGCTGGCGGGTCACGAGTTACCGGGCGTACCGGCGTTGCAGACAGAAAAGTCCAAGACAACTGAAAAGACAACGACAACTGTACAGACAAAGAAGACTGATTCAAAAAGTGACAACGTATAGGTCACTGCATTCTGAATAGGGTAGTATTTTCAATAGCATATATGAGCATGGCCGCTTTCAACCGGTTACGATATGGATGTCAACTTTGATCGGATAGCAATCATTGAACCCCGCTGACCTCACACATACACTCGCCTTCTACGGTTTGGCGCTGGTATCAATTGTCGCGGCGCTGTTCGTCGTCGGCGCCAGACGAATCTTCCGCGCCGCAGTCGCTCTCGCTGTGGTTCTTGTCTGTGGGGCGGGATTCTATATCCTGCTGAACTACGACTTTATCGCCGGTGTGCAATTGCTGGTCTATGTCGGTGGAATTGTGATTTTGATTGTCTTCGCCGTGATGCTTACCAGCTCACTTGAAGTTATTGAGCAACATCCGACAAGAACACGAGTTTTCCTCGGCTTCCTGTCCGCCGTCGCTTTCTGCGTTACTGCGCTTTGGGCGCTTTCGTCGTCAACATTCTCCCATAGCGCCGCAAGCGCCACCCAACCGACAGATATCGCGCTCTCGATTGGCAAGCAGTTACTGGACTATGGCGCCAATGGCTATGTGATGCCGTTTGAGATTATTTCATTGCTCCTGCTCGCGGCTGTCATCGGAGGAATTGTCGTTTCCAGGAACCCACGCAAGCGTATCAATAGCCCGGAGACCGACAAGGAAAGGAGCGCATCATGAGTTTCGCTCCTGAACTATTTCACTGGCTGGCGCTTTCGATAATCCTGTTTTCGATTGGCATCTATGGAGTCCTGACACGCAGAAATGCTGTCGGCGTGTTGATGGCGGTTGAGCTGTTATTGAACTCGGCGGCTATGAATTTCCTGATTTTCAACCACTTCGCCGCAAAACCATTTCTCGACGGCGCAATTATGGTAATTTTCATCATCGCTGTCGCCGCCGCTGAAGCGGTGATTGCGATGGCGCTGTTTGTGGCGGTGTTCCGTAGTCACAAGACGGTCGATGTCACACAAATCAGTTCGATGAAGAATTAACGGCAGGGATGTATGGACTCAGCAACGCACAACATCATGCTTGATACTTTCGCGTTCAACAACGCCTGGCTGATTCCGGCTCTGCCGTTTTTCTCATTTCTCGTTGTGGGTTTGATTGTCCGGCCGATTTCAAAAAAGGCCGCCGGAATTGTCGCCACACTATCGGTCTTTACCTCGGCAATCCTCTCAATCATGCTCGCCTATGACTATTTCAGCGCCTTCCCGGCCGGAGCGGAACACCCGGCGCTTGTCGCCTGGAGCTTCGAATGGTTGCAGTATAGCGCTCATCTCGCAGTCAATGCCGGTGTGTTGGTTGACTCGTTATCAATCCTGTTGATGGTCGTTGTGACGATTGTCAGCTCGCTGGTGCATTTGTATTCAATCGGCTATATGGACGGTGATGACGGCTACGGTCGCTACTTCACCTATTTGAACCTGTTCACGTTCAGCATGCTCGGTCTGGTGGTCGCGCCGAGTATTGTGCAAACCTATATCTTCTGGGAACTGGTCGGTGTCAGTTCATTCCTGCTCATTGGATTCTACTACACCAAACCCAGCGCAGTGGCCGCCTCCAAGAAAGCCTTCATTGTCACCCGCTTTGCAGATTTGTTCTTCCTTGTCGGCGTCCTGCTTCTCGCGGTCTTCGGCTATCAAACACTCTCGATGATAGGCGCTCCGGCCGGATTGCCTGCAAATGTCTCAGCGTTTGATTTCAGCTACCTGACCAGTTCCGGTGTCTCACTGATGATGAACAATCTCGGCTTACTGACTCCGGCGATGATACTGATTTTCATTGGCGCCGCCGGTAAGAGCGCCATGTTCCCGCTACATATCTGGTTACCCGATGCAATGGAAGGCCCCACACCTGTCTCGGCGCTTATCCACGCCGCCACTATGGTTGTCGCAGGTGTCTATCTCGTGGCGCGATTATTTCCGGCCTTTGCCGCCTCAGGAACCGTCTTACTCATCGTCGCCTATGTCGGCGCCTTCACTTGCCTCTTTGCGGCAGTGATTGCCTGCACACAAAACGATATCAAGCGTGTTCTGGCGTTTTCAACACTCAGCCAGATTGGTTATATGATGTTTGCGCTTGGTGTTGCCAGCGCCGCAGAATCACTCGGCTACACCGCCTCACTCTTCCACTTGTTCACTCACGCATTCTTCAAGGCGTTGCTCTTCCTTGGCGCCGGAGCGGTTATTCATGCTGTTCACACCAACAATATCTGGGAGATGGGCGGACTGTCGAAAAAAATGCCCATCACACACATCACTTTCCTCATCGCAACTCTGGCAATCTCCGGTGTCTGGCCCTTTGCCGGATTCTTTTCCAAAGATGAAATCATCGCCTCGACGCTGGGCAATCATCACTATGTCATCTTCGCCATTGGCCTACTGGTCGCCGGAATCACCGCCTTTTATATGTTCCGCATCTACATTGTCACTTTTCTCGGCAAAGCCCGCTCTGAAGCTGTCAGTCATGCCCATGAGGCGCCCCTAACTATGACTATTCCATTGATGATTCTCGCGGCGCTCTCTGCTGTGGCCGGGTTTGTGCATTTCGGTGACTTTGTCGGGCTGGGTGAACAGTCAGTTCACGCAGAAAGTGGTTTCCCAATCTGGATTCCGGCGTTGGCGCTTGGACTTACTGGCATCGGCATCGCCTCGCTGTTCTATGCCAACAACGGAACTCGCGCGCAGGCGCTCTCTGAGAAACTTGGCGTTGTTTATCGTGTGATATACAATAAGTTCTACATCGACGAGATCTACCAGTTCGTCACGCACAAGATTATTTTCCGATTCGTTGCGGCGCCAATCGCCTGGTTTGACAGGCACATCGTTGACGGAATGGTCAATCTGACCGGCTGGATAACACGCCAGAGCGGCGGGCTACTCAGTTACCTGCAAACCGGTCAGGCGCAAACCTATACTGTCTGGCTGGTCAACGGTGTCATTGCCGTTGCGGTTGTCATCTGGTTATATGTGAGCTAAGCGACAGAGAAGCGAGAACGGACTGACATCAATGACAATCGTAAGCTGGCTCTTCATACTTCCATTTCTGACTGCCATCGCAGTTATTCTGACTCCGGGCAATGCGCCGAAGCTGGTCAAAAAGATTGCCCTGACCGGTACGTCACTACATCTGCTCCTGACCGCCTTTGTCACCTACAGATTCCTGCAGGTCGCGGTTCTTTCCGGTGACGCAGTTAAGAAGTCACTGGTCACAACACTATATCTTGTCGAAAGAGTCCCCTGGTTCGAAAGTCTCGGAATACAATACTTCGTCGGACTTGACGGCATCTCGCTGTTCATGGTCATCCTGACCTCAATCGTCATCTTCACCGGCGTGCTGGCCAGTTGGCAGGTTGAAGAGCGCGCCAAAGAGTTCTTTGCTCTGTTGCTCTTGCTCGTCTCAGGTGTCTTCGGAGTCTTTATCAGCTTTGACTTGTTCCTGTTCTTCATGTTCTACGAAGTCGCCGTGCTGCCGATGTATTTGCTGATTGGTATCTGGGGCACCGGCCCGAAAGAATACTCAGCGATGAAGCTAACGCTCATGTTGATGGCCTCTTCGGCGTTGATACTGGTCGGCTTTCTCGCGCTCTATCAGGGAAGCGGTCAAGAAACGTTTGACCTGATTGAACTCTCAAAAGTTCATTTCCCAATTATATTCCAGAACTGGGTGTTCCCGGTGATTTTCATCGGCTTCGGTGTCATCGGCGCGCTCTACCCGTTTCACACCTGGTCACCGGACGGCCACTCCTCGGCGCCGACTGCGGTCTCAATGCTCCATGCCGGAGTGCTGATGAAACTCGGCGGTTATGGCGCCTTGCGTATCGGCCTCTACCTGCTCCCGGAGGGCGCGCAAAACTGGGCGCTGTTCTTTATGGGCCTGACGACAATCAACATTCTCTATGGCGCCTTCGGGGCTGTCAGACAAAAAGACCTGAAGTTTTTCACCGCCTATTCATCAGTCAGTCATTGCGGCTTTGTGCTTTTTGGTATTCTCACGTTGAATATCATCGGTGTCAAAGGCGCCGTGTTGCAGATGTTCTCGCACGGTGTGATGACTGCGCTGTTTTTCGGTTTGATTGGCATGGTCTATGGCCGCACGCATACACGCATCATCCCGGACATGGGCGGGCTGGCGAAAGTCATACCCTGGCTGGCGGTGTGTTTCTATATCGCCGGTCTGGCCTCGCTTGGTCTGCCGGGGCTATCGGGCTTTATTGCCGAATCACATGTCTTTATCGGCGGGTTCATCGGCAATCAGTGGACGAATGCAACTACCATGCGCATCCTGACGGTCATCGCCACGATGTCAATTGTTGTGACGGCTGTCTATGTTTTGCGTGGCCTGGCAAAAGTCTTTCAGGGACCGCTAGTCTCTGAGGAGTTCAAGAAACTCAAAGGCGCAACCCTGCCGGAAAAAATCAGCACGGCCCTGCTCGTAACGGCCATTGCCGCTGTCGGTCTGGCGCCGTGGTATTTCGTTGATCTGATTGAAGGCGCCATTTATCCGATAATTAACCGCCTGCATTTGACCGCAGGAAACTGGATGTTCTAAGAAGCTATTCTCAATAGAAATCACATGATACTCGCTCCGGAAATAATCGTCACCGTCACGGCCTTCGTTGTCCTGCTGACCGACTTGTTCCTGTCAGATAGGCAGAGACATATACTCGGCCCAATGGCCCTGCTCGGCCTGGCGCTTGGTGTGGCCGCAGTGTTCAACTTGATGCCCCAAACGGCTGTGGCGCTCGGTGGACGGTTCCTCTTCAATCCGGTTACCGCATGGTTTAAGATTTTGTTCCTGCTCAGCGGCGCATTCACCGTTGTTTTCTGCTGGCAGTCACATAACAAAGAAAAAATCGATCC